>DASTUX010000064.1:0-23681 GCA_035759395.1 Nocardioides sp.
CACCATGGAGCGCCAGGCCAGCGGCACCGCGATGAACTGGGCCGTGGTCGACCCGGCCGACGACGTCGTCCTTGCGTCGGTCGGCTGGTTCAACTACACCCCCGACGTCGAGTGCGAGGTCGGCTACTGGACCCACCCCGAGGCCCGCGGCCGCAGGGTCGCCACCCGTGCGACGGCCGCCGTGGTGCGCTACGCCGTCGAGGAGCTGGGCGTCCGGCGGGTGACCGCGTTCGCTGGCGTCGACAACGTCGGCTCGCGCCGGGTGATCGAGGCCAACGGCTTCAGGCAGTACGCCGTGGAGCGACTCGGCGCGTGGGTGCGAGACGGCCGCGAGGACATGGCGCTCTACGACCTGCTGGCCGAGGAGCTCGCGCCGCGCACGTGAACCGTCGCGGACGCGATCACCACGAGGAAGCCGCCGATCGACAGCACGATGCCGACCAGTGCGGTGGACCGGTAGCCGTAGCCGGCCGCGATCACCAGGCCGCCGAGCCACGCCCCCAGGGCGTTGGCGAGGTTGAGCGACGCGTGGTTCATGGCCGCGCCCAGGGTCTGGGCGTCACCCGCGACGTCCATCAGCCGTAGCTGCAGGTTGACCACCAGCACCGAGCCGACCACGGTGATCAGGAAGACCACCGGCAGGGCCCACCAGCCGTGCGGGGCCGCCGCCCAGAAGACCAGCAGCACGGCGCCCAGGCCGATCGATGAGCCGAGCAACGAGCGGAAGATCGACCAGTCGGCCAGCTCACCCGCGACCCAGGTGCCCGCGACCATGCCGAGCCCGAAGACGAAGAGGAAGACCGGCACGGCCGACTCCCCCAGCCCACCGACGTCGGTGATCGTCGGAGCGATGTAGGTGTAGACGGCGAACAGGCCGCCGAAGCCGATCGCGCCCGCGACCAGCGTGAGCCAGACCTGCGGCTTGGCGAACGCCGCGATCTCGCGGCGACCCGTGGCCGCCGGGTTCCCCGGGCAGGCCGGGACGAACGCGACGATCATCGCCATCGTCAGCAGGGCGAGCGCGCCGACCGCCCAGAACGCCGAGCGCCAGCCGAGGTGCTGGCCGAGCCAGGTCGCGGCGGGGACTCCCACCACGTTGGCCACGGAGAGGCCGAGCATGACCATGGCCACGGCCCGGCCCTTGCGCCCGGGCGAGGCCATGCTGGCCGCGACCAGCGACGCGACGCCGAAGTAGGCACCGTGCGGCAGCCCGTCGAGGAAGCGCGCGACGGCGAGCAGGTGGTAGCTGGTCGCGAGCGCACTGAGCGCGTTGAACACTCCGTACGCCGCCATCAGCGCGATCAGCAGGCCCCGGCGCGGGAGCCGGGCCCCGAGGAAGGCCAGGACCGGTGCTCCGACGACGACCCCCACGGCGTACGCCGAGATGAGGTGGCCGGCGGCCGGGATCGAGACGTCGACCCCGCGGGCGATCTGGGGCAGCAGCCCCATGGTCACGAACTCGGTGGTCCCGATGGCGAAGCCACCCATGGCGAGGGCGAGGACGGCCAGGCCGAAGTGGGCGGCGCGTCCGGTGTCGAGGTCGGTGGGGTGGGCTGCGGTCGTCGTCATGCGCGTTGCTTCCTGGAGCCAGGCGGGCGGGTGGGGTGCTGACGGCGTACGCAGCGAGTCACTCAGAGGTTGCAACCACCCAGGTCGGCCCGTCTATTCCGGACGCCCCGGTCTCCACCCGGACCGCCCCGTCGGCGGCGACGTGGATGCTCAGGTCCGAGCCGGCGAGGCGCAGGCCGCGGAGGCTGAACGCGCCCAGCCTCGTGGTGGTCCGGGCCGGGTGCGTGACCAGGCGTCGGGCGGCGTCGACCCGGACGCCGGTCAGCGCAAGGAGCACGGCCAGCGGGGCGGCGGCCGACCACGCCTGGGGGCGGCAGGCGGCGGGGTAGGCCATCGGGAACGGCACGTCCGCGGCGGCGTCTCCGCCGTACAGCTCGGGCAGGCGGTAGCCGAACCCCTCGGCCGCGGCCAGCACCCCGGCGCCGAGCGCCGCCGCGGTGTCGAGGTGCCCCTCGGCGACCAGGCCGCGGACGGCGATCGCGGTGTCGTGGGGCCACACCGTGCCTCCGTGGTACGAGAGCCGTGAGAAGCGGGGCGCGTCCGCGGCGAGGGTGCGCAGGCCGAACCCCGAGTCGAGGGCCGGGCTGCCGAGCAGCTCCGCGACCCGGGCCGCACGGTCGGGGTCGAGGATCCCGGTGCCGAGCACGTGGCCCATGTTGGAGGTCACCGAGTCGGCCGGCCGGCCCTCGCTGTCGAGGGCGATGGCCAGGTGGCCGCCGTCCGGGGAGTCGACCCAGAACTCGCCGGCGAAGCGGGTCCGCAGGTCGGCGGCCCAGGCGGCGAGCCCGGGCACCTCCGGCTCGTCGTACGCCGCCAGCAGCTCGGCACCGCGGACGGCGGCCTCGTAGGCGTAGGCCTGGACCTCGCACAGGGCGATCGGGGGCTCGGCGAGCGTGCCGTCGGCGAACTGCACGGAGTCCGCGCTGTCCTTCCAGCCCTGGTTGGAGAGCCCGTGGCCGGTGTGGTCGACGTAGCGCAGCCAGCCGGACTCGGCGGACTGGGTGAGCAGCCACTCCAGGCAGCGCCGGGCGGCCGGGAGCAGCGCGGCCACCTCGCCGTCGTCGGCTCCCCAGGCGTGGGCCTCGGCCAGCGTGCCCACGAACAGCGCGGTGGCGTCGACGCTGCCGTAGTAGAGGGGTGGCAGCACCTGGTCGCCCAGGTCGAGGGGCGCGTTGCGGACCTCGTGGAGGATCTTGCCCGGCTGCTCCTCCGTCGACGGGTCGTCCCGGGTGCCCTGTCTCCGGGCCAGGACGCGGAGCGTGGACAGGGCGAGCCCGGTGTCGAGCGGGATCAGCATCCGGGCGGCCCACAGCGAGTCGCGCCCGAAGAGGGTGAGGAACCACGGGCTGCCGGCGGCGAGGAAGCGGTCCCCCTCGTCGGCGAGGAGCAGCCCGGCGAGGTCGGTCAGGCTCTGCTCGACCGTGCGCCGCAGTCGGATGTCGGGCGCGTCGACGCCGGCGTCCGGCGACCAGGGTGCGGGCAGCCCCGACTGGAACTGGCCGGAGGTCTCGACGACGGCGGTGAGTCGGACCTCGACCCGGTCGCCACGCTCCAGCCGGCGCCGCCAGACGAGACGCCCCTGGTCGTCGGGCTCGGGCTGCGGCTCGGCCCGCAACGTGCAGGCCGTCCCCGGCTCGACCCGCTCCCCCGCGCCGCCCTGCTTGACCACCGACATCGCGGCGAGGTCGCTGCCGAGCGCCAGCCGGACCGTGACGTCGACCGGGTCCTGGTCGACCGAGGAGACGGTGACCTCCTCGACCAGGCCGCCGGCGGTGAGCTCGCGTCGCCGCTCGACCACCACGGTCGGGTCGTGCCGGCCGCGGCTCAGCCCGCGGGCGACGTAGGCGAACTCCTGCCGGTCTGCGGTCGGGCTCGCCGCCCGGACCAGCTCGAGGTCGCTGCCGTCCAGCGACAGCTCCAGCACGTCGAGCACCCGCACGTCGTCGGCGTACCACCCGGTCAGCCCGCCCGGGCGGATCTGGCCGTCGGGCGACGCCAGCAGGAACGCCGGTGCCGCCACGCACGAGGCGAGGTCATGCAGCAACGGCTGGAGCCCCGGTGTGCCCGGGTCTCCAGCCGCCGCCGTCATCGCAGGAGTGCTGACTCGCTCAGCCGAGCGTGGTCAGGGCCTCGTTGAGCGTCTTCGACGGGCGCATGACGGCCTCGGCCAGCGCGTCGTCGGGACGGTAGTAGCCCCCGATCTCCGCCGGGTGGCCCTGCACACCGATCAGCTCGTCGTTGATCTGCTCCTCGCTGCCGGCCAGCGTCTCGGCCAGCGCGGCGAAGTCGGCCGCGAGCTCCGCGTCGTCGGTCTGCTTCGCCAGCTCCTGGGCCCAGTAGAGCGCCAGGTAGAAGTGCGAGCCGCGGTTGTCGATCGAGCCGACCTTGCGCGAGGGCGACTTGTTCTCGTCGAGGAACGTGCCGGTGGCCCGGTCGAGGGTGTCGGCCAGGACCTGCGCCCGCTTGTTGTCGGTGCTCTGGGCGAGGTGCTCGAAGCTCACCGCGAGGGCGAGGAACTCACCCAGGCTGTCCCAGCGCAGGTAGTTCTCCTTGACGAGCTGCTGCACGTGCTTGGGCGCCGAGCCGCCGGCGCCGGTCTCGAAGAGGCCGCCACCGTTGATCAGCGGGACCACCGACAGCATCTTGGCGCTGGTGCCGAGCTCGAGGATCGGGAACAGGTCGGTGAGGTAGTCGCGCAGCACGTTGCCGGTGACCGAGATGGTGTCCTCGCCCTTGCGGATCCGGTCCAGCGAGAACGCGATGGCGTCGACGGGAGCCATGATCCGGATGTCGAGGCCGTCGGTGTCGTGCTCGGGGAGGTAGGCGTTGACCTTGGCGATCAGGTTGGCGTCGTGGGCACGGTTCTCGTCCAGCCAGAAGATCGCCGGGACGCCGGTGGCGCGGGCGCGGGTGACGGCGAGCTTGACCCAGTCGCGGATCGGCACGTCCTTGGTCTGGCACATCCGCCAGATGTCGCCCTTCGACACCACGTGCTCGAGGAGCACGTCGCCCTTCGTGTCCACCACGCGCACCGTGCCGGTGGTGGGGATCTCGAAGGTCTTGTCGTGGCTGCCGTACTCCTCGGCCGCCTGGGCCATCAGCCCGACGTTCGGCACCGAGCCCATCGTGGCCGGGTCGTAGGCGCCGTTCGCGCGGCAGTCGTCGATGACGACCTGGTAGATCCCGGCGTACGACGAGTCCGGGATCACCGCGAGGGTGTCGGCCTCGTTGCCGTCGGGGCCCCACATGTGGCCCGAGGTGCGGATCATCGCGGGCATCGAGGCGTCGACGATGACGTCGGAGGGCACGTGCAGGTTGGTGATGCCCTTGTCGGAGTCGACCATGGCCATCTGCGGGCCGTCGGCGATGCCCTTCTCGAAGGCCGCCTTGATGGCCGCGCCGTCCTCGAGCTTGTCGAGACCGGCGAGGATCCCGGCCAGGCCGTCGTTGGGGCTGAGCCCGGCGGCGGCGAGCGCCTCGCCGTACTCCGCGAAGACGTCGGGGAAGAAGGCGCGCACGACGTGGCCGAAGATGATCGGGTCGGAGACCTTCATCATCGTGGCCTTGAGGTGCACCGAGAACAGGACGTCCTCGGCCTTGGCGCGGGCGATCTGCGCCGTGAGGAACTCCCGCAGCGCGGCGACCCGCATCGCGGTGGCGTCGACGACCTCGCCGGCCAGGACCGGGACCGACTCACGCAGGACCGTGGTGGTGCCGTCGTCACCGACGAGCTCGATGCGCAGCGACCCGTCGGCCTCGAGGACCGCGGACTTCTCGCTCGACGCGAAGTCGTCGGCGGTCATGTGCGCGACGTTGGTCTTCGACTCGGGGGTCCAGGCACCCATCGAGTGCGGGTGCTTGCGGGCGTAGTTCTTGACCGACAGCGGCGCGCGCCGGTCGGAGTTGCCCTCGCGCAGGACCGGGTTCACGGCCGAGCCCTTGGTCTTGTCGTAGCGCGCCCGGGTGTCCTTGTCCTCGTCGGACTTCGGGTCGTCGGGGTAGTCCGGCAGGTCGTAGCCCTTGCCCTGCAGCTCCTTGATCGCGGCCTTGAGCTGCGAGACGGAGGCGGAGATGTTGGGCAGCTTGATGATGTTCGCCTCGGGCGTCTTCGCCAGCTCGCCGAGCTCGGCGAGCGCGTCGTCGACCCGCTGCTCCTCGGTCAGGCGGTCGGGGAACTGGGCGATGATGCGGCCCGCGAGCGAGATGTCGCGCGTCTCGACCTCCACACCGGCCTTGGCGGCGTACGCCTGGATGATCGGCAGGAAGGAGTACGTCGCGAGGAGCGGCGCCTCGTCCGTGTGCGTGTAGATGATCTTGGCCATGGGTTTCGGGGACTCCTGGAGCGAGGGGAAAGTTCCTTGACGTCAAGATACCTGACTGGCTCGACCCGCCCAGCCTCGCACCCGTCCACGCTCCCGGCAACGGGCCGTCCGCGGGACTAGAATTTGGCTGGCTCCCGTATGGCGGGACCACGTGCACGAGGAGGCGGCTCCACATGGCAGACGCATCGACAACCTCGCAGAAGCTCGCAGCCGAAGCCCTGGGCACGTTCGTGCTCGTCTTCGTCGGCTGCGGCGCTGCACTCCTGAGCGGCGGGGACACCGTCGCGATCGCTCTGGCCTTCGGCCTCAGCGTGATGGTGATGGCCTACTCCCTCGGGCGGGTCTCCGGCGCCCACTTCAACCCGGCGATCACGGTCGGGGCCGCGATCGGCGGACGGCTGTCGTGGGCCCAGGTGCCGGCGTACGTCGCCGCACAGTTCGCGGGCGCACTCGTGGCCGGCACGCTGCTCTTTGCGCTGATGCACGGCTTCGAGGGGTTCGACGCCACCGGCAACTTCGCGCAGAACAGGTTCGGCGACGAGGGCAGCGGCTACGCCTGGTGGGCAGCCCTGCTGCTCGAGCTGGTGCTGACCGCGATCTTCGTGTGGGTGATCCTGGCCGTGACCGACGCGCGCAACGAGCACCCCGGGCTGGCACCACTGGCCATCGGACTCACGCTGACGATGCTCCACTTCCCGTCGATCGCCGCCACCGGCACCGGGCTCAACCCGGCCCGCTCGTTCGGGGTGGGCATCTTCGCCGGCGGCGACGCGATCATCCAGCTGTGGCTGTTCTTCCTGGCGCCGCTGCTCGGCGCCACCCTGGCCGGCCTGGCCTACCCGCTGCTCTTCGGCCACGGCACGGACCCGGTGCCCGGATCCGGTCTGGCCTTCCGCCGCCCAGCCACCGGTGCCGTCCCCGGCTACGGCGCCCCGGACCGGCTCCAGGAGCAGTGGAACCAGCAGGACCCGCCGGTCAGTGGGCAGGCTCCCCAGCAGGAGTGACGTCGACCAGCTCGACGATGCCCGAGTCGCCGGCGACGCTCTCGACGTAGACGAGACCCAGACCCTCCGCGTAGTAGCGCCGCTGGACCGACCCGGGGTCCAGCGGCGTGGTCTCCTCGGTCTGCACGAGGTCGCCGAACACACCCGCCGGGACGCTGCGCCGCTCCACCAGCGACAGCACCTCGGTGACGCCCTCGGCCGCGCCCGCGGCGTACTCCTGCCGGAAGCCGTCGCCGACGCGCGGAGTCGCCGGCATGGCGAGGCCGGCCTCGGCACCGTCGACCCCGGCCTCCCACGAGCTCCGGGTGCCGGCCTCGCCGAAGTGCCAGACGTTGCCGGCGACGTCCTGGGCGTACCAGTCATGGGAGTCCTGCACGACCCGTCCGCCCATGCCGGTGATGACGTCGTGGACCACGATGGTCGTCACGCCCTGCACCACCCGGGTGTCCCCGGTGACGGTGACGGTCTCCGTCCGGGTGCCCCCGACGTCCAGCACGCGATAGGTCCGCACCGTGCCCGGCTCGAGCGGGAACCACGGGTTGTCGACCGCCGCGACGAAGTCGGCGGGGTCGGCCGACGGGGTCGGGACCGCGAGACCGTCCACCCCCGACGGGTCGATCGTGGGCGGCCCGCCGGCGCGTCCGGTCCACGTGGCCCAGGCCAGAAGTGCCACGAGAACCGCCGCCACGGCGACCGCGACCCGCCTGGCTGACATGGCGCCAGCATGCCCCACGGGACGCGTACGCCTGCTGAACCCTCCGTCGCCGGGGTGTCCGCGCGCTGCTAGCGTCGGCCGCGGATCCCCCATCGTTTTGTCGACAAGGAGTCGTCGTGAGCTCTACTCCCCTCAAGGTCGCCGTCACCGGCGCGGCCGGCCAGATCGGCTACAGCCTGCTGTTCCGCCTCGCGAGCGGCGCCCTGGGCGACCGCCCGATCGAGCTGCGCCTGCTGGAGATCACCCCCGCGCTGAAGGCGCTCGAGGGCGTCGTCATGGAGCTCGACGACTGCGCCTTCCCGACGCTCGCCGGCGTCGAGATCGGCGACGACGCCGAGAAGATCTTCGACGGCGTGAACCTCGCCCTGCTCGTCGGCGCCCGACCGCGCGGCCCGGGCATGGAGCGTGGCGACCTGCTCTCCGCGAACGGCGCGATCTTCACCGCCCAGGGCAAGGCCCTCAACAACGTGGCGGCCGACGACGTACGCATCGGTGTGACCGGCAACCCGGCCAACACCAACGCGCTGATCGCGATGACCAACGCGCCCGACATCCCGCGCGAGCGGTTCTCCGCGCTGACCCGCCTCGACCACAACCGGGCGATCTCGCAGCTGGCCGCGAAGACCGGTTCGGCCGTGACCGACATCAAGAAGATGACGATCTGGGGCAACCACTCCGCGACCCAGTACCCCGACGTGTTCCACGCCGAGATCGGTGGCAAGAACGCCGCCGAGGTCGTCGGCGACCAGGCCTGGATCGAGAGCGACTTCATCCCGACCGTCGCCAAGCGCGGCGCGGCGATTATCGAGGCCCGGGGCTCGTCCTCGGCCGCTTCCGCCGCCTCCGCGACCATCGACGCCGCCCGCGACTGGCTGACCGGCTCGGCCCAGGACGACTGGGTCTCGATGGCGGTCGTGTCCGACGGCTCGTACGGCGTGCCGGAGGGCCTGATCTCCTCGTTCCCCGTCACCACGAAGAACGGTGACTGGGAGATCGTCCAGGGCCTCGAGATCGACGAGTTCTCCCGCGGCCGGATCGACGCCTCCACCGCCGAGCTCGCCGACGAGCGCACCGCGGTCACGGAGCTCGGCCTGATCTGACGCTGAGCCGTCGCTCACGAACGGCTCAGGGCGCCGGCCCGTCGCTCGACCACACTCGCCGTGTGGCTGTGCGACGGGTCGGCTCTTTTTTCAGGCGGGCTGCCACAGCTCGATGCGGTTGCCCTCGGGATCGGTGACCCAGCCGAATCGACCGACGCCCTCCATGGCCTGCGTCTCCGCGGCCACGTCCGCCCCCTGGGAGCGCAGCTGGGCGAGCATCGCCTCCAGGTCGCGGACCCGGAAGTTGAGCATGGTCTGCTGGGCGCGGTCCCGAAGTGGTCGGTCTCGGACTCGAACGTCGCGAACACCGTCGGGTCGGCGTCAGAGGCGCTGGTTGGGGATCGTGGTGGCGAGGAAGATCAGGATCGCGCCGACGCCGGCGAGCATCAGGCAGTCGAGGAGCCGGTGGCGTACGGCGAGCATGCCGGCGTCGTGGCGGGGCAGCACCAGCCGCACCGATGCGGCCAGGATGAGCCCGCCGGCGATCCAGTAGGTGCCGACTCGCCAGTTGCCGGTGGCGACGATGCCGATGCCGACGCACGTGGCGATCAGCACGACCAGGTAGACCAGCCCCCCGATCGTCGAGGGGTAGCGACGCAGCTGCGCCGGCACCGGGTCCGGTGACGGCAGCGGCGGTTCGATGTGGTCGGGGTCGGTCACTGGCCGTTCACAGGCGTCAGCCCAGTGCCTTCTCGGCCATGGTCACGATGTTGGAGAGCAGCATCGCCCGCGTCATCGGGCCCACACCGCCGGGGTTGGGCGAGACCCAGTCGGCGACCTCCCACACGTCGTCCGCGACGTCACCGGCGATCTTCCCCCCGACCCGCGAGACACCCACGTCCAGCACGGCCGCTCCCGGCTTGACCATGTCGGCGCTGATGATGCCCGGCACTCCCGCGGCGGCGACCACGATGTCGGCCTGCCGCACGTGCGAGGCCAGGTCCTTCGTGCCGGTGTGGCAGAGCGTGACGGTGGCGTTCTCGCTGCGACGGGTCAGCAGCAGTCCGAGCGGGCGACCGACGGTGAGCCCCCTGCCGACCACGACGACCTCGGCGCCCGCGATCTGCACGTCGTGGCGGCGCAGCAGCTCGATGACACCGACCGGCGTGCACGGGAGCGAGCCCGGCTGGCCGAGCACCAGCTTGCCGAGGCTCACCGGGTGCAGGCCGTCGACGTCCTTGTCGGGGTCCACGCGCGACAGCAGCGCGAACTCGTCGAGGCCGGTGGGCTGCTGGACCAGGAAGCCGGTGCAGGCCGGGTCAGCATTGAGCCGGTCGATCTCCGCCTCGACCTCGGCCTGCGTGGCGGTCGCGGGCAGGTCGACCCGGATCGACTCGATCCCGATCTCGGCGCAGTCCTTGTGCTTGGCGCCGACGTACCAGTGCGAGCCCGGGTCGTCCCCGACGAGCACGGTCCCGAGTCCGGGCACGACACCCTTCTCGCGCAGCAGTGCCACGCGCTCGCCCAGCTCGGCCTTGATCACCTTGAGCGTGGCGGTGCCGTCGAGCCTCTGTGCGGTCATGCGGAGTCCTTACGGTGGGACGTCATACGAAACGTGGCCTCTATGGCTCGCACCGTATGACGTTGCGTGGTTCAGTGCGCAAAATGGCGCGTGCCGGTGAAGTACATCGTCACACCGGCAGCCTTGGCGGCCTCGATCGTGAGCTCGTCGCGGACCGAGCCGCCGGGCTGCACGATCGCGGCCACGCCGGCGTCGATGAGGATCTGCGGTCCGTCCTCGAACGGGAAGAACGCGTCGGACGCGGCGACCGAGCCGGTGGCCCGCTCCCCCGCCCGTTGGACGGCCAGCTTGCACGAGTCGACCCGGTTCACCTGGCCCATCCCGACGCCCACCGAGGCGCCGTCCTTCGCGAGCAGGATCGCGTTCGACTTCGCGGCCCGGCACGCCTTCCAGGCGAAGGCGAGGTCGGCGAGCAGCTCCGGGGAGGCCGCGTCACCGGTGGCGAGGGTCCAGCTGGCGGGGTCGTCGCCGTCGGCGTCGACCAGGTCGCGCTCCTGGACCAGCAGCCCACCCGAGACCGGCCGCATCTCGACGCCACCGCGCGCGAGCGGTGCGCACTCCAGCAGGCGGATGTTCTTCTTGGCGGCGAGGATCTCGGCGGCGCCCTCGTCGTAGCCGGGCGCCACGACGACCTCGGTGAAGACCTCCGCGACCTGGCGAGCCATCTCGACCGACACCGGCACGTTGGTCGCGATCACGCCGCCGAACGCCGACACGGGGTCGCACTCGTGCGCCTTGCGGTGCGCCTCCGCGACGTCGGCACCGACCGCGATTCCGCAGGGGTTGGCGTGCTTGATGATCGCCACGGTCGGCTGGTCGAAGTCGTACGCCGCCCGCCGGGCAGCATCGGCGTCGACGTAGTTGTTGTAGGACATCTCCTTGCCGTGCAGCTGCCTCGCCTGGGCGAGGCCGCCGCCGAGCTCGTTGACGTAGAGGGCGGCGCTCTGGTGCGGGTTCTCCCCGTAGCGCAGCACGGCCGACTTCTCCCAGGTGCCTCCCATCCAGGCGGGGAAGCCGGTGCCCTCGGAGGTGTCGGTGAGGACGCTGCCCATCCAGCTGGCGACGTTCACGTCGTACGTCGCGGTGTGCACGAACGCCTCTGCGGCGAGCTGCCGGCGCTGGGCCAGCGTGAAGCCGCCCTCGGCAACGGCGGCCAGCACGTCGGCGTACCGCTCCGGCGACGTCACGATGGCGACCGACGGGTGGTTCTTCGCGGCCGCCCGGACCATCGACGGCCCGCCGATGTCGATCTGCTCGACGCACTCGTCGGGCGAGGCACCGGATGCGACGGTCTGGGTGAACGGGTAGAGGTTCGACACGACCAGGTCGAACGGCTCGACGCCGAGGTCGGCCAGCTGCTTCACGTGCGACTCGAGGCGACGGTCGGCGAGGATCCCGGCGTGCACGCGGGGGTGCAGCGTCTTGACCCGGCCGTCGAGGCACTCGGGGAAGCCGGTGAGCTCCTCGACCTTGGTGACCGGGAGACCGAGGCCCTCGATCAGCGCGGCCGAGCCACCGGTGGACACGAGGCCCACGCCGGCGTCGTGCAGCCCGCGGACCAGCCCCTCGAGGCCGCTCTTGTCGTAGACGGACACGAGGGCCCGGCGGATCGGGATGCGGGCGTCGAGCTGTTCAGTCACGGCCGAACCGGACCTTCCTGTCGGTGATGGTGAATCCTTCGCGGGCCATCCGGCCCACGACGTCGACGAGCATGGTGCGCTCGGCGATCTTGATGCGTTCGTGGAGGCTCTCGACCGTGTCGTCGTCCTCGACCGGCACGACCGTCTGGGCCAGGATCGGCCCGGTGTCGACGCCGGCGTCGACCACGAACAGGGTCGCCCCGGTGACCTTCACGCCGTAGTCCAGCGCATCACCGGCGCCGTTCATGCCCGGGAACGCCGGCAGCAGGGCGGGGTGGGTGTTGACGTAGCGGCCGCCGAACTTCTCGAGGAACGACTCCCCCGCGAGCTTCATGAACCCCGCCGAGACGACCAGGTCGGGCTCGAAGCCCGCGACCGTGTCCGCCATCGCCCGGTCCCAGTGGTCACGACTGGTGAACTGGCCGACCCTCTTGACGAACGTGGGGATCCCGGCCCGCTCGGCGCGCGCCAGCCCCTCGATGTCGTCGCGGTCGGCGCCGACGGCGACCACATGGGCGCCGTACGCCGGGTCCGAGGTCGCGTCGAGCAACGCCTGGAGGTTGGTACCGGAGCCCGAGACGAGGACGACGAGTCGCGCGGGAGTGGGGGTCGGCACGCGCCGCAGTCTAACGAGAGCGGGCCGGGTCACCGACCGGGGCCGCGGGCGTGGTCAGGCAGCCCGGGCGGCGTGGCGCGCAGCGCGACGCTGCCACCAGGTGATGACCAGCCCGCCGAGCAGCCCGCCGATCCCGAATGCCGTGATCGCGTGGACCAGGACGTCGAACGCCAACGGGCCCACGACCTGCATCCGGCCGGGGCCGACGGCGCCGCCCGAGACCGCGGCGAGCAGCCCGAACAGGACACCGGCGAGGACGCCGCCGGCACAGCCGCGCAGGGCGCCCTCGTCCCAGCGCAGGGTGGGGACGAGCCGCTGCGAGCGGATCGCGGCGACGGCAGCCACCACGGGCGGCAGGGCCATCAGCCAGACCGTCCACGGGGCGACGCCGTTGTCGGGCAGGGCGGCCAGGAGCGGGAAGAGCGGCAGCGGGCCGAGGACCACCACGCTCGGCGAGACCAGGGTGTGGGCGCCGACGGCGAAGCCGGGTCCCAGCAGGAAGGAGCCCGCGAACACGACGGCGTTGGGCACGACCGTCGCGCTGAGCACGGTGAGCAGCGTCGCGTCGCCACCGTCGGTGTGCAGTCGGGACATGACGCTCGCGGCGGAGCCGAAGTCGACGACGAGCGCGACCACGAACACGACGGCCGCGACGGCGAGGTAGGTCGCCAGGATCCGCCGGCAGGTCGCGATCGAGGCACGCACCGAGGGCGGCACGAACGCCGCCCAGATCGCAGCGCGGCCCGATCCCACCGCGATGGCCGGACCCGCGAAGAGTCCGCAGAGCATCAGCGACCAGAGCACGACCCGGCCGCCTGAGGGCGCGGTCGACGCGGTGGCAGCCAGGGAGGTCGTGACCACGGCCACGACGGCGTAGCCGGCGGCGAACAGCGCGGTCGCGGCCGGCACCGTCCAGTCGCGCTCGCCGTCGGCGATCCGGTCCGCGTCCGGGCCGTGCCCCGAGACCGAGTCGCCGACCCGGTGCCCGATCCGCCAGGTGGCCCAGGCCGCGAGCGCGGTCAGGCCGAGCGGTACGGCGGTGACGGCGACGCCGGTCACGTGCACGCCCGATCCGTGCGCGACCAGCCAGGTGAGCGCACCCGCGCGCAGGCCACCACGCGGGGTCCCGTGTGCTCCGGCGTCGGTCAGGAACCAGCCCACCACTCCGACCGCGAGGCAGACCACCAGGGTCGAGGCGGCCGCGGCGACACCGCCCAGGGTGGCGATCAGGACGAGCGGACGCCGGTGTCCGACATCTGCACCCCCGTTGTCGGCGCGGGTCGAGTCGGTGGCAGAGCGAGGGAGCAGCGAAGTCATGGCCCCGCCATCATGACCCGCGACGGGGAGCCCCAAGCGGTCCCACGCCGGTTCGCCGCGACCCTCGCCGCTCCACTACCGTGGATTCGGCCATGAGGAATCCCGACGAGTTCGACGCGTTCTACAAGGACGCGCGCGACCGCCTGCTCCTCCAGACCTACGCCCTGACCGGAGACCTTCCGGCGGCACGCGCGGCGGTGCGGGACTCCTTCATCGTCGCCTGGCACCACTGGCGCAAGGTCTCCCGTCTCGAGGACCCCGAGACCTCGGTCCGGCCGCACGCCTGGGCGCACGCCCAGCGCCGCCACACGGCCCGCCTCTGGCACCGTGACAAGCGCCTCGACCCCGAGATCAAGGCCACTCTCGACGCGCTCGGCAGGCTGCCGATCGTCCAGCGCCGGGCCCTGGTCCTCAACTACCTGACCTCGCTCTCCCTGCACGACATGGCGCGCGAGCTCGGGCTCCCGCTCGCGGAGGCGGAGCGGGTGCTCCAGACCGCCACCTCCCAGTTCTCGGTCCACCGCGAGCTGCCCACCACCAGCATCACCGGCCTGTTCGTGCCGCTCCGCGAGCACGTCGAGGGCGCCGCGCGCTGGCCGCGCCCCACGATCGTGCGCCGGGCCGGCGCCGCCCGGCGACGCACCCACACGGCGGTCGGCGTCGGTGCGGCCGTGGCCGGCCTGGTGCTCACCGGCATGCTCGTCACCGACACCGGCGGCCTCCGCCCGACCCTCGCCCGCGAGCAGGTGGCCTCCGGAGCCGACGGGGAGAGCGCGTCCCCGGACGACGCACCCACCACCGCCGCCCCCGAGGACCTCCCCGACGACGCACTCCTCACCGCTGCCCAGGTCCGCTCGGCCGTGCCCGGCAAGCGCTTGGCGGTGACGGACACCACCGAGAACACCGGCGGCGACGGACTCGTCCTGCCCTGCCAGCAGACGCGGTACGCCGACCCGAAGGGCGCGGCCGCCCTGGTGCGCACCTTCGACCCGCCCCGACCCGCCGGCAAGCGCGCCAGACCGGACGCTGCGTCGGCGGTCCAGGCGACCGAGCTGTCCACGAGCGCGCAGACCGCCCGCCGGACCTTCCGGACGACCGCGGGCTGGTACGCCGGCTGCCTCGACGAACGCGTGCAGCTGCTGTCCACCCGTCGGGTCGACGGCGCGGGCGACCAGGCCATGCTTCTCGTACTGCGCGACTGGGACCTGCCCGTCTCGACCATCGCCGTGGGCGTGGCCCGCACCGGGCAGCTCACCACGACCACGATGACCCGCCTGCCGGGCACAGCGACGCCCGCGCTGGGACGCGCGTCGAGGCTGCTCGCGGCTGCCGTCGGCGGCCTGTGCCACCTCCCCGACTCCGGTGCCTGCCCCGGCAAGCCCCGCATGACGGTCGTGGCCCCCCTGCCCGTCGGCGAGGTCCCGGGCATGCTGAGCGAGGTCGACCTGCCGCCGGTCACCCACGTCGAGCGGCCCTGGGTCGGCACCCAGCCGCGCAAGGCGACGGCCAACGTGGCCGCGACCCGCTGCGACCAGGCCGACTTCAACGCCGCCCCCATGACCAACAACCTCACCCGCACGTTCCTGATCCCGAAGGCGAAGCTCCCCGACCAGTTCGGGCTCACCCAGACCGTGGGCTCCCTGCCCGAGCCCGGCGCCCGCGCCTTCGTGGACCGGATCCGCAGCCGGATGGCCGCGTGCCCCGACAAGGACCTCGGCACCGAGGTCAGCCAGGTGGCCCAGCTCTCGACGAAGCACCAGGGCCTCTCCGCCTGGCGGGTGACGACCGAGATCAGCGACAAGCGGACCGTCACCTACTACATGGGCATCGCACGCAGCGGCACCTCCGTGGGCCAGGTCGGCTTCATCCCCGACCCCAAGGTCCAGATGGCCCCGGGCGCCTTCGTCGACCTGGTGCACCGGGCCATGGACCGGCTCGCCGCGCTGCCCCCGCCGCGCAAGGGCTGATTTTCCGAAGATTTCCCTCGATCGCGTGCAACCGTTGGCTCCGCTGGGGCGTATCCCTCACGAACTGACACCAGTACACGAGACGGGGACGAGTCGATGGACGAAGGCGAGTTCGACGACTTCTACGCCGCGTCCTTCTCGCGGATCACCGCCCAGCTCTACGCGATGATCGGCAACCGGGACGAGGCGCAGGAGTGCGTCCAGGAGGCGTTCGTCCGCGCCTGGGCACACCGGCGACGGCTCGACTCGGCCGAGCACCCCGAGGCGTGGGTGCGCACCACGGCGTACCGCCTCGCGGTCAGCCGGTGGCGGCGTACGACGCGCTCCCGGCGTCTCGCCGACCGGGCCGTCGGACCGCCGACAGAGACCGCGGCGCCCAGCGAGGCGAACGTGGCCGTCGTGGCGGCGCTCAAGCAGCTCCCCGAGGCCCAACGCCGAGCGCTGGTGCTGCACCACCTGTGCGACCTGCCGGTGCAGGCCGTGGCCCACGAGCTGGGCGTGCCCGAGGGCACCGTGAAGGCGCGGCTGAGCCGCGGCCGCGCGGCGCTGGCCGCCCTGCTCTCCGACGACACCAACGGTGGCCTCCAGGAAGGAGCGAGCCATGTCTGACCCCTTCGACGAGCTCCGCCGCCTCAGCGAGCAAGGACTCGACGTGAACCCGATCCCCGCCTCCGAGGTCCGCCGGCGCGGCGACCGGCTGCGCCGCCGCAACCACGCGCTCGCCGCGGTGGCCGGCGTGGCCGCGATCGCCCTGATCGCGGTCCCGCTCTCCCTGGTCGCCAACGGCAACGACCGCTCCGCGCCGGACCCGGCCAACCACTCGTCCGGCACGCCCACCACGGCCATCGACAACAACTGGCTCCAGGCGATCCCGTCCGGGTTCGACCTGACCGCGCTCCCCTCCGACGCGACGTTCGCCTACGAGGCCCGCATGCACACGGTGGTCGACGACCTGACGTTCTGTGGCGACCTGACCTTCTCCACCCGGCAGCGGGACGCCGCCGGGTCGGTGGTCGACACCGCGGGCGCCGACTACGCCGAGCCCGGGACCGAGTCGAGCTCGGCGCGCAGCCTGGTGCTGTACGACGACGACGCGGCGGCCCAGAGCGCGCTCGAGCGGATCCGGTCCAAGGTCCTGGCCTGCCCGACCAACATCGGCCCCGGCGACCAGGAGGTCCGCTGGGCGCCGGCCGAGGTAACGCTCGCCGCGGACGACGCCTTCGTCTTCACCGAGCAGGTCCCGATGGGCGGCGGGCTGCTGGCCGACCTCAGCGTGATCCAGGTCGCCCGGGTCGGCAACGCGCTCTACCTCTCCTCGCTGCACACGAGCGCCGGTGGCCAGCAGGTCGTCGACACCGAGGTCCCGCGGGCCGCGCACTTCTCGGCGCCGGTGCTGTCGGACATGTGCGTCTTCGCCGCCGACCCGTGCGGCACGCCCCCCAGTGCCTCGTCCTCCGAAGGCACCGGCGAGGGCGCGGTCAGCGCGATCCCCGCGGACTTCCCGCTGCTCGACGGCTACCCGTCGGACGACCAGTCCGAGGGCGGCGACAACGGCCGCAAGGGCCCCAGCACCACGCTGGAGCCGCTCGTTCCTGAAGCCTGCGGCAGCTCGGTCCCCGTGCCGGAGCACGTCGAGCTGCTGCGCGCCGGCTGGAAGAACCCGGAGGACTTCCGGGAGCGCCAGCTCGTCACGTTCGCGAGGACGGAGGACGCCCTGGCCTACCAGGACGCGATCCTGGAGACGTACACGAGGTGCACCACCGAGGACACCTCCGACGGCTACACCAGCGTCACCACGGTCCTCGACTCCGAGATCGGCGAGTCGTCCGGGGTGGCGGTGACTCACTACGAGCTGGACGGCAACCCCGCGATCGGGCTCACCACCGTGCACGTCGTCCAGGTCGGGCGGGCCGTGCTGGTCTCGACGATCCACAACGAGGGTGGCGGCGGGCCGGACCCGACCCGGCAGGCGTACGACGCCATGGCCGGGAGCGAGGACCAGCTCGCCGGCGTCGTCCCCGCGATGTGCGTCTTCACCGACGACGGCTGCTGACCTCGAAATGACACCGACCCGTCGCCTGCTGGCGACGGGTCGGTGGTCGTTCAGGCGATTCAGAGCTTCTGCAGGATCTCCCGCATCAGCGCGGCGGTCTCGGACGGCGTCTTGCCGACCTTGACCCCGGCGGCCTCGAGGGCCTCCTTCTTGGCCTGCGCGGTGCCGGACGAGCCGGACACGATCGCGCCGGCGTGGCCCATCGTCTTGCCCTCGGGGGCGGTGAAGCCCGCGACGTACCCGACGACCGGCTTGGTGACGTGCTCCTGGATGTACGCCGCTGCGCGCTCCTCCGCGTCACCACCGATCTCGCCGATCATCACGATGGCCTTCGTCTCCGGGTCGGCCTCGAACGCCGCGAGGGCGTCGATGTGCGTCGTGCCGACGATCGGGTCGCCGCCGATGCCGATGGCGGTCGAGAAGCCGAAGTCACGCAGCTCGAACATCATCTGGTAGGTCAGCGTGCCGGACTTCGACACGAGGCCGACCGGGCCCTTGCCGGCGATGGTGGCCGGCGTGATGCCGGCCAGCGCCTCGCCGGGCGTGATGATGCCGGGGCAGTTCGGCCCGATCATCCGGGTCTCCTTGCCGTCCAGGTAGGCCCAGACCTCGGCCGTGTCCTGGACCGGGACGCCCTCGGTGATGACGACCAGCAGGCCGATGCCCGCGTCGATCGCCTCGATGCAGGCGTCCTTGGTGAAGGCCGGCGGCACGAAGGCGACCGAGACGTCGGCGCCGGTCTCGGACATCGCCTCCTTGACGGAGCCGAACACCGGGAGCTCGACGCTGTTGCCGTCGGCGTCGGTGTGGGTCACGGTCGTGCCGGCCTTGCGGGCGTTGACGCCGCCGACGACCTGGGTGCCGGACTTGAGCATCAGCGCGGTGTGCTTGGTGCCCTCACCGCCGGTGATGCCCTGCACGATGACCTTGGAGTCCTTGTTCAGGTAGATAGACATGTCAGACCTCCAGTCAGTTCGCGGCGTGCGCGAGTTCGGCGGCCTTGTCGGCCGCGCCGTCCATCGTGTCGACCAGCGTCACGAGCGGGTGGTTCTTCGCCTCGAGGATGCGGCGACCCTCTTCGACGTTGTTGCCGTCGAGACGTACGACGAGCGGCTTGCTGGCCTCGTCGCCGAGGATCTCGAGCGCGCCGACGATCCCGTTCGCCACGGCGTCGCACGACGTGATGCCGCCGAAGACGTTGACGAACACGCTCTTGACCTGCGGGTCGTGGAGGATCACGTCGAGCCCGTCGGCCATGACCTGCGCCGAGGCGCCGCCACCGATGTCGAGGAAGTTGGCGGGCTTGACGCCGCCGTGTGCCTCACCGGCGTACGCGACGACGTCGAGGGTGCTCATCACGAGGCCCGCGCCGTTGCCGATGATGCCCACCGCACCGTCGAGCTTCACGTAGTTGAGGCCCTTGGCCTTGGCCTTCGCCTCGAGCGGGTCGGCCGCTTCCTTGTCCTCGAACTGGGCGTGGTCGCTGTGACGGAACTCGGCGTTCTCGTCGAGCGAGACCTTGCCGTCGAGCGCCTCGAGCTTGTCGCCTGCCAGACGGGCCAGCGGGTTCACCTCGACGAGGGTGGCGTCCTCCTCGATGAAGACCTTCCACAGCGCGAGCACGGTCTGCACGGCCTGGTCGGTCAGCGCCTCGGGGAAGCCGGCCTCCGCGACGATGGCGCGGGCCTTCTCCTCGTCGACGCCGGTGCCCGGGTTGATCGCGATCTGCTTGACCGCGTCGGGGTTGGTCTTCGCGACCTCCTCGATCTCGACACCACCCTCGACGCTGGCGATGCAGAGGTACTGCCGGTTCGCGCGGTCGAGCAGGAAGGAGAAGTAGTACTCCTCCTCGATGCTCGCGGCCGGCGCGATCAGCACGCGGTGGACGGTGAGGCCCTTGATCTCCATGCCGAGGATCGCCGTGGCGTGAGCCTCGGCCTCGTCCGGAGTCTTGGCGAGCTTGACGCCGCCGGCCTTGCCGCGGCCACCCGCCTTGACCTGGGCCTTCACGACGCAGACACCGAGCTGCTCGGCTGCGGCGCGGGCCTCGGCCGGCGTGGTCGCGACGATGCCGGGGGTGCCCGGTACGTCATGCTTGGCGAAGAGCTCCTTCGCCTGGAATTCCATCAGATCCACTGATCCACCAGTCCTGTTCGAAGCTGTCGGGGTCGGGAATGCGACCGCACGTGTCTCCCGGGCACCTTAGTCCCGTGGAGCGCCCCCCGACGAAGCGAGCCCACCTGACGTGACGCACGGCATAGGGCCGTCCGCCGGGCGTACGGTCGAGGTGTGACCAGCGTCGTCTACTTCACCGCTGCCTCGCTCGACGGGTTCATCGCGGACGCCGACAACTCCCTCGACTGGCTCTTCGAGGTCGCCCGCGACCCCGACGACGGGTCCTGGGACGAGTTCATCGGCGGCATCGGCTCCATGGTGATGGGCGCGACGACCTACGAGTGGGTCCTCGCCCACGAGGACCTCCTCGAGCACCCCGAGAAGTGGCACGGCTACTACGGGGACCGGCCCTGCTGGGTCTTCACCCACCGCGACCTGCCGCCGATCCCCGGGGTGGACCTGCACTTCGTCCGCGGCGACGTGGCGTCGTCGTACGACGAGATCGCGGCCGGCGCGGGCGACCGTGACGTGTGGCTGGTCGGCGGCGGTGAGCTCGTCGGCCAGTTCGACGACGCCGGCCACCTCGACCGGGTCCGGGTCGGCGTCTGCCCGGTCTTCCTCGGCTCGGGCGCCCCGGTGCTGCCGCGGCGGATCACCTCGGAGCGGATCACGCTCAGCGACGTACGCCGCTCCGGGCAGCAGGTGGAGCTCGTCTACGACGTCAGCCGCTGACCGATCAACCGAACTGCTCGGTGACCCAGCCGGTGATGTCGCCGGTGGTGGCGCCCGGCGTGAAGACCTTGGCGACGCCCAGCTCCTCGAGGACCGGGATGTCCTCCTCAGGGATGATCCCGCCGCCGAAGACGACGATGTCGGAGGCGTCCCGCTCGGCGAGCAGCTCGAGCAGCCTGCGGAAGAGCGTCATGTGCGCGCCCGAGAGCACCGAGAGGCCGATCAGGTCGGCGTCCTCCTGGATCGCGGTCTCCACGATCTGCTCCGGCGTCTGGTGCAGGCCGGTGTAGACGACCTCGTGGCCGGCGTCGCGCAGCGCACGGGCGACGATCTTGGCGCCGCGGTCGTGCCCATCCAGCCCGGGCTTGCCGACGACGATGCGAATCATCTGCGCAGGTTATCGAAAGAGGTGACCAAGGCCACTGGTCGATGCCCACGGGGCTAGTTCACGCCTGAGGAATAGCCTACCCACAAGTGGGTAGAGTGCCGTTTACCCGAAATGGCCCCGGGCATGCGTGACGCTGTGCACAATCACGCCTGACCCGATTTCTGGGCCCGTGACCGATCCGTTATGGTCATGGCTCGCTGCATCACCCCCCGAGACCAGCGGAGACTCCTTCATGGGTAACCACCGAGCGGAACGTCGCGGCCCGAGCCGCCGCCACTCGGTGACCCCGATCGAGATTCCCGCCGAGCCGAAGCGCGTCGAGGTCCCGGCCCCTGCCCCGGTCAGCCGCAGGGCCGCCACCGGCGCGAGGGCAGCCACCAGCGCGAAGGCCTCCAGCAGCGGCAAGCGTCGCGCAGCGAAGCACACCTCCTCGCGCGGCCCGCTCTTCCGCGGACTCCCCTCCGCCCCTGTCCTCGTGGGCCTCGCGGCCCTGGCCGTGTCGGCCGGTGGCGCGGTCACCGTGGCCGAGCCCAGCCTGGTCGGCGCCACCCAGGCACACCTCAGCCAGGCCAGCGCCCTGAGCGGGGCCAGCGACGTGTCCCGGGTCAGCCTGCTCGACGCCCGCGACGCGGCCGTGAGCCGCGACTCCCGGCGCGACGCGCTCGCGGACGCCGCCGACGAGGAGCTCGTCGCCGAGGCCGAGGCCCAGGCCAAGCAGCGCAACGCGGCTCTGGCCAAGTTCGCCCAGCAGGCCGAGGCGCAGGCCGCCAAGATCGCCCTCAACCAGTGGGTGCTGCCGATCGACGACTACCACCTGACCGCCACCTTCGGCGAGTACGGGCTCTGGTCGAGCTACCACACCGGCCTCGACTTCGCGGCCCCCAGCGGGACGCCTATCCACGCGATCGCCGGCGGCGTCGTCACCTCGGTCGGCTACGACGGCAGCTACGGCAACAAGACCGTGATCACGCTCGACGACGGCACCGAGCTGTGGTTCTGCCACCAGACGTCGTACGCCGTCAGCGAGGGCCAGGAGGTCCGTGCGGGCGATCTCATCGGCTACGTCGGCTCCACCGGCAACGTCACCGGCCCCCACCTCCACCTCGAGGTGCGTCCCGGCGGCGGCGACCCGGTCGACCCGTACGAAGCGCTGGTCGTGCACGGGCTTCAGCCCTGAGGCTCCGGCCGCTCCTCGCATTTCCAAGGTAACCCGCGCAGGGGGGCTTGCTGCAAGACCCCCCTGATGCCGCAGAATCGCCGACTCCAGGGCAGAACGTCGGAGGGGCTGGACTGTGACCGAGCATGCCGTACTGATCGTCGGCGGTGGGCCCACCGGGTTGATGCTGGCCGGTGAGCTGGCGCTGGCGGGGGTCGACGTCGCCATCGTCGAGCGGCGCGCCAGTCAGGACCTCCCCGGCTCGCGTGCCGGCGGTCTGCACGCACGGACCATCGAGGCCCTCGATCAGCGGGGCATCGCCGACCGGTTCCTGGCGGAGGGCCAGGTGGCCCAGGTCGCGGGTTTCGCCCGGGTCTCCTTCGACATCACCGACTTCCCCACGCGGCATCCCTACGGGCTCGGGCTGTGGCAGAACCACATCGAGCGCATCCTGGCCGGCTGGGTCGACGAGCTGTCCGTGACCATCTACCGCGACCGCGAGGTGACCGGGTTCGCGCAGGACGACACCGGTGTCGACGTCGAGCTGTCCGACGGCCAGTCACTGCGGGCGGCGTACCTCGTCGGGTGCGACGGAGGAAGAAGCCTCGTCCGCAAGGAGGCCGGCATCGAGTTCCCCGGGTGGGACCCGACGACCAGCGCCCTGATCACCGAGGCCGAGATGGCCGAGGAACCGGAGCTGGGCACGCGCCAGGACGCCGTCGGCCTCCACGGGATCGGCAGGGTCGAGTACGAGATCCGCGACGGTGAGCTGGTCTTCGCCGACCACGGGCCGGTCAGGGTGATGGTGACCGAGCAGCAGGTCGGGTCGACGAGCGAACCCACCCTGCGCGATGTCAGCGAGGGGCTGATCGGCGTGTACGGGACCGACTACGGGATCCACAGCCCCATCTGGATCTCCCGGTTCACCGACATGACCCGTCAGGCCGCGACGTACCGGAAGGCACGAGTGCTGCTGGCAGGCGACGCCGCCCACGTGCACTCCCCCGTGGGCGGGCAGGGACTCAACACCGGCGTGCAGGATGCACTGAACCTGGGGTGGAAGCTGGCTCAGGTGGTCAAGGGTGTGTCGCCGGACAGCCTGCTGGACACCTACCACGACGAACGCCACCCGGTCGCTGCCCGCGTGCTGCGCACCACGATGGCGCAGGTCGCTCTCACCCGCCCCGGCGACGCACGCCTCGATGCCCTGCGCGACACCGTTGCCGACCTGTTGAGCATGGACGAGCCGCGCACGCGGTACGCCGCGATGATGTCCGGCCTGGACATCCACTACGACCTCGGCGAGGGACACCCGCTGCTCGGTCGGCGCATGCCCGATCTCGACCTGGTCACCGCGGAGGGGCCGCGTCGGGCCTTCAGCCTGCTGCACGAGGCCAAGCCGGTCCTGCTCAACCTCGGCGAACCCGGTGGGCTCGGCATCACGCCGTGGGCGGACCGGGTCCGG
>DASTUX010000065.1:0-7366 GCA_035759395.1 Nocardioides sp.
TGACCCGGGCCGTCAGCTCGTGGGCCTCGTCGATGACCACCGTGTCGTAGTCGGGGATCATCGGGACGTCCTCGATCGCGTCGATCGCGAGGAGGGAGTGGTTGGTGACGATCAGGTGGCTGCGCTGGGCCTTCTCCTTGGCGCGCTCCGCGAAGCACTCGGCGGCGTAGGGGCACTTGGCCGCGCCGAGGCACTCGCGGTGGTTGACCGAGACCTGGCGCCACTCGCGGTCGGTGTGGCGCGGGGCGTTGTCGCGCTCGCCGCTGCCCTTGCTCTCGGCCTGCTCCTCGGCCCACGTGCGCAGCTCGAGGACCTTCTTGCCCATCGAGCCCTCGGGCACATCGACCAGGACCCCCTGGTCGTCGGGGGCGCCCTCGCGGACCCGGTGCAGGCAGGCGTAGTTGGAGCGGCCCTTGAGCACGGCGTAGCTGGTGTCCACCTCGGGGTGGTCCTTGATCGCCTCGACCAGCCGCGGGATGTCGCGCTCGACCAGCTGGTGCTGGAGCGCGAGGGTCGCGGTCGCGACGACGACCCGCTTGTCGTGGAGCAGGCTCGGCACGAGGTAGGCGAGCGACTTGCCGGTGCCGGTGCCGGCCTGGACGAGCAGGTGCTTGCCGTCGACCATCGCGTCGGCCACCGCGTCGGCCATCCGGACCTGGCCGGCCCGCTCCTGGCCGCCGAGCTCCTTGACCGCGGTCGCCAGCACGTCGCGCACCGGGCTCGGCCCGGCCGCGGCCTGCTCCTCGGTCGCGTCGGCGGGGGTCACGGGCTGGGGCACCCGAGAACAGTAGCCGCGACCGGGGACAGTCCTGACTGACGGTCAGCGGGTCGGGAAGTGCTCAGTCGGACAGGTTGGCGATCGCCTTCGCGACGGCGTCGCCGAAGGTGCGGTGGCCGGCCGCGGTCAGGTGCAGGTCGTCGCCCAGGTAGGGCAGCGCGAGGCCCGACGTACGGATGTAGGGAATGCCGCGTCGCGACGTGAGGTCGGCGAGGAGCTCGTCGACCCGGGGTACGCCGCCCGCCCGGGACGGGGCGAGGGCCGGGCCCACGACCACCACGCGGTGGCCGTCGAGCTCACGCATCAGGCGCTGGAAGCCGGCGGTGATCTCGGCCGGCGACTGGCCGACGTCGTTGAGGCCGCCCTCGACGACGACGAGGTCGGCGCCGCCGCGCAGTGCCTTGCGCGCCCGCTCGGCGTACGAGACGCCGGGGCAGTGGCCGGCGCCGCGGCTGAAGCCCGAGCCCGAGAAGCCGGCGACGTGGACGGCGCCCGGGATCCGCGAGGGCCAGCCGTCGGCGGCGTCGGGCAGGCCGAGGCCGACGGAGTAGGAGTCCCCGATCACGACGACACGCGGGCCGCTGCCCGTGTCTGCGCTCGCGCGCTCGACCGACGCCGTGGCGAACCGCTCGCAGCGCGTCACCGACGCTCCGCGGGCGCGCTCGGCCACCTGGATGGTCAGGACCGTGGCGAGGAGGAGCACGAGGACGGCAGCGACACCCAGCTCACGCCGCCGGCCCGACACAGACGAGAACAACTCCCCAACCCCCCGATGGAACACACCTCAATGATCAGCGAGGAGACGCGTCAGCGCCTCGGGAATGACGCAACAACTGGGCCCGAATGCAGAACCGTTACCCGGGACGTCATGCGGACGGAGCAGGCGCTCGCACCGTCCGTATGACGTTGCGGATCAGGAGACGGCGTACGCCGCGAGCTCGCCGGCGAGGTCCTCGTTCGCCCGACCGGAGACGAGGGTTCCCTCGCCGGTGTGCTCCATCGAGGCGATCTCGCCCTGCTGGTGGATCCGGTTGATCAGGTCGCCGCGCTCATAGGGCAGCAGCGCCCGGAACTCCACGCCCGGACGGGGCAGCTCGCCCTCGACGATGGCCAGCGCCTCGGCGATGCCCTCGCCGGTCTTGGCGCTGACGACCACCGAGTGCGGCTCGCGCTGGCGCAGCCGGGCCAGCACCATCGGGTCGGCGGCGTCGGCCTTGTTGATGACGACGAGCTCGGGCACCTGGCTGGCGCCGATCTCCGCGAAGACCTCGCGGACCGCGGCGAGCTGGCCCTCCGGGTCGGGGTGCGAGCCGTCGACCACGTGCAGGATCAGGTCGGAGTCGGCGACCTCCTCCAACGTCGAGCGGAACGCCTCGACCAGCTGGTGGGGTAGGTGCCGGACGAACCCGACGGTGTCGCTCATCGTGTAGACGCGCCCGTCGGACGTGGTCGTACGCCGCGTGGTCGGGTCCAGCGTCGCGAACAGCGAGTCCTCGACCAGCACGCCCGCGTCGGTGAGCTTGTTGAGCAGCGAGGACTTGCCTGCGTTGGTGTAGCCCGCGATCGAGACGCTCGGGATGTGGTGGCGACGGCGCTCCTGGCGCTTGGTGTCGCGGGTGCCCTTCATCTCGCGCAGCTCGCGGCGGAGCTTGGCGATCTTGGTGTTGATCCGGCGCCGGTCGGTCTCGATCTTGGTCTCACCGGGGCCTCGGCCACCGATGCCGCCACCGGCCGCACCGACCCGCCCACCGGCCTGGCGGGAGAGCTGGCCACCCCAGCCGCGCAGCCGCTGCTTCATGTAGTTGAGCTGGGCGAGCTCGGTCTGGGCCTGGCCCTCACGCGACTTCGCGTGCTGGGCGAAGATGTCGAGGATCAGCGCGGTCCGGTCGACGACCTTGACCTTGAGCCGGTCCTCGAGGTTCCTCAGCTGGCTGGGCGCGAGCTCACCGTCGCAGATCACGGTGTCGGCGCCGGTCGCCTGCACGATCTCGCGCAGGCCGTCCACCTTGCCGCGGCCGACGTACGTCGCGGGGTCGGGGTTCTGCCGGCGCTGGTAGATCGCCTCGAGCACCTCGGAGCCGGCGGTCTCGGCGAGCAGGGCGAGCTCGGCCATGGAGTTCTCGGCGTCCTCGACGGTGCCGCCGGTCCAGACGCCGACGAGCACGACCCGCTCGAGCCGGAGCTGGCGGTACTCGACCTCGGAGATGTCCTCGAGCTCGGTGGACAGGCTGGCGACGCGACGCAGGGCGTGGCGCTCGGCCAGCTCCATGGCGCCGGCCGTGGGCTCGTTCTCCTCGGGATCCGGCTGGTCCGCCCAGGAGTCCCCGACGGACTCGGGGTCCTCCCAGTCGTCGGTCTCCTCGAGCTCGTCGTCGAGATTGAAGTCGTGTGCGTTCGTCATGTGCCTCCCACTCTAGGTCGGCGCGGCGAAGTGCGCGAAGCCTTAACGTTGGCGACATGGAGCCCCGCGTGGTCACCGTCTCCCGCGAGGGGCGCGAGCTGAGCGGGCTGCTGCCCGCCGCGGGTCGCCTCCTGCTCGGGATCACCGGCGCCCCCGGGTCCGGGAAGTCGACGCTGGCCGGCTACCTCGCACGGACGTACGGCGCGGTCGTGGTGCCCATGGACGGCTTCCACCTGGCCGACTCCGAGCTCGCCCGGCGCGGGATCCTCGACCGGAAGGGGGCGCCCGAGTCGTTCGACGGGTGGGGGTACGCCGCCCTGCTCGGCCGGCTGCAGGCGCGGCCCGACCACACCGTGCTGGCGCCCGTCTTCGAGCGGGTGCTCGAGCAGCCGATCGCGGGGGCGATCCCGGTGCCGCCCGAGGCGGGGCTGGTGGTGACCGAGGGCAACTACCTGCTGCTCGACTCACCCCCGTGGACCAATGTGCGCGCCGAGCTGGACGCGGTCTGGCACGTCGCCACCGACGACTCGGTCCGGCTGCCCCGGCTGGTCGCGCGGCACGCGCAGTTCGGCAAGTCCTGGGCCGCCGCCCGCGAGTGGGTCGAGCGCGTCGACCAGCCCAACGCCGTACTCGTCGAGGAGGCGCGGGGCCGGGCCGACGTCGTGCTCGACCTCACCCGGTGGCAGCCGACCTGAGCGGGACTACTTCGGGGGCATCCGGATGCCGCCGTCGACGCGGACCGTCTCGCCGTTCATGTAGGAGTTGGTCAGGCACTCGATGACCATGCTCGCGAGCTCGTCGGGCTGCCCGAGGCGCTTGGGGAAGAGCACGCTCTGGCCCAGCTTGGCCTTGAACGCCTCGGCGGGCTCGCCCTCGCCGTAGATCGGGGTGTCGATCAGGCCGGGGGCGACCGTGTTGAGCCGGATGCCGGAGGCCGACAGGTCGCGGGCGACCGGGAGGGTCATGCCGACGACGCCGCCCTTGGAGGAGGAGTACGCCGCCTGGCCGATCTGGCCGTCGAACGCCGCGACGCTGGCCATGTTGCAGATCGCGCCGCGCTGGCCGTCGGCGTCGGGCTCGTTGCGGCTCATCGCGGTCGCGGCGATGCGGACCACGTCGAAAGTGCCGATCAGGTTGATCGCGATGACCTTCTTGTACAGGTCGAGGTCGTGCGCGGTGTCGAACTCACCGTCGCGGCCGATCGTGCGCGCCGCCCAGCCGACACCCGCGGAGTTCACGACCGCGCGCAGCGGGGCGATCTCGGCGGCGGCCGTGACCGCGGCCTTGATCTGGTCGGTGTCGGTCACGTCGACCTTGGCGAAGACGCCACCGATCTCGGCGGCCAGGGCCTCGCCCTTCTCCGCCTGCACGTCGGCGACCACGACGATCGCACCCTTCGCGGCGAGCTGGCGGGCCACGGCCGCGCCGATGCCCGACGCGGCTCCCGTGACGATGGCTGATGCTCCGTTGATGTCCATGCCGGGGAGCATATTGCCGCTCAGAGGTCGGTCGTCCCCCGGGCCACGACGACCGCCGGGCCGGTCAGCAGCACCCGGTCGTCCGCGGTCCACGTCACCGTGAGCTCTCCGCCGGGTACGTCGACCCGGTAGGACAGGTCCTCGGCCGGCGGCCCGTCGGTGCTCCCGGTCGCCCCGTCGTCGAGCGCCGCGGCCACCATCACCGCGCACGCGCCGGTGCCGCAGGACCGGGTCTCCCCCGAGCCGCGCTCGTGCACCCGCATCGCGACGTGGCGCTCCCCGGTGTGCACGACGAACTCCACGTTGACGCCGTCGGGGTAGGTCGCCGCGTCGTGGGTGGGCGGCTCGAGGAGCGGGCCGACCTCGGACAGGTAGTGCACGAACGCGACCGCGTGCGGGTTGCCCATGTCGATGTGGCGGGCCGACCAGGTGCGGTGGCCGATCCCGACGGTGGTGTGGCCGAGGACCTTGGGACGCCCCATGTCGGCGGTGACCAGCTCGCCGTCCAGGGTCAGCACCTTGACCCCGTCGCGGGTGGCCACCGGGATCGGGCCCGACCCGTCGGCGAGGCCCTCGTCGACGAGGTGGCGCGCGAAGACGCGGATGCCGTTGCCGCACATCTCGCTGGTCGAGCCGTCGCTGTTGCGGTAGTCCATGAACCACTCGGCCTCGTCGGCGCCGGGCAGCAGTGCCGCGTCGGGCCCGTCGTACGCCGCGGTGCGGATCACCCGCAGCACGCCGTCGCCGCCGATGCCGGCGCGGCGGTCGCACAGCGCACGCACCCGGGCCTGGTCGAGGGCGCCGTGCAGGCTGCCGTCGTGGTCGGGCAGGAGCACGAAGTCGTTCTCCGTGCCGTGGCCCTTGAGGAAGGGGTAGGTCACGAGTAGATCCCCTCGGTGTACGCCGGCCCGTAGTAGCCGTCGAGCTCCTCGAGGGACTTGTCGGGGACGTCGAGCTCGTGCGCGATCACCGCACGCCGCGGCACCAGACCGGTCGGGTCCCAGGTCTCGGGCTGCCACAGCGACGAGCGCAGGAACGCCTTCGCGCAGTGGTGGAACACCTCGTCGATCTCGACGACGACCGCGAGCACCGGGCGGTGTCCCTTGACCACCATGTCGTCGAAGAACGGCGCGTCGCTGACCAGCCGGGCCCAGCCGTTGACGCGCAGGGTGTCCCCGCGACCGGGGATCAGGAAGGTCAGCCCGACGTGCGGGTTCTCGAGGACGTTGCGGTAGCCGTCGGTGCGCCGGTTCCCGGGCCGCTCGGCGATCGCGATCGTCTTGTCGTCGATGACGTGCACGAGGGACCCGGCCGGGTCGCCCTTCGGTGAAGCGTCGCAGCTGCCGTCCGAGGCCGAGGTCGCCATCACGCAGAACGGTGAGGCCGCCAGCCAGGCCCGGTCCAGCTCGGCCAGGGCGGGGCGCGCCTTGTCCCGCACCCGCGCCATCGGCTCGCCGACGAGTCGGGCCAGCTCGGCGGGCGTGGTGATCTCGGTCCAGTCCCTTCGCACGGAGGAAACGGTACGCCGTCGAGAGCGCGACGCCGGGTTCTTCCCGTCCGTGCTCATCGGGGCAACGCGGCGAGCGACTTCTCGACCCGGTCCGGATCGTCGAAGCGCACCCACACGATCCGCGGGTCCTTGCGGAACCACGAGTCCTGGCGGCGGGCGAAGCGCCGGGTCGCGTTCACGGTCCGCTCGCGCGCCTCGTCGAGGCCCAGCTCGCCGGAGAGGTACGCCGCCACCTCCCGGTAGCCGATCGCCCGCCGGGCCGTGACCCCGTCGGCGAGTCCCTCCTCGAGCAGCCGGGAGACCTCGTCGACGAACCCGGCCTCGAACATGTGGTCCACCCGCTGCTCGATCCGCTTGTCGAGCGTGGGCCGGTCGATGTCGACGCCGATCTGGACGGTGCGCGGGTCGGCGTACTCGAGGGTGGGCAGCGAGGCGGAGTAGCGGCGCCCGGTGATCGTGATGACCTCCAGCGCCCGGACCGTGCGGCGGCCGTTCTCGGGCTCGATCTTCGCGGCCGCGGCCGGATCGAGCCCGGCGAGGCGGCGGTGGAGCGCGCCGGGGCCGACCGCCGCCAGCTCCGCCTCGAGCTCGCTACGTACGCCCTCGTCGGTGGCGGGGAACTCGAAGCGGTCGATGATCGCGCGGGTGTAGAGCGCGGAGCCGCCGACCAGCACCGGGACGTGCGCACGGGCGCGCAGCTGGGTGCAGAGCTCGCGCGCCCACTCCTGGAACTGGGCGACGGTCGCGGTGTCGCGGACGCTCAGCGTGTCGAGCAGGTGGTGCGGGATCCCGCGGCGCTCCGCCTCGGGGAGCTTGGCGGTGCCGATGTCCATGCCGCGGTAGACCTGCATCGCGTCGGTGTTGACGATCTCGCCGTCGAGCCGCTCGGCCAGGTCCAGGGAGAGGCCGGTCTTGCCCGAGGCGGTCGCGCCGACCACGGCCACGATGGGCACGTCGGTCGGCTGCTCGGGCATGTGGTTAGTGTGGCAAGGAAGCGGCTCCCTGCGGGGGCCGACCCCCGACGCGAGGAGTCAGCCATGACCTTTTTCGACAAGGCGAGGGATGCCCTGAAGGGCACCGTCGACAAGCACGGGGACAAGATCTCGGACGGGATCGACAAGGCCGCCGCGACCATCGACGACAAGACCGGCGGCAAGCACGCCGACAAGCTCGCCACCGGCGCCGAGAAGGCGAAGGAC
>DASTUX010000066.1:0-27279 GCA_035759395.1 Nocardioides sp.
GGCATGGACGACCCCGGCCCGACCTACCTGCGTGCGGCCCGCAGCGGCGACCTGACCGCCGACGTCGTCGGCGCGCTGTGGTGGGACCGCGACCGTGGGGTCGAGCAGCTCGCCGATCTGGTCGCCCGGCGCGAGCAGTACTCCCACGGCCGCTTCCGCGCCACGAGCGTCAAGATCATGCAGGACGGGGTCGCCGAGAACGGCACGGCCGCGCTGACCTCGCCGTACCTCGACCGCTGCGGGCACGCGACCACCAACACCGGGCACTCGTTCGTGGACGCCCGTGCGCTCGGGGTGTACGTCCGGGCACTCGCCGCCGCGGGGTTCCAGGTGCACGTGCACGCGATCGGCGACCGCGGGGTCCGTGAGGCGCTCGACGCGCTGGCCGACGCCCCGCTGCACCGCCACCACATCGCCCACCTCCAGCTCGTCCACCCCGACGACGTCCGCCGCTTCGCCCGGCTCGGTGTCGCGGCCAACATCCAGGCACTGTGGGCCTGCCTGGACGAGCAGATGACGGAGCTGACCCTGCCGTTCCTGGGGGAGGAGCGGGCCCGCTGGCAGTACCCGTTCGGCGACCTCCACCGCACCGGTGCGCGCCTGGTGATGGGCAGCGACTGGCCGGTCACCACCCCCGACCCGCTGGCCGCGATCCACACCGCGGTGACCCGGACGACGTACGGCGACCCGGGGCGGGCGGGCCGCGAGCCGTTCCTCCCCGCGCAGGCCATCGCCATGGAGACCGCCTTCGCGGCGTACACGTCGGGCTCGTCCTGGATCAACCACCGCGACGACGCCGGGGTGCTCGGGGCCGGTGCGGTGGCCGACCTGGTGGTGCTCGACCGGGACCCGTTCACCGCCCCCGTCGGGGAGATCGGTGCCGCGCGGGTGGTGTCGACCTGGGTCGACGGAGTGCCGGTCTTCGAAGGATGACGCCCGTTCGATGACGGATTCCGTCAGGCTCGACCCGGAACCCCTACAGATTTCGTTGTCCCGTCGCTAGGCTCGCCACCACCGCGAACCGAGACCGGGAGGCACCGGACATGGCTGACACGACGTTCCAGAACGTCATCAACGGCAAGCTCGTCGACGCAGCGTCCGGGGAGACCTACGACGTCATCGACCCGACCACCGGCGCGGTCTACGGCCGGGCGCCGATGTCGGCCGCCGAGGACGTCGACCGGGCCTACGCCGCCGCTGACGCGGCGTTCGAGGAGTGGGGCGACACGACCCCCTCGGAGCGCCAGCAGGCGCTGCTCAAGATCGCGGACGCGCTCGAGAAGCGTGCCGACGAGTTCGTGGCCGCCGAGTCCCGCGACACCGGCAAGCCGCTCGGCCTCACCGCGAGCGAGGAGCTTCCCCCCTCCGTCGACCAGATCCGCTTCTTCGCCGGCGCCGCGCGGGTGCTCGAGGGCCGCTCCGCCGGGGAGTACATGCGGGACCACACCTCGTTCGTACGCCGTGAGCCGATCGGCGTCGTGGGGCAGGTCACCCCCTGGAACTACCCGCTGATGATGATGGTCTGGAAGATCGCCCCTGCCCTGGCGGCCGGCAACACGATCGTGCTCAAGCCCAGCGACACCACGCCCGCGACCTCGACGCTGCTGGCCGAGCTGTGCCAGGAGTTCCTGCCGCCGGGCGTGCTCAACGTCGTCACGGGCGACCGCGACACGGGGCGGCTCGTCGTGGAGCACCGGACACCCCAGATGGTCTCGATCACCGGGTCCGTCCGGGCCGGCATGCAGGTGGCGGCCTCCGCTGCCGCGGACCTGAAGAAGGCCCACCTCGAGCTCGGCGGCAAGGCGCCGGTCATCGTCTTCGACGACGCGGACGTCGAGAAGGCCGCCGCCGGCATCGCCGAGGCCGGCTACTTCAACGCCGGCCAGGACTGCACGGCGGCCACCCGCGTGCTCGCCGGCCCTGGCATCCACGCCGACTTCGTGGCGGCGCTGACCGAGCAGGCACGCGGCACGAGGACCGGCCTGCCCGACGACGAGAACGTCCTCTACGGGGCGCTGAACAACGAGAACCAGCTGGCCCGGGTGACCGGGATGGTCGACCGGCTGCCCGACCACGCCAACGTCGAGACCGGCGGCCGGCGCCAGGGCGAGACGGGCTACTTCTACGAGCCGACCGTCCTGTCCGGGCTGCGCCAGGACGACGAGCAGATCCAGGACGAGATCTTCGGCCCGGTCATCACCGTGCAGAAGTTCTCCGACGAGGCCGAGGCGCTCGCCTGGGCCAACGGCGTGCAGTACGGCCTGGCCTCGAGCGTCTGGACCAGGGACCACGGCCGGGCGATGCGGATGGCCAAGCGGCTCGACTTCGGTGCCGTGTGGATCAACACCCACATCCCGATCGTCGCGGAGATGCCGCACGGCGGCTTCAAGCACTCCGGCTACGGCAAGGACCTCTCGATGTACGGACTCGAGGACTACACCCGCATCAAACACGTCATGTCCTACATCGGCCAGTAGGCGCCGTGAAACGTGGCGCCTGGCGGCGTTGTCGTCGCTCGACGGCCCGCTTCGCTCAAAGGCCGCCTTCGCTCCTCCGCCTTGCCATGCACCACGTTTGACGACGCCTAGGGAGTAGACATGAGGATCTTGTTGGTCGGGGCCGGGGGAGTCGGCGGCGCGTTCACCGCCATCGCCTCGCGTCGTGACTTCTTCGAGGCCGTCGTGGTCGCCGACTACGACCTTGCGCGCGCCGAGAAGGCCGCCGCCACCGACGAGCGGTACGCCGCCGCCCGGGTCGATGCCTCCGACGCCTCGTCGGTCACCGCGCTGTGCCGCGAGCACCGGATCACCCACGTCATGAACGCCGTCGACCCGGTCTTCAACATGTCGATCTTCGCCGGCGCGTTCGAGGCCGGTGCCGACTACCTCGACATGGCGATGTCGCTGTCGCGCCCGCACCCGGAGACGCCGTACGAGAAGACGGGCGTCAAGCTCGGCGACGAGCAGTTCGCCGTTGCCGGGGACTGGGAGGCCGCCGGGAGGCTCGCCCTGGTCGGGATGGGCGTCGAGCCCGGGCTCTCCGACGTCTTCGCGCGGTATGCCGCCGACCACCTGTTCTCCGAGATCGACGAGCTCGGCACCCGCGACGGCGCCAACCTGGTCGTCACCGACGACGACGGCAACGAGATCTTCGCGCCGTCGTTCTCGATGTGGACCACGATCGAGGAGTGCCTCAACCCGCCGGTCATCTGGGCGGTCGACGATTCGGGGCACGGGGACTGGCACACGACCGCACCGTTCAGCGAGCCGGAGGTCTTCGACTTCCCCGAGGGGATCGGGCCGGTCGAGTGCGTCAACGTCGAGCACGAGGAAGTGCTGCTGATGCCGCGCTGGGTCGACTGCAAGCGGGCGACGTTCAAGTACGGCCTCGGCGACGAGTTCATCAACATCCTCAAGGTCCTCCACACGCTCGGCCTCGACCGCACCGACAAGGTGCGGGTCAAGGCCGCTTCTGGTGGGCACTGTGAGGTCAGCCCGCGCGACGTCGTCGCCGCCGTGCTGCCCGACCCGGCGACCGTCGGGCCGCGGATGACGGGCAAGACCTGCGCCGGCCTGTGGGTCACCGGCACCGGCAAGGACGACCAGGGAAGTCCGACCGGGCCACGCTCGACGTACCTGTACCACGTGGTCGACAACGAGTGGGCGATGCGCGAGTACGGCCACCAGTGCGTGGTCTGGCAGACCGCGATCAACCCGGTCGTGGCCCTCGAGCTGCTCGCGCGGGGCACGTGGTCGGGCGTCGGGGTGCTCGGGCCGGAGGCCTTCGACGCCGTGCCGTTCCTCGACCTGCTCGTCGAGTACGGCAGTCCCTGGGGCGTCAGGGAGCTCTGAGGCGCTGGCCGGATCGTGCTGTCCGGGCGAACGAGGTCAGGCGGTGGCGGCGAACGCCTCGACCACCACGTCGAACGCCTCCTGGAGCAGCTCGTCGGAGATGGCCAGCGGCGGGAGGAACCGGAACACGTTGCCCCAGGTGCCGCAGGTCAGGGTGACGACGCCGTGTGCGTGGCAGTACGCCGAGACGGCGGCCGCGCGGGCCGCGTCCGGCTCCGTGGTCCCCGGCGTGCAGAGCTCGATCGCCATCATCGCGCCGCGCCCGCGGAGGTCGCCGATCACGGCGTACTCCTCCTGGAGGCTGGTCAGCCGCGAGTGCATCACGGCACCGATCTCCCGGGCGCGGGCCGCCAGGTCGTGCGTCCGCATCTCGTCGATCGCCCCGAGGGCGGCCGCGCACGCGACGGGGTTGCCGCCGTAGGTGCCACCGAGCCCGCCCACGTGCACCGAGTCCATCAGCTCGGCCCGGCCGGTGACTCCGGCCAGGGGCAGGCCGCCCGCGATGCCCTTGGCGGTCGTCACGAGGTCGGGCACGACACCCTCGTCGTCGCAGGCGAACCAGTCACCGGTTCGGCAGAAGCCGGACTGGATCTCGTCGGCGATGAGGACCACGCCGTTGTCGGTGCACCACGACGCGAGTGCCGGCAGGAACCCGGGGGCCGGGACGACGAAGCCGCCCTCGCCCTGGATCGGCTCGATGACCACGCACGCGAGGTTGCTCGCGCCGACCTGCTTGTCGATCACGTCGATCGCGCGGGCGGCGGCCTCCTCGCCGGTGAGCCCGTCGCGGAACGGGTAGGACATCGGCGCCCGGTAGACCTCGCCCGCGAACGGCCCGAAGCCGTGCTTGTAGGGCATGTTCTTCGCGGTCATCGCCATCGTCAGGTTGGTGCGCCCGTGGTAGGCGTGGTCGAAGACCGCCACCGCGGTCCGGCCGGTCGCGACGCGGGCGATCTTGACGGCGTTCTCGACCGCCTCGGCACCCGAGTTGAACAGCGCCGTCTTCTTCGCGTGGTCGCCCGGCGTCAGCTCGCCGAGCGCGGCGCAGACGTCGACGTAGCCGTCGTACGGCGTGACCATGAAGCAGGTGTGCGTGAACGCCGCGACCTGCTCCTGGACCCGCGCGACCACCGAGGGCGCGGCGTTGCCCACGCTGACGACGGCGATGCCGGAGCCGAGGTCGATCAGCGAGTTGCCGTCGACGTCGACGATCACGCCGCCACCCGCCGCCACGACGAAGACCGGCAGAGCCGTCCCCACGCCGGTCGCGACGTGGGCCTTCTTGCGGTCCAGCCTGGCCAGCGACTCGGGACCGGGGATCTCGGTGACGAGGCGGCGCTCCTGGGGGAGGGCCGGGCCGCCGGCGGGTGCAGGGCTCATGCCGCCAGCGTAGGACGGGGGACCGATGACTGGAACAATGCGCGCGTGACTCCCCGCGACGTCGTCATCCTCGGCTCGACAGGTTCGATCGGCACCCAGGCCCTCGACCTGGTCCGCGCCAACCCCGAGCTCTTCCGGGTCGTCGGGCTGACCGCCGGCGGCTCCAGCCCCGAGCTCTTCGCGCGCCAGGTGGAGGAGTTCCGCCCGGCGTTCCACGGCCTCGGCGAGGAGGCCTCCGTCGAGGCGGCGTCCGCGCCCGCCGACGTCGTCCTCAACGGCATCACCGGTGCGGTCGGGCTGCGACCCACCCTCGCCGCGCTCGACGCGGGCACGACGCTCGCGCTGGCCAACAAGGAGTCGCTGATCATGGGCGGCCCGCTCGTGCTCGAGCGGGCGAAGCCGGGCCAGATCGTGCCGGTCGACTCCGAGCACTCCGCGCTGGCCCAGTGTCTGCGAGGCGGCCGCGCCGAGGAGGTACGCCGCCTCGTGCTGACCGCGAGCGGCGGACCGTTCCGGGGCCGGACCCGCGAGCAGCTGGCCGAGGTCACGCCCGAGCAGGCGATGAACCACCCGACCTGGGACATGGGCCCGGTCATCACGATCAACTCCGCGACGCTGGTCAACAAGGGGCTCGAGGTGATCGAGGCGCACCTGCTCTTCGGCATCCCCTTCGACCGGATCGAGGTCGTCGTGCACCCCACGAGCGTCGTCCACTCGATGGTGGAGTTCGTCGACGGCTCGACGCTGGTGCAGGCCAGCCCGCCGACCATGCTGATCCCGATCGCCCTGGGCCTCAACTGGCCCGACCGGGTGCCCGACGCGGCGCCACCGGTCGACTGGACGCGGCCGGAGACCTGGGAGTTCTTCCCGCTCGACGACGAGGCGTTCCCGGCCGTCTCCCTGGCCCGCGCCGCCGGCGAGGCCGGAAGCACCGCTCCGGCGGTCTACAACGCCGCCAACGAGGTCTGCGTCGACGCGTTCCGCACCGGACGCCTGGCGTTCACCGCGATCGTCGACACCGTCGCTGCCGTGCTGGGGGACCACGACGTACCCTCGAGTGAGCACCTCACCGTGGACGACATCGTCGCCGCCGACCAGTGGGCGCGGGACCGTGCCGCACGCGTGATCGAAGGCCAGACAGAGAAGGGCGTGGGATGACCGCCGTCTACTACACGCTGGGCGTGGTGATCTTCGCGTTCGCCATCCTGGCGTCGATCGGCCTGCACGAGCTCGGCCACATGATCCCGGCCAAGAAGTTCGGCGGGAAGGTCACCCACTACTTCGTCGGCTTCGGCCCCACGGTGTGGAGCAGGCAGGTCGGGGAGACCGAGTACGGCATCAAGGCGATCCCGCTCGGTGGCTACGTGAAGATCGTCGGGATGCTCCCGCCCGGTGCCGAGGAGCTCGACGAGGACCGCGAGCACCCGGTGTACGACGAGGACGGCAACCGCGTCGTCCACGTCCGCCGGACCAACACGGGCATGTTCACCCAGCTGATCTCCGACGCCCGCGCCGCCGAGTGGGACACGATCCGGCCCGAGGACACCGACCGGCTCTTCTACAAGATGCCGTGGTGGAAGAAGGTCATCGTGATGTCGGGCGGCCCGACCGTGAACATCCTGATCGCCTTCTTCATCTTCTGGGGCGTCTTCGCGACCTACGGCACCCACTCCATCGAGCCGGACGCCGGCCGGCCGGTCATCGACACCGTGTCGAAGTGCGTGATCCCGTACGTCGACAACCGGACCAGGTGCGAGGCCACCGACCCGATCGCCCCGGCGTACGAAGCGGGCCTGCGTCCGGGTGACGTCGTCACCAGCTTCAACGGGACGCCGATCACCAGCTGGGACCAGCTGCGGGCGCTGATCCGCGGGAACAGCGACGGCACCGCCGTCATCGGCTACGAACGCGACGGCCGCGAGCTCACCGGCACCACCAGCACCACCGTCGAGGCCCGGCCCGCCTCGCAGGCCGACCAGACGCTGCGGCAGGTCGGTTTCCTCGGCGTCAGCCCGACCTTCCACGAGGTCACGACCACCGGAGGACCGCTCTACACGCTCGACCAGATGGGCGGGATGGCCGTCACCACGGTCCACGCGCTCGGCACCCTCCCGGTCAAGGTCTGGGGGGTCGCCCGGGCGATCGTCGGCCTCGAGGAGCGCTCGATCGACAGCCCGGTCAGCATCGTCGGAGGCGGCCGCCTCGCCGGTGAGACCGTGTCCGACGAGGGCTTCCCCGTCGCCGAGAAGGCCGTCTACCTGCTGATGCTGATCGCGGGCTTCAACTTCTTCATCGGCCTGTTCAACTTCCTGCCGTTGCTGCCGCTCGACGGCGGCCACATCGCGGGCGCGCTGTGGGAGGCGGTCCGCCGTGGCTTCGCTCGTCTGCGTGGCCGCCCCGACCCGGGGTACGTCGACGTCGCGAAGCTGCTCCCGGTGGCGTACGGCTTCGCCGCGCTCCTGCTCGTCATGGGTGTGGTCCTCATCGTCGGGGACCTCGTCGTCCCCCTCCACATCAACTCATAGGATCGAACCCATGACCGAGATCAACCTGGGCATGCCCGCTGCTCCACCGCCGGTGCTCGCCCCACGACGCAAGACCCGCCAGATCCAGGTCGGCAAGGTCGGCGTCGGCAGCGACCACCCGGTCTCGGTCCAGTCGATGACCACGACGCTCACCTCCGACGTCAACTCGACCCTGCAGCAGATCGCCGAGCTGACCGCTACCGGGTGCGACATCGTGCGTGTCGCCTGCCCGAGCCAGGACGACGCGGACGCGCTCGCCGAGATCGCGCAGCACTCGCAGATCCCGGTCATCGCCGACATCCACTTCCAGCCGAAGTACGTCTACGCCGCGATCGACGCCGGTTGTGCCGCCGTCCGGGTCAACCCCGGCAACATCCGCAAGTTCGACGACCAGGTCAAGGAGATCGCCCGCGCTGCCAAGGACCGCGGCACGAGCATCCGGATCGGCGTCAACGCCGGCAGCCTCGACAAGCGGATCATGGACAAGTACGGCAAGGCCACGCCCGAGGCGCTGGTCGAGTCGGCCGTCTGGGAGGCGGGCCTCTTCGAGGAGCACGACTTCCACGACTTCAAGATCTCGGTCAAGCACAACGACCCCGTTGTCATGGTGCGTGCCTACGAGCTCCTCGCCGAGGCCGGCGACTGGCCGCTCCACCTCGGCGTGACCGAGGCAGGCCCCGCCTTCCAGGGCACCATCAAGTCCGCGACCGCGTTCGGCGCGCTGCTCGCCAAGGGGATCGGCGACACGATCCGGGTCTCCCTCTCCGCGCCTCCGGTCGAGGAGGTCAAGGTCGGCATCCAGATCCTGCAGTCGCTGAACCTGCGTCCCCGCAAGCTCGAGATCGTCTCGTGCCCGTCCTGCGGCCGCGCCCAGGTCGACGTCTACAAGCTCGCCGAGGAGGTGACCGCGGGGCTCGACGGCCTCGAGGTCCCGCTGCGCGTCGCGGTCATGGGCTGCGTCGTCAACGGCCCGGGCGAGGCCCGCGAGGCCGACCTCGGCGTCGCCTCCGGCAACGGCAAGGGCCAGATCTTCGTCAAGGGCGAGGTCATCAAGACCGTCCCGGAGTCGAAGATCGTCGAGACCCTGATCGAGGAGGCGATGCGGATCGCCGAGGGCATGGAGGCCGTCGACGGCGCCTCGGCCGAGGTCAGCGTCTCCTAGCGCCGGCGGGCCCGCAGCCGCGTAGGCTCGCGTCGTGCTCACGACCCGCCACGGTGTCCGGCCCCTCGGGGCCGCCGACCTCGACGCCTTCCTGGACCTCGCCGGGAGGGATCCGGTCGTGAACGTCTTCACCGACTACCGCGCCCGCACCACCAACCTCGAGCCGCGCTGGCTCGGCGGTGAGATGTGGGGCCGGTTCGAGGGCGGCGAGCTGCGAGCGGCCTGCCACGTGGGGGCCAACCTCGTGCCCGTGCAGGCCACCGCCGAGGACGCCGCTGCCTTCGCCGAGCGGGCGATGGCCCGCGGGCGGACGGCCTCGACCATCGTCGGGCCGCAGGCGGCGATCGAGGTGATCTGGAACGGCGTCTCCGCGAGCTGGGGGAGACCCCGCGAGACCCGGTGGAACCAGCCGCACCTCGAGATCGCCGGTCCGCCGGCCATCGAGCCGGACCCCTTGGTGCGGCGTACGACCCGGCACGACCTCGCGGAGCTCTACCCGGCGTGCGTGGCGATGTACACCGAGGAGGTCGGGCTCTCTCCCGAGTACGGCGGCGGCGCCGAGCTGTACCGCGCCCGCGTCACCCAGCTGGTCAACCGTGGCTGGTCCTTCGCCCGGTTCGACGAGGGCAGGCTGGTCTTCAAGGCCGAGGTCGCCTGCGCGACCCCGGCGGCCGCCCAGATCCAGGGCGTGTGGGTCCCCGAGGACCGTCGCGGCGAGGGTCTGGCCACGGCCGGGATGGCCGCGGTCGTCGAGATCGTGCGTCGTGAGATCGCGCCGGTGGTCTCGCTCTACGTCAACGACTGGAACCTCAGCGCGCGGCGTGCCTACGAGAAGGCCGGCTTCCGCGAGACGGCTCGCTTCGCGACCGTGATGTTCTGAGACGTTCCGGGGACGGCCGAGGGCCGGCCGTTACGCTCGCCGGGTGAGTCTCTCCCGCGGCACCAAGGTCCTCGTCGGCCTCTTCACCGTCAGCGGCACCGTCCACCTCGTCAAGCCCGAGGTGTTCGAGCCGCTGATGCCGGCCTGGGTCCCGCGCCACCGCGAGGTCATCTGGGGCAGTGGCGTGGCCGAGCTGGCCTGCGCCGCGGGCCTGCTGCACCCCCGCACGCGCCCCGCCGCCGGCTGGGCGAGCGCGGCGCTGCTCGCGGGCGTCTTCCCGGGCAACGTCAAGATGGCCCTCGACTCGACGCGCACCAGGAACACCGGATTCAAGGCGGCGGCGTTCGCCCGCCTGCCGCTGCAGATCCCCCTGATCAAGGCGGCCCTGAAGGCGGCACGCGCCGCCTGAGCGCTGCGGCGGAACTGGTTCGTCAGCGCACCGACCGCACAAGTAGCCTTGCGCGCATGATCCTGCGGATGTCGACCCTGTTCGTGCGCACCCTGCGAGACGACCCCGCGGACGCCGAGGTCCCGAGCCACCGGCTGCTCGTGCGCGCCGGCTACATCCGCCGCGCCGCCCCCGGCATCTACACGTGGCTCCCGCTCGGTCTGCGTGTGCTGCGCAGGGTCGAGCAGATCATCCGCGACGAGATGAACTCGATCGGCGCCCAGGAGATGCTCTTCCCGGCCCTCCTGCCCCGCGAGCCCTACGAGGCCAGCGGCCGCTGGACCGAGTACGGCGACAGCCTCTTCCGGCTCAAGGACCGCAAGGGCAACGACTACCTGCTCGGCCCGACCCACGAGGAGATGTTCACCCTCGTGGTGAAGGACCTCTACTCGTCGTACAAGGACCTGCCGCTCTCGATCTACCAGATCCAGAACAAGTACCGCGACGAGGCACGTCCGCGTGCCGGGGTGCTGCGCGGCCGCGAGTTCGTCATGAAGGACTCCTACTCCTTCGACGTCGACGACGCCGGCCTCGAGCGCAGCTACCAGATCCACCGCGACGCCTACGTCCGGATCTTCGACCGGCTCGGCTTCGAGTACGTCATCGTCAAGGCGACTTCGGGCGCCATGGGTGGGTCCAAGTCCGAGGAGTTCCTCGCCAAGGCCGAGGTCGGCGAGGACACCTACGTCCGCTGCACCAGCTGCGACTACGCCGCCAACGTCGAGGCGGTCCAGGTGCCCGCTCCCGCAGCCCTGCCGTACGACGACGTCCCCGCCGCCCACGCGGAGCAGACGCCCGACACCCCGACGATCCAGACCCTCGTGGACCACCTCAACGAGAAGTACCCGCGCGACGACCGGGCCTGGACCGCGGCGGACACCCTGAAGAACGTGCTCGTCACCCTCAAGCACCCCGACGGCACCCGTGAGCCGGTCGCGATCGGCGTACCCGGCGACCGCGAGGTCGACCAGAAGCGGCTCGAGGGCCAGCTCGAGCCGACCGAGGTCGAGCCCTTCGACGAGGCGGAGTTCCGCAACCACCCCGCGCTGGTCAAGGGCTACATCGGACCCGGCGTGCTGGGCGAGGAGCGGGCCTCCGGCATCCGCTACCTGGTCGACCCCCGCGTCGTCGAAGGCACCCGCTGGGTCACCGGTGCCGACGTCGACGGCAGTCACGTCGTCGACCTGGTGGTCGGTCGCGACTTCACCCCCGACGGCACGATCGAGGCCGCCGAGGTGCGCGACGGCGACGCCTGCCCGAACTGTTCCGAGGGCACGCTCGAGTCGGCCCGCGGGATCGAGATGGGCCACATCTTCCAGCTCGGCCGCAAGTACGCCGAGGCCCTCGACCTCAAGGTGCTCGACGAGAACGGCAAGCTGGTCACGGTCACCATGGGCTCCTACGGCATCGGTCCCTCGCGGGCCGTAGCCGCGATCGCCGAGGGCACCCACGACGAGTTCGGCCTGTCCTGGCCCCGCGAGGTCGCGCCGGCCGACGTCCACCTCGTCGCCGCCGGCAAGGACGAGCACGTCATCGCGGTCGCCGAGCGGATCGCCCACGAGCTCTCGCAGCAGGGCATCGAGGTGCTCTTCGACGACCGTGCCGGGAAGATCAGCCCCGGTGTGAAGTTCAAGGACGCCGAGTTGATCGGCGTCCCGACCATCGTCGTGGTCGGCAAGGGCCTGGCCGACGGCACCATCGAGGTCAAGGACCGGGCGAGCGGCGAGCGCACGCAGGTCCCGACCGACCACGTCGTCGACCACGTGGTGCGTCGCGTCCGTGCCTGAGGCCCGCGGCATCGACGCCGTCATCTTCGACTGGGGCGGCACGCTCACCCGCTGGCACGACGTCGACTTCCACGCCGAGTCCCTCGCGCTCGCGCAGGCCGTCGTCAACGCCCACCACGACCCGGCCGAGATCACGACCCGCCTGCACGCGGCGGGGGAGGCCGTGTGGGGTCGCTCGCGCGACCACCAGCAGAGCGCGACCGTCGCCGACCTGTTCGAGGTGGCCGGGCTCGACCACGACCCCGAGCTGCTCTCGGCGTACTACGAGTTCTGGGAGCCGCACACCCGGACCGACGCCGAGGTGGCGCCACTCTTCGAGGCACTGCGCGCCGACGGGATCAAGGTCGGGGTGCTCTCCAACACGATCTGGCCACGCGCCTTCCACGAGGCGATCTTCGAGCGCGACGGGGTGCGCCACCTGATCGACGGCGACGTCTACACCAGCGAGATCCCGTGGACGAAGCCGTCCCCGAAGGCGTTCGGCGCCGCGATGGACGCGGTCGGGGCCGCCGACCCCGCGCGCTGCGTCTACGTGGGCGACCGGCTCTTCGACGACGTCTGGGGCGCCCACCAGGCCGGCATGCGCGCGATCCACGTCCCGCACAGCACGATCCCCACCTCCCAGATGGGGCACACCGAGGGGGAGCCGGACGCCGTGGCGCACCGGGTCGCCGACATCCACGGGATCGTCTCCGCCTGGTACTGATCCCGTGCTGCTGGGGCTCATGTGACGTTCTGCAGTTTTGTGCATTGCACAATTGTGAGGAAGGCAAGTGATCGCCTTCCCCGTCCGCGTGTTGCATGCTTTTGCAGACGGGAGTTCACGTCGGTCCCCCACGCCAGGCGGAACCTCCCGTGACGGGCCTTGTTGTCCGGGCCTTCAGCGGTCCGCGTACTCAGCTGCACCGGGGAGCATCTCGGGCGTTCCCCGGAAGCCGAGTTCGCGGACCGCTGCATCCGTCAGGGCCGCGATCGCCCAGCGCCGCGCCGAGCCGGCGGTGTTCGCCACCAGCGACGCGTAGGTCTCCGCACAGGCCCGCTCCAGGTCCAGCGCCGCGCGATTGACCCCGGTGACGGTGCCGAGGCGTTGGGGCAGCTCGTACGCCGGTTCGGCCGCCACCGGCGACCCGCCCAGGTCGGACACCTCCTGGACCAGCCGGTCGCGCCGTGCCCGGTGCGTGGCGTAGGCCGAGGAGATCGCGGCGAAGAGCACCGGCGACCCGGTGCGCGAGGTCTGCCCACCGAGGGCGGCGTACACGTAGACCGCCGCGTGCTCGGCGGCCAGCGTGGTCTGGACCGCGTCCAGGGTCGTCATGCGCCGGCACCCGCCGTCGCCGGCAGGACCGCGAGCTGCTGGGCGACACCCGCTGACATGCAGGCGAACAGCCGGGCCAGCGCACCGCTCTCGGCCGCCACCGACCAGTCGGCCAACCGGCCCTGGGTCCGTCGTTCGCGGCCGCGGACCAGGGCGAGGGCCTGCGTGGGTCCGGTGCGCGGGTCCAGCTGTCCGCCGCCGGCCGGTTCGTCGACCGACTCGTCGGACAGGGCCTCGCGGTGGGCGAGATGGAGGTCGCGCAGTCCGGTCATGGCCCGGCTCAAACCCGGGTGAGCAGCGGCGACGCCCGAGACCAGGTCGGTGAGCTCGCGGAGCTCGGCCAGGACGGTGTCGACGAGCCCGGTGTCAGGGTCGGCGGAGGGCCCGGTCGTGGGTTCGTCGGACGACTCCGGACCGGAGCTGTCGGGGTCGAGGTCGCAGCCCGCGAGCGCCCCGACGCCCACCCCGAGCGTCGCCGCGGCGCCGCCGAGCGCCGTACGACGAGTGGTGGTGACGCGGGGGAGGACGAGCACGGCGCTGACCTTATCGGGGGCCCCTGCCGAGGCCCGGCCCCCGGCCAGATCCCCGCCGGGTGAGGGGGCGCTGCCCTGCCGCTATCGTGGTGTTTCGACAACAGCACAAGGAGGTCGCCCCCCGTGAGCAGTGCCAAGCAGGACGCAGTCCGGGACCGCATCGAAGCAGAGCTCGTCGACCCCCTGAGTGCCCTGGACCTCGACATCGAGGCCATCGAGATCACCCCCGCAGGCAAGCGACGCATCGTCCGCATCGCTGTCGACAAGGACGGTGGCGTGACGCTCGACGACGTGGCCGACGCGACGCGCGAGGTCTCCGCGGTGCTCGACGAGTCCGACGCACTGGGCGAGCAGCCCTACACCCTCGAGGTGACGTCCCGGGGCGTGGACCGACCGCTCACCCTGCCGCGCCACTGGCGCCGCAACGCCGACCGCCTGGTGAAGGTGACGCTGACCGACGGCGCGACCGTCACCGGCCGGGTCACCAGCTCCACCGACGACAGCGTCACCCTTGACGAGGACGGCTCCACGCGCGAGGTCGGCTACGCCGACATCGCCAAGGCGCTCGTCCAGGTCGAGTTCAACCGCAGGGGCCGCAAGAGCTCCGAAGACGAGGAAGTAGAGGAGGGCTGATGGACATCGACCTGAACATCCTGCGCATGCTCGAGCGCGAGAAGGAGATCTCCTTCGACGTCCTCGTCGAGGCCATCGAGCAGGCCCTGCTCACGGCGTACCACAAGACCCCCGGCGCGCAGGAGACCGCACGCGTCCAGCTCGACCGCAAGAGCGGCCACGTCACCGTGCTCGCGCGCGAGATCGACGAGGAGGGCAACGCCGGTCCGGAGTACGAGGACACGCCTGACGGGTTCGGCCGGATCGCCGCGACGACCGCGAAGCAGATCATGCTGCAGCGGCTGCGCGACGCCGAGGACGACATCAGGTTCGGTGAGTTCTCCGGCAAGGAGGGCGACATCATCTCCGGCGTCATCCAGCAGGGTCGCAACCCCGACGACGTGATGGTCGACCTCGGCAAGCTCGAGGCGCTGCTGCCGACGGGGGAGCGGGTGCCCGGTGAGCGCTACGAGCACGGCGCCCGGATCAAGTGCATCGTCGTCTCGGTGCGCAAGGGGATGCGCGGCCCGCAGATCACGCTGTCGCGCTCGCACCCCAACCTGGTCAAGAAGCTCTTCGCCCTCGAGGTCCCCGAGATCGCCGACGGCACGGTCAAGATCGCGGCGATCGCGCGCGAGGCTGGCCACCGCACCAAGATCGCGGTCTACTCCGACGTGGCCGGCGTCAACGCCAAGGGCTCCTGCATCGGCCCGATGGGCCAGCGGGTCCGCAACGTGATGTCGGAGCTGCACGGCGAGAAGATCGACATCGTCGACTGGTCCGAGGACCCGGCAGAGCTGGTCGCGCACGCGCTCTCGCCGGCCCGCGTCAGCTCGGTCGAGATCGTCGACCTCGAGGCCCGCTCGGCCCGGGTCGTCGTCCCCGACTTCCAGCTGTCGCTGGCGATCGGCAAGGAGGGCCAGAACGCCCGCCTCGCCGCGCGCCTGACCGGCTGGCGGATCGACATCAGGTCCGATGAGGCGCCCGCGCCACAGTCATGACCCAGTAGCGAATCGGTGACGCACGCCTCGTCGTGCAGCGCTGCCGGTTCGTTAACCGGTGGCCCTGCACGGTAGGGTTGTCGCCAGTGGCTCGAGAACAGATCTCCCCTGCTCGCCCGGATTCTGCGTCCCTCACGGGGCCGGTCCGGACCTGCGTGGGATGTCGGACGAGGGCCACGAAACGCGAGTTGTTGCGGGTGACTGCGGGCTCGGACGCGAACGGCCAGGCGGCCGTCGTACCCGATCCCGGGGGCACCGCACCCGGGCGAGGTGCTCATCTGCACCCCACGACCGAGTGCTACGAGCTCGCGGTGCGCCGGAGAGCCTTCTCCCGGGCCCTCAGGGTCCGAGACGGGCTGACCAGCACACCGCTCGGCGACTACCTCGACTCGCGAGCGCACCTTCCGTGAACGAACGACAGAAACTGGAGCAGCAGCTCATGAGCACTCGATGAGTAACTCGCGATGAGTTTGCACACCCACTAACGCCCTCTCGAACACCCCGGAATCGGGTCGAGAGGCCAGAAGGAGAATTGTGGCCAAGACCCGAGTCCACGAACTCGCCAAAGAGTTCGGTGTCGAGAGCAAGTTCGTTCTCGAGAAGCTCAAGGAGATGGGGGAGTTCGTCAAGTCGGCGAGCTCGACCGTTGAACCCCCCGTCGAGATGCGGTTCAAGAAGGAGTACGGCGCGCAGCTGAAGTCCGCTGCCCCCGCTGCTCCGGCCGAGGCGCCTGCCCCGGCCGCCCCGAAGGCGCCTGCGAAGAAGGCCGCCCCTGCTGCCCCCGCGGAGCCGCAGGCAGCGAGCCCCGAGCCCGCCGCCCCGGCCGCTGAGGCCGCCCCTGCCGCCGAGCAGGAGGCGCCCGCCAAGCGGACCGCGCCCAAGCCCGGCCCCAAGCGCGCTCCGGCCGCTGAGGCCCCCGTCGAGGTCCCGGCAGAGGCTCCGGCCGCCGAGAAGCCGGCCGAGCGTCCCGCCGAGCCCGAGGCCCCTGCGGCCGCGGCCGAGGCGACCACCGCTCCTGCCCCGAAGGCCCCGGCACCGCGTCCCGTGGGACGTCCCGGAGGCGGCTCGCCGCGCCCGGGCAACAACCCCTTCGCTCCCAGCCAGGGCATGGGTCGTCGCCCGGCGGCCCCTGCGCCCAGCAGCGACCGCGGTCCGGCACCCGCCGGTGGCGCCCCCAGTGGCGCCGGTGGCTCCGACCAGCGTCCGCCGCGTCCGCCCGCCGGGCGTGACGGTGGCGCACCCGGTCGCCCGGGCATGCCCCGTCCCAACCCGGCGATGATGCCCAAGTCCCCTGCCGCCTTCGGTTCCGGTCCTGGTGGCCGTGGACCCGGCGGCCCGGGTGGTGGCCCCGGCCGTGCCGGTGCTCCCGGTCGCGGTGGCCCCGCCGGTCGCGGCGGTGCTCCCGGTCGTGGTGGCCCCGGCGCAGGCGCCGGTGCCCCCGGTGCCGGTGGCCGTCCCGGTGGCTTCGGCCCCAGCGGCGGTGGCCGTCCCGGTGGCGGTCGTCCCGGCCAGCGCGGTCAGACCCAGGGTGCCTTCGGTCGCCCCGGCGGTCCCTCGCGTCGTGGTCGCAAGTCGAAGCGCGCTCGTCGTCAGGAGTTCGAGGCGATGCAGGCGCCCACCATCGGTGGGATCCGCGTCCGCAAGGGTGACGGCGAGACCGTCAAGCTGCCCCGCGGCGCCTCGCTGACCGACTTCGCCGAGCGCATCGGCGTCGACGTGTCGTCCCTGGTCCAGATGCTCTTCTCGCTCGGCGAGATGGTCACGGCGACCGAGTCGGTCAACGACGAGACGTTCGAGCTGCTCGGTGAGGAGCTCAACTACGTCGTCCAGGTCGTGTCCCCCGAGGACGAGGACCGCGAGCTGCTCGAGTCGTTCGACCTCGAGTTCGGCGAGGACGAGGGCGACGAGTCCGACCTGGCGATCCGGCCCCCGGTGGTCACGGTCATGGGTCACGTCGACCACGGAAAGACCAAGCTCCTCGACGCGCTGCGCAACGCCAACGTCGTCGACAAGGAGGCCGGTGGCATCACGCAGCACATCGGTGCCTACCAGGTCGCGACCGAGGTCGACGGCACGGAGCGTCGGATCACCTTCATCGACACCCCGGGTCACGAGGCGTTCACCGCCATGCGTGCTCGTGGTGCGCAGGCCACCGACATCGCGATCCTCGTGGTCGCGGCCGACGACGGTGTCATGCCGCAGACGGTCGAGGCGTTGAACCACGCCAAGGCCGCCGGCGTCCCGATCGTGGTCGCGGTCAACAAGATCGACAAGCCGGACGCGGACCCGACCAAGGTGCGCGGCCAGCTGACCGAGTACGGCCTGGTCCCCGAGGAGTACGGCGGCGACGCGATGTTCGTCGACGTCTCCGCGAAGTCCGAGCTCAACCTGGACAAGCTGCTCGAGGCCGTCATCCTCACCGCCGACGCCTCGCTCGACCTGCGGGCCAACCCCGACCAGGACGCCCAGGGTCTCGTCGTCGAGGCACACCTCGACCGTGGCCGCGGCCCGGTCGCGACGGTCCTGGTCCAGCGCGGAACGCTGCGCGTGGGCGACTCGATCGTCGCCGGAGCCGGCTACGGCCGGGTCCGGGCGATGCTCGACGAGCACGGCGACAACATCACCGAGGCCGACCCGTCGCGTCCCGCGATGGTCCTCGGACTCACCGCGGTGCCCGGCGCCGGCCAGACGTTCATCGTCGTCGACGACGACCGCATGGCCCGTCAGATCGCCGAGAAGCGCGAGTCGCGTGAGCGGGCGGCCATGCAGGCCAAGCGCCGCGTGCGTCGTACGCTCGAGGACTTCATGGCCTCCATGGAGAAGGGTGCGAGCCAGGAGCTCAACCTCATCCTCAAGGGCGATGTGTCCGGTTCGGTCGAGGCGCTCGAGGACTCGCTGTCGAAGATCGACGTCGGCGAAGAGGTCACCCTGCGCGTCATCGACCGCGGTGTCGGTGCGATCACCGAGACCAACGTCGACCTGGCCGCGGCTTCCGACGCGATCATCATCGGGTTCAACGTCCGGCCCCAGGGCAAGGCGACCGAGATGGCCGACAAGGAAGGTGTCGAGATCCGCTACTACTCGGTCATCTACCAGGCGATCGAGGAGATCGAGGCGGCGCTCAAGGGCATGCTCAAGCCCGTCTACGAGGAGGCGGTGCTCGGCCAGGCCGAGATCCGCAACATCTTCCGCTCCTCGAAGATCGGCAACATCGCCGGCTGCATGGTCACCAGTGGCCTCCTCCGGCGCAACGCCAAGGCGCGTCTGCTCCGCGACGGCAAGGTGGTCGCGGACAACCTCGACCTCGCCTCGCTGAAGCGGGAGAAGGACGACGCGTCCGAGGTCCGCGAGGGCTTCGAGTGTGGTCTGGTGCTGAAGAACTACCAGAACATCGAGATCGGCGACATCGTCGAGTCCTTCGAGATGCGCGAGATCCCGCGCAGCTGATCCAGCAGTGCACGTCGGCGGGACCTCGTTCGCGGGGTCCCGCCGACTCACGTTTCCAGACTCTTGAGAAGGTAGGACCATGGCAAGCCCACGTGTGCGCAAGATCGCCGATCGGATCCAGGTGATCGTCGCGGAGATGCTCGAGCGACGGATCAAGGACCCTCGGTTGGGGTTCGTCACCATCACCGACGTCCGGCTCACTGGTGACAGCCAGCAGGCGACGATCTTCTACACGGTGCTGGGCGAGGGCACCGACCTGACCAACTCGGCCGCCGCGCTCGAGTCGGCCAAGGGCGTGCTCCGCTCGGAGGTCGCCAAGCAGCTCGGGATGCGGATCGTGCCGAGCCTGACCTTCATCCACGACGCGCTTCCGGAGAACGCCCGGCACCTCGACGACCTGCTGGCCAAGGCCCGCGAGTCGGACGCGGCCGTCGCGGCCGCCCGCCTGAACGCGTCGCACGCCGGTGAGGAAGACCCGTACCGCAAGCCGCGCGAGGACGAGCTCGCCGAGGACTCCGAAGACGCCGGCGAGCGCGACGACGAGTTGTGAGCTCGACCGGCAACGGGCTGGTCGTCGTCGACAAGCCCGCGGGGATCACGTCGCACGACGTGGTCTCGCGGGTACGTCGTCTCGCGGGAACCCGCAAGGTGGGTCACGCAGGCACGCTCGACCCGATGGCCACCGGCGTGCTGGTGCTCGGCGTCAACCGGGCCACCCGGCTGCTCGGCCACCTGATGCTCACCGAGAAGGGGTACGACGCCACGATCCGGCTCGGCGTGGCCACCACCACCGACGACGCCGAGGGCGAGGTGACGGCCGTCGTGTCGGCCGCCGGCGTCGAGGAAGCGGCCGTGCGCGCGGTGCTTGCCGAGTTCGTGGGTGAGATCGAGCAGGTGCCGACGGCGGTCTCGGCGATCAAGGTGGACGGCAAGCGCGCCTACCAGCGCGTGCGCGACGGCGAGGACGTCGAGCTGAAGGCCCGTGCCGTGACCATCCACGAGCTGGTGGTCCACGACGTACGCCCGGCCGGCGACACGGTCGACGTGGACGTCTCGGTGAGGTGCTCGAGCGGCACCTACATCCGGGCCATCGCCCGCGACCTCGGTGCCCGGCTCGGTGTCGGCGGCCACCTGACCGCGTTGCGGCGCACGGCGGTCGGCTCGTTCGACCTCTCCGTGGCCCGCACCCTCGAGCAGCTGGCCGACGAGTTCGAGCTGCTGCCGATCGCCCAGGCCGCTCGAGCCGTGTTCCCGGCCAGGGACCTCGACGACGCGGCGGCGGGCGACGTACGCGTCGGACGGGCGCTCGACCTGGACCTCGACGGACTCACCGCCGTCTTCGCCCCCGACGGCGAGTTCCTCGCGCTCTACGAGCCGCGCGGCGAGGTCGCCAGGGCCGTCGCGGTGTTCGTCTGAGCGCCGGGTCGACCCGGCAGCCGACCCCGGGACCGCCACGCCAGTAGTCTTCTGGCCGTGCGAATCTGGCGTTCGATGGACGAGGTGCCCGCAGACGTGGGCCCCACCGCGGTGGTGATCGGCAACTTCGACGGGGTCCACCTCGGCCACCGCCACGTGCTGCAGCGGGCCCGGGAGGTCGCCGACGAGGGTGGCCTCACGCTGGTCGCCGTCACGTTCGACCCTCACCCGATGGCCGTGCTGCGGCCCGAGCACGCGCCGACGTCGCTGACGTCGCTGGAGACGCGGGCCGAGCTGCTGGGCGACGCGGGGGCCGACGCGGTCCTGGCCCTGCCCTTCGACCGGGCGATCGCGTCGTGGACGCCCGAGGAGTTCATCGAGCGCGTCCTGGTCGACGGCCTGCACGCTCGTGCGGTCGTGGTCGGCGCCAACTTCCGTTTCGGGAACAAGGCGGCCGGCGACGTCGCCACTCTCCACGAGGCCGGCGGCACCCACGGCTTCGTCGCCGAGGGCATCGCGCTCGACGGTGGACCCCAGGTCTGGTCGTCGACCTACGTGCGCACCTGCCTGGCCGCCGGCGACGTGGCCGGCGCCGCTGAGGCGCTGGGCCGGCCGTACGCCGTGCGCGGCGAGGTCGTCCGCGGCGACCAGCGTGGCCGCGAGCTCGGGTTCCCCACCGCGAACGTCCCGACGAGCACGATGACCGCCGCTCCCGCGGACGGGGTGTACGCCGGCTGGTTGCGGCGCCTGGACACCGGCGAGACCTACCCCGCGGCGATCAGTGTCGGCACCAACCCGACCTTCGACGGTGAGCGCGACCGACGCGTCGAGAGCTACGTCCTCGACCGCACCGACCTCGAGCTCTACGGCGTGGAGGTCGAGGTGTCCTTCGTGCACCGCCTGCGCGGGATGGTCGCCTTCGAGTCGGTCGAGAAGCTGGTCGCCCAGATGGACGACGACGTGGACCGCGCCCGCGACCTCCTGGCCGCGTCGTGAGGGCGGTCCCGACCGACCGGGTGCAGGCAGCGGAGGACTGGTTCCTGCACCACGGCCTGACCTACTTCGTGCCGGAGCAGCGCGCGCACGTGCGCCAGGCGCTGAAGCCCCGGCGGATCGTGCCGGTCCTGCTGGTCGTGGTGCTGGTCGCGACCGGGGCCGGGGGAGCGCTGGCGTGGTTCGCCGACCAGCTGACCCTGGGACCGGCGACCCTCGCGTCCCTGCTGCTGCTCGCCGCCGCGTGGTACGCCCTCACCCAGCTGCATGCCGCCCCGATCGTGAGGTGGGCGCTGGCCCGGACGTTCGGCAGCCTGCGCACGCTGCTGCCGATGACCACACGCGCGCTGCCGCTGCTGCTGCTCTTCATCACGTTCCTGTTCATCAACACCGAGGTGTGGCAGGTCGGATCCAACCTCTCGATCGGCGCGCTCGTGCTGACCGTCGTGCTGTTCCTCGTGCTCGCGCTGGCGTTCCTGCTGGTGCGGCTGCCCGAGGAGGTCGACCGGGTCGACGACGACATCACCGACCAGTTGCTGCTCGACGCGTGCAAGGGCACCCCCCTCGAGGAGGCCTGCCGCGAGCTGGTCGAGGACCCCGACGTCGACCCGGCAGCGCACGGCGAGGTCACCGGTTACGAGCGCTGGAACCTCGTCATCGTGCTCGCGGTGGTCCAGCTCGTGCAGGTGCTGCTGGTGACGCTGTCGGTCTTCGTGTTCCTCATGGTCTTCGGGTCGCTGATCATGACCGAACCCGTGATGGACGCCTGGCTGACCTCGCCCACCCACAGCGTCCCGCACGTGAGGAGCGTGTCGGTCGCGCTGCTGCAGGTCTCGATCTTCCTCTCGTCGTTCTCCGGGCTCTACCTGACCGTCAACACCGTCACCGACGAGACCTACCGCGCGCAGTTCTTCGGGGGCGTCATGCGCGAGATGCAGCGGGCCGTCGGGTTCCGCGCCGTCTACCTCGCCGTCCGCGCCCAGAAATGACCCGGAAATGACACCGACCCGCCGTCGGTCGACGGCGGGCCAGTGACGGATTGACGGGTGCCGGAACCTCAGGCGTCGAGGTCCTTCTCGACCAGGGCCGCGATCGCGTCGACCGCTGCCTGGTCGTCACCGGAGACCTCGACCGTGGCGCCGTTGCCGGCCCCGAGGGTCATGATCAGCAGCGCCGAGCTGGCTTCGACCGGCTCGTCACCGGGGACGCAGAGGTAGACCTCGGAGTCGAGGTCACCGGCCGCCTCGGCGATGATCGCGGCGGGTCGGGCGTGCAGGCCGACGGCGGAACCGACGACGACGGACTTGCTGGGCATGGTTCTCCTTGGGGTGGGTCGGGTACGAGCAGGGCGGATCAGACGACGGGCACGACGTCCTCGTCGCTGGGACCGAACGACTTGAGCACGATCACCGCGGCGGCGCCGACGAGCACCCCGGCCGCGAGGGCGATGAAGTAGCCCAGCACCCCGTCCACGGCGAAGAGCACGAAGATGCCGCCGTGGGGCGCGCGGACGGCCACGTCCATGGCCATGGACAGGCCACCGGTCACGGCGCTGCCGAGCATGATCGCCGGGATGACCCGCAGCGGATCGGCGGCCGCGAACGGGATGGCCCCCTCGGTGATGAAGCTGGCGCCGAGGGCCCAGCCTGCCTTGCCGTTCTCGCGCTCGGCCACCGTGAACAGGTGGGGACGGACGACGGTCGCCAGCGCCAGGGCGATCGGGGGCACCATGCCGGCGAGCATCACCGCCGCCATGATCTTCAGCTCCGGAGCGTCCGACGCCAGGGCGGCGCCGCCCACGCCGACAGCGGCGAAGCTGTAGGCCACCTTGTTCAGCGGGCCGCCCATGTCGAAGGCCATCATCAGGCCGAGGATGATCCCCAGGAGGATCGCGCTGCTGCCGCTCATCGAGTTCAGGCCGTCGGTGAGCTGGGTCATCAGCCAGTTGATCGGCTTGCCCAGGACGAGGATCATCAGCAGCCCGGCGATGATCGACGTGAACAGCGGGATGATCAGCACGGGCATCAGGCCACGGGCCCAGGTCGGGACCTTCCAGCTCGCGATCCAGTGCGCGATCACACCGGCCAGGACGCCACCGATGATGGCGCCGAGGAAGCCGGTGGCCGGCATGGAGACGGGGCTGTCAGCGGACGTCTGGACGTTGAACAGGTTGGCCGCCAGACCACCCAGCACGAAGCCGGGGGCGATGCCTGGCCGGTCGGCGATGGCATAGGCGATGTAGCCCGACAGCGCAGGGATGAACAGCATGAACGCGGTCTTGCCGATGATGAAGAACAGCGCGCCGATGTAGGCCATCAGGCCGGAGTCGAACAGCGCGTGGGCGAGCCCGTAGGCGCCCGGGTCGGGCAGGTCGAACAGGGTGTTGTTGACCGCGATGTCGCCGTACGGTCCGACGATCTCGTAGCCGCCGAGCAGGAAGCTCAGCGCGATCAGCAGACCACCAGCTGCGACGAACGGGATCATGTAGGACACGCCGGTCATCAGGACACGGCGGGTGCGCCCTGCCCAGGTCTCGCCGGCTCCGGCACCGCGCTCGCCGGCGGTGACGCTGCCCTCGACGCGAGGCGCGTTGGGGTCGTCGGCGTAGCGCAGGGCCTCGGCGATCATCTTGTCGCCCTCGTCGATCGGGCGCTTCACGCTCGACGAGACGACGGGCTTGCCGGCGAACCGGCCGCGGTCACGCACACCCACGTCGACCGCGAAGATCACCGCGGAGGCCTTCGCGATGACGTCCGGGGCGAGCGGGTGCGCGCCGGCCGATCCCTGCGTCTCGACGTCGATGTCGACGCCGGCCCGCTCGGCCGCGGCCTCGAGGGCCTCGGCGGCCATGTAGGTGTGCGCGATGCCGGTCGGGCAGGCCGTGACGGCGACCAGGCTGCGACGCCCGGCCGGGGCTTCCGGCGCAGCAGCCGCGGCGGGAGCGGCCGGCGTTGCCGGGGCACCCGCGGCGACGGACACCCCGACCACGTCGGTCACCAGCGCCACGATCTCCTCGGCGCTCTCGGCCTCGCGCAGCGAGGCGACGAACGCCGGCTTGACCAGGGCCCGGGCCAGCTTGGTGAGCAGCTGGAGGTGGGTGCTGTCGCCGCCGGCGGGGGCCGCGATCAGGAACGCCAGGTCGGCCGGGCCGTCCTTGGCGCCGAAGTCGACGCGCGGACGGAGGCGGGCGAAGGCCAGCGTGGGCACTTCCACCCCGGCGGTGCGGCAGTGGGGGATGGCGATCCCGCCGGGCAGGCCGGTGGGGGAGGTCTCCTCCCGGGCGAGGGTGTCCTCGACGAGCTGGGACACGTCGGTCGCTCGTCCCGCGCCGCCGACGATCTCTGCGAGGGCGCCGATGACGGCGTGCTTGTCGGAGCCGAGGTCCACGTCGAGGCGAACCAGATCGGTCGTGATCAGGTCTGACATCGTCACCCTCCTAGGGTGAGGTTGAGGTCGCGGACCGAGACCAGCTCGGGCTTGACCTGCGAGGGGTGCGGGATGGTTGTGCCGGGCAGCCCGGCGGCCGCGCTGCCGTAGGCAACGGCGAGCGCGAGTTTCTGGTCGGGGGTCCGTTGCCGGATGTCCCCGAGGAGGTAGCCGAAGAGGCTGGAGTCGCCCGCACCGACGGTGCTGACGACGGATGTGGGCGGAGGGGTGGCGTGCCAGGCGCCGTCCGCCGTGACGAGTACGGCGCCGTGCGGGCCGAGGGTGGCGAGCACCGATTCGACCCCGCGCTCGACCAGGGTCAGCGCGGCCCGGGCGGCCGCCTCCGGGTCGGACTCGAGGAGGTCGGCGTCACCGCCGGTGAAGGAGGCCAGCTCCTCGCCGTTGGGCTTCATCAGGTGCGGGGCGCTCCCGGGCAACCCGTCGACGAGGGCACGCAGGGGGGCGTCGCTCGTGTCGACGGCCACCCGGGCGCCGGCAGCGCGCAGGGTGGCGACCAGCTCGGCGTACCAGCCCACCGGCGCCCCGGGCGGCAACGAGCCCGCGAGCACGACCCAGTCGGCCGACGCGGCCCGGCGCCGCAGCGCCTCGGTGAGGCCGGCCAGCACGTCCGGACCGACGGTGGGGCCGGGGCTGTTGAGCTTGGTGGTCGTCCCGTCGGGCTCGCTGATCGTGATGTTGACCCGCAGCGTGCCGTCGTTGTGCACCGGGCGGCAGTCGATGCCCGCGGCGAGCAGCTCGAGCACGAAGGGGTCGTCCTTCGCGGCCGGGAGCACCGCGATGGACGGGATGCCGGCGGCGATGGAGGCCCGGGAGATGTTGACGCCCTTGCCCCCGGCCTGCGAGATGACCGACTCGGCGCGCTGCACGGCCCCGCGCTCGAGAGGGGCGGTCAGCGTGACGGTGCGGTCGTGGCTGGGGTTCGGCGTGAGGGTGACGATCATGCCGCGACCACGACCTCGAGGCCGGCCTGGGTCAGGTCCCGCCGGTCGGAGCGCGAGATGCCGTCGTCGGTGACGAGGACGTCGACCTCGGCCAGGGAGGCGAAGCTGAGCGGGCACTCGGTGCCGATCTTGCTGGCGTCCGCGAGCACCACCACCCGACGCGCGCTGGCCACCATGGCCCGCTTGGTCGCCGCCTCGTCGCGGTCGGGGGTCGAGAGGCCGTGCTCCACGGTCAGCCCGTTGGTGCCGAGGAAGACCATGTCCGCGCGGAGCTGGGACAGGGCGGTCACGGTGTCGGCGCCGACGGCGGCGTGGGTCGTCGGGCGCACCCGGCCCGGGAGCAGGACCAGCTCGATCTGCGGGCTGCCGGCCAGCCGGGCGGCGATCGGCACGGCGTGGGTGATCACGGTGAGCCGGTGGTCACGGGGGAGCAGGGAAGCGAGCCGGTTGGTGGTCGAGCCGGCGTCCAGCAGGATCGTGGACCCGGCCGGGGGCAGCAGGTCGAGCGCGGCGTGCGCGATCAGCTCCTTCTGCGCGGTGTTGGCGGAGTCGCGCTCCACCAGGCCCGACTCGATGACGTTCAAGGTGTTGCCGGGGACCGCGCCCCCGTGGACCCGGCGGACCAGCCCGAGCCGCTCCAGGGAGGAGAGGTCACGTCGCACCGTCTCGGTGGTGACGTCGTACTCCTCCGCGAGGGCGTTCACCGAGAGCCGACCGTGCTCGGCCACGAGCTGGGCCATCGCCTGCTGACGCTCTTCGGCGTACATGCTCATCGGTGCCCTCCGTTCCGGTCGTGGATCTGTGTATATGTTGTTTTACGCCCGAATGTGTTGACTGTCAAGGGGGTCGAGGGGTTAACTTGTGACCATGGTCACCAGCACGGACACCGGTCACGCATCATCGCGCCCCACGTTGCTCCGGGGTACCCCCGTGGTTCCCGGCATCGCCCACGGCCCCGCGCTCGTCGCCCGCAGCGAGGTCTCGCCCGATGCCGTGGCGCGGTTCGGCACCGGTGAGTACGCCGACGCCGAGGCGGCGCTGGCGGCCTACGACGATGCCGTGGCCGCGGTGGCGGAGGGGTTCCAGCACAAGGCGGACCGGGCCTCGGGTGCCGTCGCCGAGGTGTTGACCGCGAGCGCCGGGCTGGCCCGCGACAAGGGGCTGCGCGGGGCGGTGCGCAAGCACCTGCGCGGTGACGACCCCCTGCTGGCCTCCGTGCACGCCGCGGTGGAGCAGTTCGCCGTGATCTTCGCGGGGATGGGCGGGCTGATGGCCGAGCGAGTCACGGACCTCAAGGACATCGAGCGCCGTCTGGTCGCGCACCTCGTCGGCGAGCCCGAGCCCGGGGTGCCCACACCCCGGGTGCCGTCGGTGCTGGTCGCGGAGGACCTGGCGCCCGCCGACACGGCGGGCCTCGATCCCTCCGTCGTGCTGGCGCTGGTCACCGAGCGCGGCGGCCCGACCAGCCACACCGCGATCATCGCCCGCCAGCTGGGCATCCCGTGTGTCGTGGGCGCGGCCGGCGTGATGGCGCTCGCGGC
>DASTUX010000067.1:0-8648 GCA_035759395.1 Nocardioides sp.
CTTCGTGGGGACCTTGTCCTGCGCGACAACGGCCTGCGCCGTCGAGCCCGTGAGTGCGGCGGCGAGTGCGCCGGTTGCGGTCATGGTCAGGATCGTCGAGACGACGATGGGTGTTCTCATGATGATCTCCCCCGTGGTGAAGCCCGAGCGCACAACCGCGCCGGTTGGCGACCTGCTTCGTACCCCGCGTCCGTGGCCGCGAACCTCCCGCAAGGTAAAGAAATCGTCGTGACGCTCGTCTCACCGCGTGAATTCTCGGATCCGAGACGGTGGAGGTCCCCCCGCTCGTGGTCCCGGCCACTCGAACGGCGTTGGATGGAGCCATGTCCACAACAGTGCCCGTCGGTGTCGGCCCCCTGTCCATGGAAGACGTCCTGGCCGTCGCCCGCGAGGGATCGCCGGTCCGGCTGAGCGACGAGTCGCTCGCGGCCATGACCCGTGCCCGCGACGTGGTCGAGGAGCTCGCCGCCGCCCCCACGCCGGCGTACGGCATCTCCACCGGCTTCGGCGCTCTCGCCACCCGGCACATCCCCACGGAGATGCGCCACCAGCTGCAGCGGTCGCTGGTCCGCTCGCACGCGGCCGGCTCGGGCCCCGAGGTCGAGCGGGAGGTGACGCGCGCCCTGATGCTGCTGCGCCTCTCGACGCTGGCGACCGGCCACACCGGTGTGCGCGTCGAGACCGCGCAGCTGCTGGCCTCGTTGCTCAGCCACGGCATCACGCCGGTGGTGCACGAGTACGGCTCGCTCGGATGCTCCGGTGACCTCGCCCCCCTGGCGCACTGCGCACTGGCGCTGATGGGTGAGGGTCCGGTGCGTGACGCCTCCGGGACCCTGATGCCGGCCGCCGAGGCCCTCGCCGCTGCCGGGCTGACGCCCGTCGAGCTCGAGGCCAAGGAGGGGCTCGCGCTCATCAACGGCACCGACGGCATGCTCGGCATGCTCGTGATGGCCATCACCGACCTGCGCCGGTTGCTCCGGACCGCCGACATCGCGGCCGCCATGTCGGTCGAGGGCCAGTTCGGCACCGACCGTGTCTTCGCCCCGGAGCTGCAGGCGATCCGCCCGCACCCCGGCCAGGCGCTCGCGGCCGCCAACCTGACCGCCGTCCTCGCCGACTCCGGCGTGGTCGCCTCGCACCGGGGCCCCGACTGCAACCGGGTCCAGGACGCCTACTCGCTGCGGTGCTCGCCGCAGGTGCACGGCGCTGCGCGCGACACCGTCGAGTACGCCGCCGTCGTCGCGGGCCGCGAGCTCGCCTCGGCCGTCGACAACCCCGTCGTGCTGGCCGAGGAAGGTCGCGTCGAGTCCAACGGCAACTTCCACGGGGCTCCCGTGGCCTACGTGCTCGACTTCCTCGCGATCGTCGCGGCCGACGTCGCGTCGATCAGCGAGCGGCGCACTGACCGGTTCCTCGACCAGGCCCGCAACCACGGGCTGCCGCCGTTCCTCGCGCACGACCCGGGTGTCGACAGCGGCCACATGATCGCCCAGTACACCCAGGCCGCGATCGTCTCCGAGCTCAAGCGGCTCGCCAACCCGGCCTCGGTCGACTCGATCCCGTCGAGCGCGATGCAGGAGGACCACGTCTCGATGGGCTGGTCCGGCGCCCGCAAGCTGCGCCGCTCCATCGACGGGCTCACCCGCGTCGTCGCCATCGAGGTGCTGACCGCCGCCCGGGCCCTCGACCTGCGCGCACCGCTCGAGCCCTCGCCCGCCACCGCTGGCGTCGTACGTCTGCTCCGGGCCTCCGGGATCGAGGGCCCCGGCCCCGACCGCCACCTCTCTCCCGAGATCGAGACCGCCGTCGAGCTGGTCCGGTCCGGTGCTGTCCTGCATGCCGTTGAAGAAGTGATCGGAGAACTGCGATGACTGGTTTCGAGACGGGCGCCAGCGCTCCCTCCTCAACCAACGAGAGACTGCCCATCCATGCTGCCCGTGGCACCGAGCTGTCCGCGAAGTCGTGGCAGACCGAGGCGCCGCTGCGGATGCTGATGAACAACCTCGACCCGGAGAACGCCGAGCGTCCCGAGGACCTCGTCGTCTACGGCGGCACCGGCAAGGCCGCGCGCAACTGGGAGGCGTACGACGCCCTCGTCCGGACCCTGCGCGACCTCGAGGACGACGAGACGATGCTCGTGCAGTCGGGCAAGCCGGTCGGCGTGATGCGCACCCACGAGTGGGCGCCGCGGGTGCTGATCGCCAACTCCAACCTGGTCGGCGACTGGGCCAACTGGGAGGAGTTCCGCCGGCTCGAGGACCTCGGGCTGACGATGTACGGGCAGATGACCGCCGGGTCGTGGATCTACATCGGCACCCAGGGGATCCTGCAGGGCACCTTCGAGACGTTCGCCGCAGTGGCGGACAAGAGATACGACGGCACCCTGGCCGGGACCATCACGCTCACGGCCGGCCTCGGCGGCATGGGTGGCGCCCAGCCGCTCGCCGTCACGATGAACGACGGCGTCGTGATCTGCATCGAGTGCGACCAGTCGCGGATCACCCGCCGGATCGACCACCGCTACCTCGACGTCCAGGCGTCGTCGCTGGACGAGGCCGTCGAGATGGCCGTCGCCGCCAGGGACGAGCGGCGTGCCCTGTCGATCGGTGTCCTCGGCAACGCGGCCGAGATGTTGCCCGCCCTGCTCGAGTCCGGTGCCCCGATCGACATCGTCACCGACCAGACCTCCGCGCACGACCCGCTGTTCTACCTGCCGGTCGGCACGGCGTTCGAGGACTGGGAGGCCGAGCGCACGGCCGACCCGGTCGGCTTCACGAAGCGGGCGCGCGAGTCGATGGCGACCCACGTGCGGGCGATGGTGGAGTTCCAGGACAACGGTGCCGAGGTCTTCGACTACGGCAACTCGATCCGCGACGAGGCACGCAAGGGCGGCTACGACCGCGCCTTCGAGTTCCCCGGCTTCGTGCCGGCCTACATCCGGCCGCTGTTCTGCGAGGGCAAGGGCCCGTTCCGCTGGGCCGCGCTGTCCGGCGACCCGGCCGACATCGCCGCCACGGACAAGGCGATCCTCGAGCTGTTCCCCGACAACGAGCGGCTCCGCAAGTGGATCACGATGGCCGGCGAGCGCGTCGCGTTCCAGGGCCTGCCGGCGCGGATCTGCTGGCTGGGGTACGGCGAGCGCCACCTGGCCGGCCTGAAGTTCAACGAGATGGTGGCCTCGGGCGAGCTCAAGGCGCCGATCGTGATCGGTCGCGACCACCTCGACTGCGGCTCGGTCGCCTCGCCGTACCGCGAGACCGAGGCGATGCTCGACGGCTCCGACGCGATCGCGGACTGGGCGCTGCTCAACGCGCTCGTCAACACCGCGTCCGGTGCGTCGTGGGTGTCGATCCACCACGGTGGCGGTGTCGGCATGGGTCGGTCGATCCACGCCGGACAGGTCTGTGTGGCCGACGGCACCGAGCTGGCCGCCCAGAAGATCGAGCGGGTGCTCACCAACGACCCGGGCATGGGCGTGATCCGGCACGTGGACGCGGGCTACGACCGTGCGGCCGAGGTGGCCGCCGAGCGCGGCGTACGGATCCCGATTGCCGAGATGTAAGGGGCAGACGCCAGAATGCTCCGGTGACTGAGGGGACCGTCGGGGCCGAGGAACTGCGACCGCCGGCGGCGATCCCGCCCCGGTTGACCCACCGGGGCATTCCCACCGACCCGGTGCTGCGCGTCCTCGCGCTCGGCACCTTCGTCAACCGGGCCGGGACCGGCGCGGCGACGACCACGTTCGCGCTCTTCTTCACCCAGAAGGTCGGCTTCGCCGCCACCGACATCGGTCTGGTGCTCTCGGTCGCGGCGATCCTGGCGATGGCCGGCCAGGTGCCGCTCGGGCACCTCGGCGACACCCGCGGTCCGCGGGAGGTGATGCGGGCGCTGACCATCGCGGCCGGTGTGGTGATGCTCGGCCTGCTGGTCGCCCGCTCGGTCTGGGCGCTGATGCTGGTGATGTCGCTGGCCACCGTGCTGATGCAGGGCAACGGCGCGGTCCGCAACGGCTACATCGCCCGGGTCGCCAGTGACGGCCGCGGCGTGCAGTTCAAGGCGTACCTGCGCGCGATCACCAACGTCGCGATGAGCCTCGGGGCCGCACTCGGCGGCCTGGCGCTGCTCGTCGACGAGACCTGGGCCTACCTCGCCGTCTTCGCGATCGACGGCCTCTCCTCGGTCGCCACCGGCATCCTCTGCTCGCGGCTGCCGCACCTCGCGCCGTCGCCCGCCCGGCTCGCGGGTGAGCCCCGGCTGGCGGTGCTGCGCGATCGGCCGTTCGTGGTCGCCACCCTGCTCAGCGGCCTCGTGGCGATGCACTTCGTGGTGATGGAGCTGGCCATCCCGTTGTGGATCGCCACCCACACCCGGGCGCCCGCCGCGATGGTGGCGGTGCTGCTCATCCTCAACACGGTCGCCGTCGCCATGTTCCAGGTCCGGCTGACCCGTGGGATCGACGACGTCATGTCCTCGGCCCGGGCGATGGTCCTCGGCTGCGCGTGGATCGCCGCGGGCTTCGTGATCATCTCCTTCAGCGACGGGGCGACGGCCGCGGCCGCGATCGCGCTCCTCGTGGTGGGGGCCGTGGTCCACGTGGTCGGCGAGATGATCGCCAGCGGCGGCCAGTGGGGCATCTCGATGGGACTCGCGCCCGACGATCGCCAGGGGCAGTACCAGGGCTTCGCCGGCCTGGGCTTCTCGCTCTCCAACGTGATCGCGCCGACCCTGATCGCGCTGCTGTGCATCGAGTGGGGCCGGCCCGGCTGGTGGGTGATGGGTGGCCTGGTGATGGCGGCCGGTCTGCTGCTGGTGCCGGTCTGCCGCTGGGCGCTTCGCACCCGCTGAACTGCCCGCCAACGCGACGACCCCCGGTCCAGATGGACCGGGGGTCGTGACGTCGTTCAGGGGATTGTGGTCAGTAGAACCTTCGTCGCGTGCCACCGATCGGCACGAAGTTCAGGATCAGACCCACGACCAGCAGGATCGCGCCGATCGTCGTGAGGATCGGAATCGATGCAACGAGACCGATGATGAGCAGAATCAAACCAAGAACAACCATGTCACCCTCCCTTCAGAAAGTTGTTGCCTCCACTAAGTACCACTCGGCGGAGGGTTCAAACTCTCCGGAAGAGTCTTTTTCCGACGCGAGTTATTTTCAGCGATCCGCGGCGAGGGCCGAGATCGCCTCGTGGATCGAGAGGGTCCGCTCGGCCGACTCGACGTGCAGGTTCTCGATCATCCGGCCGTTGTAGGTGACGACGCCGGAGCCCTTGCCTTCCTCCCAGGCCTGGAGGATGCCGCGGGCGTCCTCGACGGCCTGCGCGCTCGGGGCGAACGCCTCGTTGGCGCCCTCGACCTGGCCCGGGTGGATCAGCGTCTTGCCGTCGAAGCCCATCTCGCGGCCCTGCTGGCACTCGGCCAGGAAGCCCTCGGCGTTCTTCACGTCGTTGTAGACGCCGTCGATGATCACCTTGCCCGTCGCGCGAGCGGCGAGGAGCGCCAGGCCCAGCCCGGCCAGCAGCGGCTGGCGGCCGGGCACGTGCTCGGCGTACAGCTCCTTGGCGAGGTCGTTGGTGCCCATCACCAGCACGGTCAGCCGGTCCGAGGCGGCGGCGATCTCCTCGGCGTGGAGCATGGCGTACGGCGTCTCGAGCATCGCCCAGAGCTTGGTGTGCGCGGGGGCGTCGTGGGCGGCCATCGCGTCGACGAGGGCGAGCACGGCGTCGGCGCTGTTCACCTTGGGGACGACGATCGCGTCCGGTCCGGCGGCGCAGGCGGCCGCGAGGTCGGCGTCGTGCCACTCGGTGTCGGCGCCGTTGATCCGGATGGTCAGCTCGCGCTGCCCGTACTCGCCGGACCGGGCCGCGGCGCAGGCGGCCTCACGGGCGGCCGGCTTGGCGTCGGGGGCCACGGCGTCCTCGAGGTCGAGGATCAGGCCGTCGCAGGCGAGCGTCTTGGCCTTCTCGAGGGCGCGCTCGTTGGAGCTCGGCATGTAGAGGACGGAACGTCGGGGCTTGAACTCGGTCATCTCAGGCCTCCGCGTCGATCGCGTCGTACTGCTTCTTCAGCTCCGGGTCGATGGCGGCGAGCTCCTCGGCCAGCCGGACCATCACCAGGCACTGCTTGAGGGAGGCGTCGTCCTCCATCTTGCCGTCGAGCATCACGGCGCCGGTGCCGTCGCCCATGGCCTCGACCACCCGGCGGGCGTGCTTGATGTCCTCGACGCTGGGGCTGAACACCCGGTTGGCGATCGCGATCTGCTTGGGATGCAGGCTCCAGGTGCCGACGCAGCCGAGCAGGAACGCGTTGCGGAACTGGTCCTCGCAGGCGACCACGTCGGCGATGTCGCCGAACGGGCCGTAGTAGGGGTAGATGCCGTGCATGGCACAGGCGTCGACCATCCGCGAGATCGTGTAGTGCCACAGGTCCTGCTGGTAGGTCCTGCGGTTCGCCTCGACCTCGACGACGCCGAGGTCGTTGACCGGCGGGTCCTGCCGGACGAGGTACCCCGGGTGGCCGCCACCGACGCGGGTCGTCTTCATCCGCCGGTCGGCGGCGAGGTCGGCCGGGCCGAGGCTCAGGCCCTGCATCCGGGGGGAGGCGCCGCAGATCTCCTCGACGTTGGCCACGCCGCGGGCAGTCTCGAGGATCGCGTGGATCAGGATCGGCCGCTCCAGGCCGGCCTTGGCCTCGAGCTGCGCGAGCAGGCGGTCGACGTAGTGGATGTCCTCGGCGCCCTGCACCTTCGGCACCATGATCACGTCGAGCTTGTGGCCGATCGCGGGCACCAGCGTGGTCAGGTCGTCGAGCACCCACGGGGAGTCGAGCGAGTTGATCCGGGTCCAGAGCTGGGTCGGACCGAAGTCGGTGTCCTGGGCGATCTTCACCAGGCCCTCGCGCGCGGCCAGCTTGTTGTCGGCCTTGATCGCGTCCTCGAGGTTGCCGAGGAGCACGTCGACGTTGCCGACCATCTGCGGGATCTTCGCCGCCATCTTCGCGTTGCTCGGGTCGAAGAAGTGGATGGCCCGGCTGGGCCGGGCGGGGATCTCGGCGAGGGGGGTCGGGGCCCCCACGGCGAGGGGGCGGAAGAAGTCCTTGGGGCTGCGCGAGGAGCTTGGCATGGGCGGAACCTAGCAGCGGCCGGGGCCGCCTCGGTATGAGCAACGTGACACTGGTGGTGACACGGTCAGCGTCGCCACCAGCGGCGTCGGGACGCCTTGGGTGGCTCGGCCGGTGGGGCCGCCCGCCGGGCCGCGAGCCGCGCCGTACGTCGCTCCCGCCATGCGGCGACGGTCGCCTCGACGTCGCGCGGCATGGTGATCAGCGGTGGCCCCTCGGCGGGGCGGTAGCGGGCCCGGATGACCCGTTCGTTGAACTCGGTGACCTCGCGACGCACCTCGGCCTCGACCGCCAGCGCGTCCAGCCGGTCGTCCAGCTCGGCGTCTTCCTTGCGCAGCTGGAGGGATGCGGGGAGCAGGGCGATCCGCTCGCGCTCGATGAGCTTCTTGAGCCACCAGTCGGGGTCGTGCTGGCTGCCGAGGTCGGCGATCGGCTTGCCCTGGCCGGGCAGGTCGTCGAAGTCGCCGCGGGCCATGGCCTGCTGGATCTGCAGGTCGACCCAGGTCGCCTGCTGCTGGATCCGCGCCGCGGCCGCGCTGCGCCCCGTCCGGTCGTCCTGGGCCCGGGTCCGGTCGGGCTGTTCCTCGGTGTCGGACATCGTGCTCACCCCGGCTCCCACTTTATCTGGTCTCGGATCCGAGACCTCCGCGCGGTGTGGGTCGTTGACCGCCGGCGTACGCGCCGCTGGACTGTGGGGGTGCTACCCCTCCTGGCCCCTCGCGCTCCAGCTTCCCCGGTGGAGCACGTCGTCGAGCGGCTTGCGGGCGCGGCGGGCGGGGGAGCCGGCGTTGCCCCGGTCGGGGACGCGATGCCCGAGCGTGATGACGCCGACCGGGTCGAACGCATCCGGGATGGCGAACTCGTGGCGCACGGCCGCGACCTTGTCCGGCGGGATGCCGAAGAAGCAGGAGCCGAGCCCCTCGTCCACGGCCGTCTGCAGGATGAGCAGGGACGCCATCGCCGCGTCCATGTGCCAGAAGGGCATCGGCCAGCGGGCCTCGTCCCGGTCGGTCCAGCCCTTGTCGCGCTCGGCGTACCGCTGCAGGTAGGCCGCCTTGCTCGAGCACGGCACGATCACGACCGGTGCGCGCATCATGCCGCTGAGCCAGTCGTCGGGGTCCTCGAGCGACTCCGGGTCGGTGGTGGCCGCCCACCAGCGGCGTACGTCGCCGGGGGTGTCGAGCACCAGGAACGCCCAGCCCTGGCTGAATCCCGCGCTCGGCGCGCGCGTCGCGTTGGTGATCGCGCGGTCCACGATCGCCGGGTCGACGGGGGTGGTCGCGTAGTTGCGGATCATCTTGCGGCGCCGTACGACGTCCTGGAACTCCATGCGGTCGAGTATGGAGGCGGACATGACTGACGACTTCGAGCGGATGTGGCGCGACCTGGCCCCGGTCGGGCGGTCGTCCGACTCCGGCGGCTACTTCCGCCAGCCCTACACGACCGCCGAGACCGAGCTGCGCGCCTGGTTCGTCGAGCAGGCCAAGGCCCGTGGCCTCGTCGTCGACGCCGACGGGCTCGGCAACGTC
>DASTUX010000068.1:0-23588 GCA_035759395.1 Nocardioides sp.
GTGAAGTTCGTGACGCCGAAGCCCGGAGACGCGGTTGCCGTCGTGGCGCGCTCGGTCGAGGCCAAGGACGAGGAAGTGCCCGAGTCCGCCGAGGACGAGGCCACCGGGGCGTCCACGGGCGACGTTCCCGAGTCGTCGGACGAGGCGACGGATGCGACAATCGACGAGACCGCACCCGAGACGACCGGGTCTGACCCGACTGGGGAGAGTGAGAGCTGATGACGGAACGTCCCGTCGAGCGAACCTCCGTACGCCCCGCCCCCGATCGTCTGCGCAACGACGACACGGCCGACCGGGCACCGCTCGGTGAGCGGATCCAGGCCAAGCTGAGCAACGCCGCCGACGAGCACCGGGCGAACGCCAACCCGGAGTCCAAGACGGCCGCGAAGAAGGCGGCCGGGCCTCACCGCCCGCCGCGTCGCGCCCGGTTGCGGCTCTCGCGCATCGACCCCTGGTCGGTCATGAAGACGGCGTTCCTGCTCTCCGTCGCCTTCGGTGTCGTCACCGTGGTGTCGGTGCTGATGGTCTGGTCGGTCCTCGGGGCTGCCGGGGTCTGGGACTCCATCAACCAGACCGTGCAGGACATCGTCGGGGGTCAGAGCTCGTCGACGTTCGACATCACGGACTACGTCGGAACCTCGCGCGTCATCGGCTTCACGATGCTCGTCGCGTGCATCGACGTGATCCTCCTGACGGCGATCGCCACCCTCGGTGCCTTCCTCTACAACATGGCGGCGGCCCTGCTGGGTGGGGTCGAGGTCACCCTCGCGGAGGACGACCGCTAGGCGTTTTGTCCGGCCCGTCAGCCGTGGGGTAATGTTCCCCCTCGGTCGCTGGTCGACCATCCCCTGACATCTGTCAGGTACGGGCCTATAGCTCAGACGGTTAGAGCGCTTCCCTGATAAGGAAGAGGTCAGAGGTTCAAGTCCTCTTAGGCCCACCACATCCGCACGATCCCGGTGCACCCGAGCCCATGGGAGTCACGATGAAGAAGATCCTCCTGGTCCTGCTGGCCGCCGCCGGCGCCGTCTTCGCCAAGCGCAAGATCGAAGAGGGTCGCGCGGAGCAGGCCCTCTGGGCAGAGGCCACCGACAACGTCGACCGGACCTGATCACTCCGCTCGATCCGCACGTCCGATCCACTGGATCTGATCCACGCGGGGCCTTGGCGCAATTGGTAGCGCACCTGCTTTGCAAGCAGGGGGTTAGGGGTTCGAGTCCCCTAGGCTCCACCACGCATCGCCATGCACCCTGAAGCGGTCATGCAACCCGCCGTGCAACCGCGTGACCCTGCCGGACGTCCCATCCGCATGCGTCCCCTCTCGATGGTCCTCGTCGCCGCGGCGATCCTGCTGTCCGTGGGATGCGGCGAGCAGGGGGCAGCGCCGGTTGTCTCCGACTCCGGCGTCGCCGGCGTGGTCCACCTCGGTCCGCAGTGCCCCGTCGAGACCCTGGACGATCCCTGCGACGACAAGCCCGCCGCCGGTGTGACCGTCACCGTGTCGGAGCAGCTCCCCGGAGAGGCCTACGCCGCCGGCGAGACGGTCGCACAGGGCACGACCGATGCCACGGGCGCGTTCCGGATCGCCGTGGCGCCCGGAGAGTACGTCGTCACCGCCGACGCGGGCATGTCCTGTGAGCTGATGGACGCCCGGGTGACCGAGGGCTCCTTCGCCGAGGTCGACGTCCCCTGCGACACCGGGATTCGCTGACTGGGTCGAGCGCCGGGGAGTCGCTTAGGCTCCACCATGCTCAGCAGCCGACCGGTCGTGGTCCTCATGCTCCTGGCTGCCCTGTCGGGCTGCAGTGACATCCCCGCTCCCGACGTAGAGCCCGTCGGACCACCGCCCCGCCTGGCCGGCACGCCGTCGTACGACGCTCGCCTGGAGCCGGCGTCCGCGGTGCTGCCTTTCGTGCCCGCGACCGCGACGACGCTGACCGTCACCGACCTGGACCGGGTCCGTGCGCAGATCGGTGTCCCGGACCTGACCAGCGACGACCTGATGTCGGACCGCGAGGAGTTCTGGCGCCGCGCCGAGCTCGAGGCGCCGCTGCTGGCGCAGGGCATGCTGCGCGCCGTGAACTCGGAGCTGATGCTCGGCTACGGCTTCACCCAGGACGATGTCGACTGGGAGGCCCACTTCACCGGCGAGGACGGCAACGGGTTCGTGCTCGGGTTCCGTGCCGGCGTCGACATGAGCGAGGTGGCGCGCGCGGTGCGCGACGGGGTCGGTCCGCTCGGCGGGGCGCTGGTCCTCGCTGCGGAGCACCTCGTCGTGGCCGGTGGGGCCGAGGACGGCCACCTGAGCTGGGCCACCGACCCCGCGATGGTCGACCTGGTCGGCTCGCCCGCGGAGGCGACATACGCCCGCCGCGGCTGCATCCCCCTGGCCGATGCCCTGGGTCCCGAGGCGACGGCCGCGCAGCAGCGTACGGTGCTCGCGCGTCACGACGTGACCGACCTCGACCCGCTGCCCGGCTTCGCCCTCGAATTCGGTGACCACCTGGCCACCGTGCGGATGGATCCCGAGCTCGGGGACCTCTTCGACCGGCTTCACCTCGGCGACGACTGGCCGGCCGCAGGGTCGCCCGAGTTCGAGTCCGGCTACACCGGGGCCGTGGGCGACCCGACCACCGGCCGGATCGGCTACGACGTGGCCAACCCGCCCCTGGCGGCGCGGATCGCCCTGCTGGAGACGCTGCCGTTCGGCGTCTGCAACGAGGTCACGCCGATCCCCGAGCCCACGGGCTGAGTCAGCCGCGGGTCAGCGCCGCGAACTCGGACGGGTCGTGCGCGCTGAAGATCGTCACGTCCGGGCCGCGGGCGGCGTGCAGCTCGCGCAACCGCTCCTGGTTGTGCAGCCGCTGGAGGTTGTCGACCGCCATCAGCCGCTGGAAGGCCCGTAGGCCCGCGGGCGCCGCCGGCGGGGTCTGCTTCTCGCCGGAGCTGAAGTAGGAGTCCCCGGCGTGCAGCAGCCAGCCACCGCCGGGACGACGTACGGCGACGCCGCAGTGCCCGCGCGTGTGCCCGCGCAGCGGAACCAGGAGTACGTCGTCTGCGATCGCCCGCACGGCCTTGAAACCGAACCAGTCGTCGCCGCCCCCGTCGTGGCGCACCCACAGTGGTCCGTGCGCCCACTGGGCCCCGACGTAGCGGGCCCGCTCCCGCATGGTCGGAGCCTGGGCCGCGTCGAGCTCCTCGCCGAAGACGTGGACCCGGGCCCTGGGGAAGTCGCCGAGCCCACCCGCGTGGTCGAGGTCGAGGTGGGTGACGGCCACGTCGGTGACGTCGTCGACGGCGAGACCCAGCGCCCGGACCTGCGCCTGCGCGGTCTCGGCCATCTCGAGCCTCGGCCGCAACGCCGCGACGAAGGGCCGCCCGAGGCGGCGTGGGTCGGCGATGTCACCGGTGCCGAACCCCGTGTCCACGAGCAGCAGCCCGTGGGACCGCTCGACGAGCAGGCAGTGGGCGACCATCGCGGGCGGCGCGACCCGCCCGCCGAGGGCGCCGCGCGGACGGAGGGTCGCGCAGTTGAGGTGGTGGACGACGTCGACGGTCACGAGGCGAGGCCTCCACGTTCGGCGGGCCCGGTGGCGCCGTCCACGGGGCTCTCGGTGGCGTGCAGCTTGCGGACCGTCGGCGAGGTCTTCACCGATGCGGGATCGGGGTAGGTTCCGAAGAGCCGGTCCGCGGTGCCGGCGCTGGTCACGGTGAACCAGTAGTGCTCGTTCTTGTAGTGGTGCAGCCGGTGGTTGCGCCACACCGAGCGGTACCACGCGGACCGCGGCCGGTAGTCGCTGTGCACCAGGTAGTGCGTCCACTCGTAGCCGAGCTTCAGCGCGTAGATCGACACCAGCAGCGACAGCGCGCTGGGCAGCGACGGCACCGCCACCAGCGCCACCACGACGTACGCCGGCAGCAGCCAGCAGAGCGCCTGCCAGGGGATGAACACCAGCGGGATCTCACGCGGGTCGGCGTGGTGCTCGCGGTGCTTGCGGGCCAGCAGCGAGTCGACGGCGACCGGGCCGACCCGGCGCGGGCGCCAGTGCAGGATGACGACGTGGATGAGCCACTCGATCACCGGGAAGAGCGCGACCAGCGTGGCCGGGATCGCCAGCTCCCACAGGGACCCGCCGCCCACGACCACCCGGGCCGCGATCGCAGCGGCCAGGAAGGAGGCGATCATCCACGGTGAGGGCGCTCGAAGGAAGGAGCGCCAGGCCTCCCCGAGCGACACGTTGGTGCGGCGCCCCGGTCCGGCGCTGCCGGTGATGCGCTGCTCGTCGGCCGCGAGCCGCTGCTCGGCCAGCCGTTCGATCTGGGGGGATGCCTTCGTCACGAGGTCTCCTTGATGGCGGTCAGGGCGGTGAGCAGGGACGTGGTGGCCGGACGCAGCACCCGGTCCGCGGCCACCCGCGCGGTCTCGGGGTCCCCCTCGCCGATGGCGGCGGTCAGCACGCGGTAGGCCCCGACCTGGCCCACCTCCTCGGCCATGACCGCGGCCAGCGCCTCGATGGCCGGTTCGTACGCCGCCCGCAGGCTGTTGAACATCAGCCGGAACGCCAGCGAGTCGGCGGCGTCGACGACGAGGTCCCAGTAGGCCAGCGCGTGGACCTGGCGCGCGACGTCGTCGTCGGTGGCGGCCAGGGCGTCGACGCTGTCGGTGAGCGCGGCGTGCAGGGCCGGCCCGCCGCGCTCGGCGGCCAGCGCGGCGACGCCGGGGCCGATGACGAGACGGGCCTCGAGGATGCTGCGCGCGACCGCCGCGTCGAGGACGCCCTTGCGCACCAGCAGGCGGGGCAGCAGGTCCAGCCCGGCGAAGCGCCGGAAGTCGCGCACGGTCGTGGCGCCGCCGTGGCGGACCTCGAGCAGCCGGGTCTGGGTCATCCGCTGCAGCGCCTCGCGGACCGCGGGCCGGGAGACCCCGAGGACCTCGGCCAACCGCCGCTCGCTGGGCAGCGCCTCACCGGCCTCGAGCTCGCCGTCGACCACCTCGGAGAGGACCTGGTCGAACACCTCGTCGGGCACGGAGCGTCGGGTCACCGGTTGCAAGGCCATGCGAGGGACGGTAGATCCATGCAGAAACAGTGGTCAAGTGGTCTGACCACCTGCTGGACGTCCGCCCGTGGGGAGCCTCCGGGTGCCCGCGGTCGGTCCCCGGCCGCTGCGTAGGCTGGCACCCGTGCCCACGCTGCTCGCCCCGCGCTTCTGGGCGATGCACCTGCTGGCCCTGGTGCTGGTCGCCGCGGCCGGCTGGCTCGGCACCTGGCAGTACGACGCCTGGCAGGCGCGACGCGCCGCGGAGGCCTCGGACCTGACCCGGGTCGACCCCCTGCCGCTCGACGCGGTGCTGGGCCCCGACGACCCGTTCCCCGGCGACAAGGTCGGCCAGCCGGTCATCCTCGACGGGACCTGGGTGCCCGACGGCACGGTCTACGTCTCGGGTCGCGAGCACGACGGCGACGAGGGCTACTGGGTCGTCACCCCGCTGGCCGTCGGCGGCCCGGACGCAGCCGCCCTCCCGGTCGTCCGCGGCTGGGTGGCCGACCCGGGGCAGGCCCCGGACCCGCCGACCGGCCGGGCCGAGCTCGTGGGCTGGCTCCAGCCCGCCGAGGGCACGCTGGAGCGGGACCAGGACCCGTCGGACGACGTACTCCCGCAGCTGCGGATCGCCGACGTCATCCAGCACGTGCACCAGGACCTCTACGGCGGGTACGCCGTCGTGGCCGACCGCGCCGCGCCGGGCGCCTGGCCGGTGGGAGCGAACGCGCTGAACCCCGGCACCGCCGGCCTCGCCCCGGCCACGCTCGAGCAGCTGCCCGACGCCGGCCGGTTCACCGCGCTGCGCAACCTTCTCTACGCGATCGAGTGGTGGTTCTTCGGTGCGTTCGCCGTCTTCATCTGGTGGCGCTGGACCCGCGACGTCCTGCTCGACGAGGAGCGCGACGAGGACCCGGCTGTGGCCGGCCAGTAGGTTGGGCGCGTGAAGAAGCTGTTCAACTCCTACCGCGTCCTGGCCCTCCTCGTGGGCGTGCTGCTCGCGTTCTGTGCGCTCGTGGCGATGCCGCTGAAGTACCTCGCCACCGACGGCGGCGACCTCCAGCAGTTCGGTGAGTCCGCGAGCATCCTCTGGGTCGCGCACGGCTGGGTCTTCATGATCTACGTCGTGGTCGCGTTCCTGCTCTCCCGACGGGCCCGCTGGACCCCGGGCTTCACGATCGTCGCGTTGGCGGCGGGCCTGATCCCGCTCCTCATCTTCTGGGTCGAGCACAAGGTCACCCAGCGGCTCCGCGCCGAGCACCCCGAGCTGGCGCCCTCCGGCACGGTCGCGTAGCCCGTGACGACCGCGTTCGTGCTCGGGGGCGGCGGCGTCCTCGGTGCGGTCGAGGTCGGCATGCTGCGCGCCCTCCTGGAGCGCGGGATCGCTCCGGACCTGGTGCTGGGCACGAGCGTCGGCGCGCTCAACGGCGCGATGGTCGCGCGGGACCCGTCACCGGCCGTGATCGACCGGCTCACGGACCTGTGGCGCGACGCCCGCGAGGGCGGGCGTGAGGTGTACGGCGACCGCCGCCTGCGGACCGTGCGCCGCGCCGTCTCCACGGGCACGCACATCTACTCGGCGAAGCCGCTCAAGCAGCGGCTCGTCGACGAGCTCGGCGCCATCACCTTCGAGGAGCTCCCGATCCGCTTCCAGGTCTGCGCCGCCAGCATCGAGCGCGCGACCGAGCACTGGTTCGACTCGGGCCCGGTGGTCGAGGCGGTGATGGCGAGCGCCGCCGTACCCGGTCTGCTGCCGCCGGCCAAGGTCGGTGACGAGCACTACCTCGACGGCGGCATCGTGAACTCGATCCCCGTCGGCCGCGCCGTGCAGCTCGGCGCGACCCGGATCTTCGTGCTCCAGGTCGGCCGGGTCGACCGGCCGCTCAGCGTGCCCCGCCGTCCGTGGGAGGTGGCGCGGGTGTCGTTCGAGATCGCCCGCCGGCACCGCTTCAACCGGGAGCTGGCCGAGCTGCCCGACCACGTCGAGGCCCACGTCCTCCCCGCGAGGGGTACGTCGAGCCGCGACGACACGCTCTTCGGCAGCCGTGACTTCTCCGGGATCCAGGAACGCATCGACGCGACCTACGAGGCGTCGGCGGAGTTCCTCGACGGACTCTCGTGATCCGGGTCTTCCGTCGTCTGGTCGTGGCGCCGGCGGTCGTGCTGCTGACGGTCGTGATCTGGGTGACCCTGCCGCTGTGGCTGATCGGGGCCGCCGCGCTGTCGCCGTTGCTGCCCGGCCGGTGGCGGGCGTTGCGCCTGCTGTGGGTCGTGATCCTCTACCTGACCGGCGAGACGGTGCTGCTCGTCGTGCTCCTCGGGCTGTGGATCGCGTCGGGCTTCGGCTGGAAGATCCGAACGCCGTACTTCGAGGGCATCCACTACGACCTGGTGCAGGGCCTGATGTGGGTCTTCTTCCGCGAGGCGCGACGCGTGCTGCGGCTGCGGATCGTCACCGACGGCCCGGCCCCGGACGCCCATCCCGGGCGGCCGCTCGTGGTCTGCTGCCGGCACGCGGGACCGGGCGACTCGTTCACGCTGATCCATGCGCTGATGCACTGGTACGCCCGGGAGCCGCGCGTCGTCCTGAAGGACACGCTCGCGTGGGACCCGATGATCGACGTGATCCTGCGCCGGATCCCGGCCCGGTTCATCTCGCCCAACCCCGCGGCCGGCGAGGACCTCGAGTCCCAGATCGCCACCCTGGCCAGCAACCTCGACGAGAACGACGCCTTCGTGATCTTCCCCGAGGGCGGGAACTTCACGCCGGAGCGGCGGCAGCGGGCCATCGACCGCCTGCGCCGGCTGGGCCTGGAGAAGATGGCGGTACGGGCCGAGCGGATGACCAACGTCCTCGCGCCACGGCCCGGCGGACTGCTCGCCGCGCTCGACGCGGCCCCGGAGGCCGACGTGGTGCTGGTCGCGCACACCGGGCTCGACCACCTGCTGACCATCGCCGACGTGTGGCGTGAGCTGCCGATGGACAAGCAGATCGTGATGCGGTGGTGGCAGGTCCCGCGCGCAGAGATCCCCGAGGGCCGGGAGGCCCGGATCGAGTGGCTCTTCGGCTGGTGGGAGCAGATCGACGCCTGGATAGAGCAGAACCGGCCGGAGGATCTTCCCTCCGGCCGGCTCCGCTGACCTGCTGCTCGGACCCGGTGCGGGCCCGTCGATCAGGACTTCTTGTTGTTCTCGATGTCGACGACCTCGGCCGGGTTGTCCGGCGTGGTCACCGGGTGCGCTGCCTCGGCCTGGTCCGCGATCGCCTCGTCGGGCGACGCGCCGCCGGTGTCGTCACCGGACTCGTCGGCCCCCGCCATCGGGGCAGCCGGGGTCGGTGCGGCCGGGGTCGGCGCCGCGGTGGGTGCGGGCGAGGGCACGTAGGAGGACTGCCAGTTGTCGCTGCTCCCGCCACCCTGGAGCTTCTTGGCGACGAAGCCGAGTGCCGCGGCGAGGCCACCGAAGAGGACCAGCTTCTTGAGCTTCCCGCCCTTCTTCTTCGGCGGCTCGGGCTCACCCTTGAGCTGGTTGACCTTGGCCGAGGCCAGGTCCCGGCCGGCGGCGGCCTTCTCGGCGGCGAGGTGGGCGCCGGTGTGCGCCTTCTCCGCCGCCAGTGCGGCACCGCTCGCGATGATCGGAGCTGCCTTGGCGCGCGCATCGGCGAAGGCCGGTCCGGCCTTCTCGCGGGCGTCCGCAATCACGGGGCCCGCCTTCTGGCGGGCGTCGGCCAGGAGCGGCAGCGCGCGGTCCTTGGCCTCCCGGGCGGCGTCGACCGCGCTCTCGAAGGCGTTCTCGACGGCGGTCTCGATCTGAGGACGAACGGCCTCGACGTAGTCGGAGGCTTGGTCGATGAGGGACTTCTTCTTGCGCAGGCCCATGGGCGTGACACTTCCTTCTCGTCGTGTGGCTTCCATTCGATCATGCCTGATCCGACCCGGCCAGAGCGGCCGTCTTGGACCGCGTGCGAGGATCTGGGACACAGACAACATCGTCGTACCAAGGCACGTACCCAAAGACCGGAGAGGCAGACATGGCTGACCAGCAGGCCATCCTGAAGACCAACAAGGGTGACATCACCCTGAACCTGTTCCCCGACCACGCACCCGAGACGGTCGCGAACTTCACGGGCCTGGCCGAGGGCACGAAGTCCTACGACGCCGGCAACGGCAAGACGGGCCCGTTCTACGACGGCCTCGGCTTCCACCGGATCATCGACGGCTTCATGATCCAGGGCGGTTGCCCGCTCGGCACCGGCACCGGCGGCCCCGGCTACACGTTCAAGGACGAGCCGCACCCCGAGCTCGTCTTCGACAAGCCGTACCTCCTGGCCATGGCCAACGCCGGCCCGGGCACCAACGGCTCGCAGTTCTTCATCACCACCGGCGCGACGACGTGGCTGAACTTCAAGCACACGATCTTCGGCGAGGTGGCCGACCAGGCCTCCCGCGACGTCGTCGACGCGATCGGCAAGCTCCCGACCGGTCCCGGTGACCGGCCGGCCGAGCCGGTCGTCTTCGAGTCCGTCGAGATCGTCCGCTCCTGACCACCCCCTTCGAATCCTCGCTGCGCTGCGGTTCGAACAGGAACCCCGGATGAGCGAGCACACGACCTCCGCGACCGGGGTGCCGACGTGTTATCGGCACCCCGGCCGTGAGACGTACATCCGCTGCCAGCGCTGCGACCGGTCGATCTGCCCGGACTGCATGCGCGATGCGGCGGTCGGGTTCCAGTGCCCGAGCTGCGTTGCCGAGGGTGCGAAGACGACCCGCAGCGGACGCACGGCGTACGGCGGGCTCCGCCCCGGCAATGCGGGGATCACCTCGATGGTCCTCATCGGCATCAACGCCGTGGTGTGGCTGCTCGTGGTCGCCACCGGTGGTGCCGCGAGCCAGCTGCTGAACCGGCTGATGCTGCTGCCGACCGGCCGGTGCGTGTCGGGCAGCCGCCCCGAGCTCTACTTCCCGAGCGTGCACAACGAGGCGGTGTGCACCGCGTCCCCGGCCCGTGACTGGATCGCCGGCGTCAGCGACGGCGCCTACTGGCAGCTGCTGACGAGCGCATTCACCCACGTCGAGATCTGGCACATCGGCTTCAACATGCTCGCCCTGTGGGTGCTGGGGCCGCAGCTCGAGCTCGCCATCGGCCGCGCCCGCTTCGTCGCGCTCTACCTGCTCTCCGGGCTGGCCGGCTCGGTGCTCGTCTACTGGGCCGCGTCCGAGAACGGTGCCACCCTCGGCGCCTCCGGGGCGATCTTCGGGCTGATGGGCGCGCTGCTCGTCGTGGCGTTCAAGGTCGGCGGGAACATCCAGGGAATCCTCACCTGGATCGGGATCAACTTCGTGATCACCGTGCTGGGCCGCGGGTTCATCTCCTGGCAGGGCCACCTGGGCGGCTTCCTCGGCGGAGTCCTCATCGCCGCGGTGCTGGTCTACGCGCCGCGGACCCGCCGTACCCCCTGGCAGGTCCTGGGCCTGTGCGCCATCGGCGTGCTGCTGCTCCTGGCGACCGCCGCCCGCACCGCCACCCTCACCTGACGAGTCGGCGCTACTGCCCCGTCCCAGCCCGCCGAGTCGGCGCTACTGCCACGCGGGAAAGCGCCGAGTCGGCGTGACTGCGCACACGCGAGTTCTCCACAGATGTGGAATCACCTGTGGAGAACTACACCGCTGTAGTTCTCCACAGGTTATCCCCCGACTGTGCAGAACCGCCGGCCTGCCCGAGGGGCACACCGGCGGTCCGTGTTGTGTTGCAAGAACGCCGACTCGACGCTCAAAGAGGTTGCAGTAACGCCGGCTCGACGCCTGTCAGCGTTGCAGTAACGCCGACTCGTGGGTCACTCCCAGCGGGTGGCGTAGGTGAAGCCGACTCCCATGAAGCCGATGCCGACGAGCAGGTTGAACTGGCCGAGGTCGTCGAAGATCGGGAGCGCGTCGATGTTGTTGCTGATCACGTAGAACGTGCAGATCCACAGCAGCCCGAACAGGAAGCAGGCGAGCATGCCGACCACGACCCCGCGGCCACGGCCGAGCGGGGTGTCGGGGTGCGCGGAGATGACCAGGCCGAGCATCACGGCGCCGAAGCCGATCAGGTAGTTCCAGTCCTTGAGGTCGGCCATGAACTTCGGGCTTCCGGCCTCGGGGGCGGGGAGCACGGTGGGGTCGACGCGGACGGCGGCGTAGTAGTACGTGATCCAGGCGATGCCGAGCACGACCAGCGCGATCGCGACCAGGAACCGGACCGTGAACACCTTGCCGCGCACGGGCGCGAGGGGGTCGAACTGCTTGGCCTGCTTGGCTCGCATCTTGGACACTGCGGATCTGCTCCTCGGTCGACACCTGCTGCCCGCGACGATTCGTCACAGGTCGCGGGCTACCTTAGTCGGCGTGACCACCGGTTCCCACGCGAGGCCCACCGAGGACGTCGCGGGACGCCCGCGGCGCCCGTGGGGTCCGTGGCGGTTCGGCACGCCGATCGTGGTCCTGCTCTGTGGCGGCTTGTTCGTGGCCAGCGCCCACAACAGCCAGGGCACCGACCTGCGCCCGGGCCGCTACACCGACCTGGCGTCGCTCGTGCGCACCGAGGCCGACGAGTACGACGCCCTCAAGCAACAGGTCGCGGACCTCAACTCCGACGTCGAGAGGCTCACCGCCTCCGTCGATGACCGCGACGTACGTCGCTACCAGCGCAAGATCGAGAAGCTCAGCGATCCCGCCGGGCTGGTCCCGCGATCAGGTCCCGGCGTCACCGTCACGCTCTCCGACGCGCCCGAGGACGTCATCAACTCGACGACCCAGGATCCCAACTTCCTCGTCGTCCACCAGCAGGACATCCAGGCGGTCGTCAACGCGATGTGGAAGGGCGGCGCCGAGGCGGTCACCATCCAGGGGCAGCGGGTGGTCAGCACCACCGGCATCAAGTGCGAGGGAAACGCGGTCCAGCTGCAGGGCGTTCCCTACTCGCAGCCCTACGTCATCTCCGCCGTCGGCAGCCAGGTGGACCTGCTGAACGCGCTCGAGGACGACGACTACCTGAGCGTCTACCGCGAGCAGGCGAACGATCCCGAGATCTCGGTCGGATGGAGCCTCGACGTCGACGAGTCGCTCACCGCACCCGCCTTCGACGGACTGCTCGACCTGAACTACGCCCAGCCGCTGCGTTGAACCCCGGCTAGGGCACCGACGCCGGGCTCGACGAGTCGGAGGGGACCGGGCTGCTCGTCGGCGAGGTGGTCTCCGTCGGCGACGCCGACTCGCTCGGCTCCTCGAAGGACGACACCACGATCGTCACCGTGGATCCCTCAGGCGCCTCCTGCCCGGCCGACGGGCTCTGCTGGATGACCGTCCCCTTGGGCTCGGTGGTGCTGGACGACTCGACGACGTCCGGCACGAAGCCGGCATCGCGGATCGCCTTCTCGGCAGCGCCCTGGTCCATCCCCACGACGTCGGGGATCTCCTCCGGCCCGTCGGAGAAGAACACGATCACGGTGCTGCCCTCGGGCACGCTCGCGCCGGCAGCCGGGTCGGTCTCGACGACCTGGCCCGGAGGCGCGTCGGCCTCCCGCTCACGCAGCTGCACCTTGAGGTTCGCGGCTCTCAGGGCATCGCCGGCGGCGGACTTGTCCTGCCCGACGAGCGACGGCACCGTGACCAGCGGCTTGCCGGTCGAGACCACGATGTTCACCGAGGTCCCGGGGTCGACGTACTGGGAGCGGTTGGGGTCCTGGCTGATGACCTTGTCCTTGCGGACGTCGGTGTCGGCCTCGTAGTCCACCCGGCCCACGGCCAGGCCGGCCTCGCCGATCGCGGCGCGCGCCTCCTGCTCGCTGAGTCCGATCAGGCCTGGGACCGAGACCTGGTCGACGGGCTTCTCGAACATCCCGGGCAGCAGGTACGCCGCCCCGGCGATCAGCAGCACCAGGAGCAGGCCGAGCGCCACGAGGAGCCCGGTCCGCCGGCGGTTGTCGTCCTCGTCGTCGTACGCCGCGACGGGCTGGGTGCCGGTCGGGTCGGCGAGCGGACCGGCCACCGGCGGGATCATGGCCGTCATGGGGGCCGGCGCCGGGGCGTGCACGGGACGCCCGGCCAGGTAGCGCTCGATGTCGCTGCGCATCGCCGCCGCACTCTGGTAGCGGTCCTCGACCCGCTTCGCCAGCGCCTTCATCACGATCGCGTCGATCTCCGGCGGGAGGTCGGTGTCGTGGTCGGACGGGGGCATGGCGGGCTCGCGCACGTGCTGGTACGCCACCGAGACCGGGCTGTCGCCGATGAACGGCGGCCGGCCGGTGAGCAGCTCGTAGAGCAGGCAGCCGGCCGAGTAGACGTCGGAGCGGGAGTCCACGGTCTCCCCGCGGGCCTGCTCGGGCGAGAGGTACTGGGCCGTGCCGACGACGGCAGCCGTCTGGGTCATCGTCGAGGAGGCGTCGCTGATGGCGCGGGCGATGCCGAAGTCCATCACCTTGACGTCGCCGCTCGGCGTGAGCATCACGTTGCCGGGCTTGATGTCGCGGTGGATGATCCCCGCGCGGTGGCTGTAGTCGAGCGCGGACAGGACGCCGCTGGTGATCTCGAGCGCGCGCTCGGGCAGGATCTTGCGGCCCTCGCGCACGATGTCGCGCAACGTCCGGCCGGCGACGTACTCCATGACGATGTAGGGCTGGGCGACGTCGGAGCCGTCGGTCGACATCTCCTCGCCGGTGTCGTAGACGGCGACGATCGCGGGGTGGTTGAGCGAGGCCGACGACTGGGCCTCACGGCGGAAGCGGGCCTGGAACGTGGCGTCGCTGGCCAGGTCGGTGCGCAGCCGCTTGACCGCCACGACCCGTCCCAGGCGGGTGTCGGTCCCCTTGCGGACCTCGGCCATGCCGCCGCGTCCCAGGAGCTCACCGAGCTCGTAGCGGCCGCCGACGGTCGGGTGTGGGTTGGTCATCGGCCCTTGCCCTTGCCCTTTCCGTTCTTGGTCGACTCGGAGGGCACCGGGACGAGCGGCTTGCCCCAGTAGCTGACGGTGACGGTGTCGCCCTCCTCGAGCGTTCCGTTCGGGTCGACGCTCTCCACCGTGTTCTCCGCCTGGGTGCCGTCGTTGTCGAGCTCGCTGGTCTCGACCTCGAGGCCGAGCTCCTTGAGCTCCTTCTCGACGTCCTTGACGTCGCGGCCCACGTAGTCCGCCTCGTCCACCTCGACGGTGTTGTCGGGCGTGGCGCTGGTGGTGGGCTCGCTGGGCGCCGAGGTCGAGGGGGGCGCCGAAGGGGTGCGGCTGCGGTCGGGGGACGGTGTCTGCGTCTGGGGCGTGTCGTCACCGTTGGCCACCATCAGCGCGATCACGACGACGAGCGCGATCAGGGCCGCGACAAGGATGAGCATCCACGGGACGTTGCGCTTGCGGCGGGGCTCGCTCGGCGTCGGGGCCGGCGTGGGCGCCGGAGTCGGTGTCGGCACCAACCCGGTCATGACCTGGGTCGCACCGGCGGCGGGTGCCGCTGCCGCGACGACCTGCGTGGCCGCGGTCGCGGGGTCGCGCAGCGCGGCGGCGAACGCCGTGGCGTCGGGGAACCGCTCCTCGGGCGCCTTGGCGAGCGCGCGGCGTACGACGGTCGCCAGGTCGGCGGGCACGTCGGCCGGGAGCTCGGGCACGGGTTCGCGCAGGTGCGCCAGTGCGGTGGCCACCGCCGTGTCGGCGACGAACGGGCGGCGGCCCGCCAGGCACTCGAAGGCCACCACGCCGAGCGAGTAGACGTCGGAGGCGGGCGTGGCGGTCTGGCCCTGGGCCTGCTCGGGCGAGAGGTACTGCGGGGTGCCCATCACCTGCCCGGTCTCGGTCAGGCTGAGCCCCTCGGCGGCACGGGCGATGCCGAAGTCGGTGATCTTCACCTGCCGCGACGGGGTCACCAGCAGGTTGGCCGGCTTCACGTCGCGGTGCACGATGCCGGCCGCGTGGGCGGCACCGATGGCGTCGGCTGCCTGGGCGAGGAGGTCGCGGGTGGCATCGGCGTCCATCGGCTCGCCGGGACGCAGCAGCGCGGAGAGCGGCTGGCCGTCGACGAGCTCCATGACGAGGTAAGGCCGGTGCACGCCCGAGCCGTCCCCGGGGGCGGCCTCTCCGAAGTCGTAGACCGCCGCGACGTTGGGGTGGTGCAGGGAGGCGGCGTGCCGGGCCTCGGTCTCGAAGCGGGAGCGGAACGACGGGTCGTCGGCGTACTCGGTCTTGAGCAGCTTCACCGCGACCTCGCGGCCCAGGACCGTGTCGCTCGCGCGCCAGACCTCGCCCATGCCGCCGGTCGCGATCCGCGAGACCAGGCGGTAGCGGTGGGCGTCGTCGGCAAAGCCGAACTCGGCGTCGGTGGGGCCGGTCATCGGATCACCGCCTCCATGATCGCCTTGGCGATCGGTCCGCCGAGCATGCCGCCGGCGATCTCGCCGCGGGGGATGTCGGCCTTCTGGATCATCACCGCGACCGCGACCTGCGGGTCGTCGGCCGGCGCGAACGAGATGAACCAGGCGTACGGCGACACATCGTCCTGGCCGCTCTGCGCGGTTCCGGTCTTGCCGGCGACCTGGATGCCGGGGATCGCGGCGGGGTAGGCGGTGCCGTCGTCCACGGTGGCGACGAGCAGCTTGGTGAGCTCGCTGGCGTTCGAGGACGACATTGCGGCGGAGAGCTCGCTCGGCTCGGTCTTGTCGAGCACGTCGAGCTCGGGCGACTGGACCTCGTCCACGAGGTAGGGCTTCATCACGGTGCCGCCGTTGGCGATCCCGGCGGCGACCATCGCCATCTGAAGCGGCGTCGCAGCGACCTCGTACTGGCCGATGCCGGCCTGCCCGGTCTGGGCCTCGTCCATCTCGGTGGGGAACGTCGACTGGGCCTGCGGCGAGAGGTCGTCGAGGTAGTGGCTGTTGAACCCGAACGCCTCGGCCTGCTTGGCCAGCGCCTCCGCTCCGACCTCGTTGGCCAGCGCGGCGAACGTGGTGTTGCAGGAGTTCTGCATCGCCTGCGCGAACGGGATCCGCCCGGAGCCGCAGTCGCGGCCCTCGTTGTCGATCAGCCCGCTGTCACCGCGGGTCAGCGGCAGCTGGTAGGTCGGGCCGCCGGGCACCATCGCGCTGGCGTCGTAGTTGCCGCTCTCGAGCGCGGCCGCCGCCGTCACGACCTTGAACGTCGAGCCGGGTGGCAGCCGGGTCTGGATCGCCCGGTTGAGCAGCGGCTGGCCCGGCGCGGAGCTGAGCTGCTCGTAGGCGTCACTGACCGAGCTGAGGTCGTGGGAGGCCAGCTTGTTGGGGTCGTAGGTGGGCAGCGACACCATCGCCAGGATCTTGCCGGTGCTCGGCTCGAGGGCGACCACCGAGGCCTCGACGTCACCGGGCAACGCCGAGAGCCCGTCGTACGCCGCCGTCTGGGCGGCGGGGTCGATCGTGAGCTGGACACTGCCGCCCTTGGACGCGTTGTTGCTCAGGAGGTCCACGAGCTTCGTGACGAAGAGCAGCGAGTCGTCGCCGGAGAGCACGTCGTTCTTGGCCTGCTCGATGCCGGTCTGGCTGTAGTAGGAGAACCAGCCGGTGATCGGCGCGTACTTCAGCGGCTGTGCGTAGGTGCGCTGGAACTTGTACTGGTCGTCGGACTCGACGCTCTCGGCGACCGGGTCGCGGCCGACCAATATCGCGCCCCGCTCGCGCGAGAAGGACGCCTCGATCACCCGGCGGTTGCGGGGGTCGTCGTCGAGCGCTCCGGCCTTGTAGTACTGGAGATACGTGGCGTTGAGCATGAGCGCGAGGAACAGCAGCAGGCAGAACGTCGCGATGGTGCGGATCGGCTTGTTCATCCGAGCTTCACCACCTGGGTCGTCTCGTTGTCGGGCTCGGGGGCGTCACCGGACGACAGGTCCGGGATCGGCCGTCGGGCCTGGTCGGAGATGCGGAGGAGCAACGCGATGATCACCCAGTTCGCGACGAGGGAGGAGCCGCCGTACGACAGGAACGGCGTGGTCAGACCGGTGAGCGGGATGAGGCTGGTGACGCCGCCGATGACGACGAAGACCTGGAGTGCGAAGACGGCGGCGAGGCCGGTGGCCATCAGCTTGCCGAAGCCGTCGCGGCAGACGAGGGCGGCGCGCAGGGCGCGCTCCACGATCAGCCCGTAGAGCAGCACCACGGCGATCACGGCGGTGAGCCCGAGCTCCTCGCCGATGGACGCCACGATGAAGTCGGAGTTGGCGTAGGGGATCCGGTCGGGGCTGCCCTCACCGAAGCCGCGGCCGATCAGCCCGCCCCAGCCCATGCCGAACATCGCCTCGACCGGCTGGAAGCTGCGAGCCCCGTCGGCGTCGTCGTAGTAGTTGAACGGGTTCAGCCAGACGTCGACCCGGATCGCGACGTGGGGGACGAGCTTGTACGCGGCGAGGGCGCCGACCAGGAAGAGGCCACCCCCGAGGACCAGCCAACCGGGTCGCTCGGTGGACACGTAGAGGACGGCCAGGAAGAGGCCGAAGAACAGCAGGCTCGAGCCGAGGTCGCTCTCGAAGACGAGGATCGCGAGGCTGACGACCCACATGCCGAGGATCGGGCCGAGGTCGCGCCCGCGGGGCAGGTCGACGAAGAGCACGCGGCGTCCGGCGAGGGCGAGCGCGTCGCGGTGCAGCACGAGGTAGCCGGCGAACGCGACGACCAGCAGGACCTTCGCAACTTCGCCGGGCTGGAAGCTGAACGGGCCGAGGTGGATCCAGATCCGGGCGCCGTTGATGGTGGTGCCGAGCCCGGGCAGGAGCGGCAGCAGCAGCAGGACGATCGCGCCGAGCCCGCTGGTGTAGGTGAACCGCTGGAGCACCCGGTGGTCGCGCAGCAGCAGGAGGGCACCCACGAAGAGCGCGACGCCCAGCGTCATCCAGATCAGCTGCTGCTGGGCGTAGTCGTGCTTCACGCCGTCGGCCTCGTACGCGAGGTCGAGCCGGTGGATGACCGCCAGGCCCAGGCCGTTGAGGGCTGCGACGACGGGCAGCAGCACGGGGTCGGCGTACGGCGCACTGAGCCGCACGACCACGTGGGCGCCGACGACCAGGACGGCCAGCCACCCGCCGTAGCCGAACAGGTCGGCCGGGATGGTGCCCTCGACCCCGATGCCGACTGCGGCGTACGCGCCGATCCCGACGGCGAGCGCGAGGACGAGCAGGAAGAGCTCCGCACCCCGGCGACGCCGGTGCACGAATCCCATGAGTGCCCCTGTCTGTGCCATCGCTCAGCCGTTCGCCGTGTCGGGGGTTGACTGCTTGGCCGCGAGGTTCTCGACGGTGCGGTGCGCGTCCTCGAGGTTCCCGGCGTCGATGCCCTCGCGCACCTTCCCCGCGTCGAACTCGGAGAGGCGGTCGAGCTCGACGTTGGTCGACTCGTAGGGCGTGGAGAGCGAGACACCGGGCAGGTCGGCGTTGAGTCCCCGGAAGATCACCACGGTGCCGTCCTCCTCGCCGACGTAGTACTGCTGCTGGCTCCACGACCAGGCTGCGGCCGCGCCCACCCACAGCACGCCGACCACGATCGCGAGCGCCATGATCCGCTTGAGCCAGACGAAGCGGCGCGGCGCACGCGGGGCGTAGCGGGCCTCCTCGGGGTCGATCGGGTCGCTGGAGATCGCGAACGGGACGTCGTCGGGGATCTCGGCCGGGACGGGCTCGAGCTCACCGGTGTCGCCGGAGCGGTGGCCCCGGAAGAGACTGCCCTTCGCGGGCCGCGACGAGCGGCGACGGAGCTCGGCGGCCGCGCCCACCAGCAGCGGGTGCAGCCCCGGGGTCGGCGGCTCGTTGGCGTCCACCACGTCGGCGACCAGGCAGGTGACGTTGTCCGAGCTGCCGGCGTCGAGGCTCGCGCGGACCAGCTCGACGGCGGCGAAGTCGGGGCCACCGGTCGAGAGGATGTCGGCCAGCCGCGCGTCGTCGAGCACGCCGCAGGCGCCGTCGCTGCAGAGCAGGAGCCGGTCGCCCGGCTGGAGCTCGACGTGGAAGAGGTCCGGCTCGGCCTCGTGGATGCCGTCGAGCGCCCGAAGGATGAGGTTGCGGTGCGGGTGCACCCGCGCTTCGTCCTCGGTGATCCGGCCCTCGTCGATCAGGCTCTGCACGAACGTGTGGTCGGTGGTGAGCTGGCTGATCTCGCGGCCGCGGTAGAGATAGGCACGGCTGTCGCCGACGTGGCCGATGCCGAGCCGGGTGCCGTCGAAGAGGGCCACCGTCGCCGTCGTGCTCGTGCCGTTGAGCGAGGGGTCCTCGTCGACGAGCTCGGCGATCCGGTCGTGGGCGCGGTGCAGTGCACCGGCGACCTGGCCGAGCATGTCCTCGGAGGGGCGCTCGTCGAGCTTGCGCAGCTGCTGGACGGCGGTGCTGGAGGCGATGTCGCCGCGGGCGGCGCCGCCGACGCCGTCGCAGACGGTGAGCAGCCAGGGTCCGGCGTACCCGGAGTCCTGGTTGTCCTTGCGGACGCGGCCGACGTCGGAGATGGCCGCGAACTGCAGCCGCAGGGGAACGGTCTGGGTTCCCGTGTCGGCTGCTGCGTCCGGTTCCGTCATCGGTTACTTCCTCAGCTCGAGGATCGTCTTGCCTATGCGGACCTGGGTGCCGAGGGTGATGGTGGTCGGCTGGGTGATGCGCACGCTGCCGATGTAGGTGCCGTTGGTCGAGCCGAGGTCCTCCACGAACCACTGGTCGCCGGAGGCGGCGATCCGGGCGTGCCGGGTCGAGACGTAGTCGTCGTCGAGCCGGATGGCAGCGTCGGTGCCGCGCCCGATCAGGATCGGCGCACGGTCGAGGTCGGCGCGCTCACCGGAGTTGGCGCCCTCGGTGACCAGGACGTGGGTGGGCGAGCCACGGCGCTTGGCCGGGGGCTTGGCGGTCTTCTGCCGGTTGCCGCGTGAGGCGGCGCCGCGTGCTGCCTCCGGGACGCGGGCTCCGAACATGTCGGAGCGGATGACCGAGATCGCGGAGAGCACGAAGATCCACAGGATCGCCAGGTAGGCGATGCGGATCAGGAAAAGGGTGAGCTCAGACATCGGCGTCCTCCTGCACGACCCGGACCGTCATCGTGGTGTTCCCGATCTTGACCCGCGTGCCGTCGCGCACGGCCGTGTGGGTGATCCGGTGGCCGTCGACGAGCATCCCGTTGGTGGACCCGAGGTCGCGGACCTCGATGGTGTCCTCGCCCGCGACCACGAACTCGATGTGGCGCCGGCTGACGCCGGGGTCGTCGATGCGTACGTCGGCCTCGGTGCCGCGTCCGATGACCAGGCCGGGGGGCAGCAGCGGGTGCCGCGTCCCGTTCACCTCGACGAGGACCCGTGCACGACCCACCTGCGTGTGGCTGGCGTTGCCGGTCACCCGGGCCTGCGCGCGGCTGCGGATCCGGAAGCGTCCCGTCGTCAGGTCCTCGGCGACCTCGAAGGCGACCGTGACCGGGCCGGCGAAGGCGTAGCCCTGCTGGTCGGCGTGGTCCTTCAGCTGGGAGACCATCTCGCCGGCCATCGCCGTGTCGTAGGGCGAGAGCCGGTCCAGGTCGACCTGGGACAGCTCGACGTGGAAGTCGTTGGGGACCATGCGCCGGTCGCGGGACAGGATCTGGGCGTTGTTGTCGCACTCGCGCTGCAGGGCAGCGGAGATCTCGACAGGTTGCACGGCCGAGCGGAACGCCCGGGCGAACGCGCCGGAGATCATCTGCTCCAGCTTGTGCTCGAGCTTGGAGAGTCCACTCACGGTCCGCCTCCTTCCGTCCTCGGCCACATCGGTGACTGTCGTGAGAACACGACAAGCCAACGAGCCCGACGGTCGCCGGGTCGCGACCGATCGTAACGGGGTCCGGACAGCAGGCGTCCCACGGCCTCCGCGCGGTTTGGGAATGTCAGACGCGCTGGGATAACCTGTGCCCGCTTCTCGCGCGAGTGGCGGAATAGGCAGACGCGCACGGTTCAGGTCCGTGTGTCCGAAAGGACGTGGGGGTTCAACTCCCCCCTCGCGCACAGAGACGAAGGCCCCGACTCCGGTCGGGGCCTTCGTGCATTTCGGGGTCTCTAGGCGGAGCGGAGCGGGTTGCCGATCTCGTCGACCACTCCGGGTCGGGCGGCGTCGTCCGCCGCGACCAGGTGGGCGAGAGCCCTCAGGGTCGTCTCGTCGGCGCGGTCGAGTGCTTCGAGCAGCCGGGCGAGGGCGTCCCGACGGCCGGGTGCGGGCCAGCGGCCGGGCACCACGGCGCCCATCGGTGGGACGGACCCGGACGGCACACGTACGGCGTCCGCCGGGGCAAGGTCGTGCCGGACGATCGCCGTTTCCAGCTCCCGCACCTGCGGAGCGGGGTCCAGGCCGAGCTCCTCCGACAGGGAGCTCCGCAACCGCCGCAGGCACGCCAGTGCCTCGGCCTGCTTGCCGGAGCCGGCGAGGGCGACGGCCCACAGGCTCCACACGCGCTCGTTCCACGGGTTCCGGCGGGCGAGTCGCTCGAGGTCGGCGACAGCGGTGGTGTGCCCACCGAGGGCGAGCCGGGCCGTGTGCCGCAGCACCTCTGCCTCGAGCCGCATCGCGTGCAGTCGGTCCCGCTCGCACGCGACCTCGAGGTCGGAGCCCAGGTCGCTGAGCGGTTCTCCGCGCCACTCGTCCAGGGCCGCTTCGAGGCGGTCCGCCGCGCGGGCGACAGCTTGCCGGTCGGTCGCGAGGACCCTCGGTCGCCAGGGGTCGGGGACGACCTCCAACTCCCGTGCGGCCACGTGCAGGGCGGTCTCGAACCGGGTGAGGTCCAGCGCGTCGGGCTCGAGATGCAGCGCGTAGCCGGAGGGAACGGTGACCAAGACACGCGGGGCCTCGCGAGGTGCCCGCCTCGGCTCGAGCACCCGGCGCAGGTCGGCGACGTACCCCTGGAGGGTTCCGGCCGCTCCTGCGGGGGGACTGTCGCCCCAGAGCGCGGCGATGATGGAGTCGGTCGTCACGCGCTGCCCGACGTGGAGGGCGAGGACGGTCAGCAGCGCCCGGTGCCGTGCGGCACCCAGCTCGTGCTCAGCACCGTCGACCACTGCCACCGCGGTGCCGAGGATCCCGACGCGGACCGAAATCATGCCGCCTCCTGAAAACTTTGCGTTACGTGCTAAACAAGATAGCCAGTAACGACTACGCTCGGGACATGCCTCGGAGTCACGATTCGGACACGTTTGGCCGGCCCCCCACGGACCCCCGGCACGCTCCGCGCGACCTCGAGCACCTGCGGATGTTCCTCAACACGGCGAACAACTACTACGAGACCGACGTCATCCAGGAGCCGCACGGGCGCGCGGACTGGTTCGCCCGCCACCTGCCGGAGTTCGACGTCGAGGGTCTCGACACGGTGGGGTGGAAGCGGCTGGCCGTCCTGCGTGACGCGCTCCGCTCCCTGGTGGCCGGGGACGTGAGCGCCGGGGAGCGCGTGTCGGCGATCGCCGGGCGCTACCCGATGGAGCTCCGCTTCGAGGGCACGGGTGACGCGACCACCTCGACGGTGTCGGCGAAGCGCCAGGGCGCCGAGCACGCGATCGCGGTCGCCGTACTGTCCGCCCTGCACGCCGCGGCGACCGACGGTCGGCTGTCACGGCTGCGCCTGTGTGACCGGTCCGACTGCCGGTGGTGCTACTACGACGCGTCGAAGAACCGGTCGGCCCGGTGGTGCAGCTCGGACCCCTGCGGCGACCTGATGAAGGCCCGCGCCTACCGCAGCCGGCAGCGCCTCGCCTGAGCCCGGCCCCAGCGGGACCCCAGTGACGCCCCAGTGGGATCCCAGCCGGTCCCTCCACGCTGGTCTCTCCGTTCCTCGGGGAGCGGCACGACGGCGAGGTGGGCCGGTCGCACGGAGAGTCCCGAGCATCAGCCGGGACGCGCCCGGACCCCACTCGCCGACTTCGGTCCAGAGACGAGAAGGGGCTTGACCATGATCAGGAGCAACCCACTGGCGATGATCGCCGGTGCCGCGTTGTTCGCCCTCGCCGCATGTGGCGGCGCGGGTGGCAGCACGGATCCCGGTGCGCGGAGCACCTATTCCCAGGCGCCCGAGGTGGGCAAGGACGCCGAGCGTGCGGCCCCTGCCGCCGAGATCGAGGGGGCCCAGTCGGGTGGGACGATCACGGTCTTCCTGCCCGGTGACCCCGGCCCGGACTCGATGGACCCGACCGACGGCTGGTCCGTCACGGGTAACTCGATCCAGCAGGCGCTGACCTCGCGTTCGCTGACCCAGTACGCGCGTGACGCGAAGACCGGCGAGATGACGCTGGTTCCGGACCTCGCGACCGACCTGGGTACGGCCAACGAGGACTACACCGAGTGGACGTTCACGATTCGTGACGACGCGAAGTGGGAGGACGGCTCGCCGATCACGCCCGAGGAGATCGCCTGGGGCATCCAGCGCTCCATGGACTCCGACACCTTCCCGGCAGGTCCGGGTACCGAGTACTCGCAGACGTACCTGTTCGGTGCGGGCGAGTACAAGGGCCCGTACACCGACAAGGGCAAGGCGTGGGACGGTGTCTCGGTCGACGGCCAGGACATCACCATCAAGATGGCCAAGCCGTTCCCG
>DASTUX010000069.1:0-9232 GCA_035759395.1 Nocardioides sp.
GAGGACCACCTCGGCATCGAGAACCTCTACGAGTCGGCCAACACCCCGCTGATCTCGTTCCTGAACAACTCGATCAAGGCCAAGGAGCTGTTCCGCAACGACAAGGAGTACGTCGTCATGGACGGCGAGGTGCTCATCGTCGACGAGCACACCGGCCGCATGCTCTCGGGTCGTCGCTACAACGACGGCCTGCACCAGGCGATCGAGGCCAAGGAGGGCGTGACCGTCCGCGAGGAGTACCAGACCCTCGCCACCGTCACCCTGCAGAACTACTTCCGCCTCTACGAGAAGCTCTCCGGCATGACCGGAACGGCCATGACCGAGGCGTCCGAGTTCGACAAGATCTACAAGCTCGGCGTGGTGCCGATCCCCACGAACAAGCCGATGCAGCGCATCGACCAGGCCGACCTCGTCTACCGGACCGAGGAAGCCAAGTACGACGCCGTCACGCAGGACATCGCCGAGCGCCACGAGAAGGGCCAGCCGGTCCTGGTCGGCACGGTCTCCGTGGAGAAGTCCGAGCACCTGTCCAACAAGCTCCGCGCCCGCGGCATCCCGCACACGGTGCTGAACGCGAAGGTCCACGCAGACGAGGCCAAGATCGTCGCGATGGCCGGTCACAAGGGCGCCGTCACGGTCGCGACCAACATGGCCGGTCGAGGCACCGACATCATGCTCGGTGGCTCGATCGAGTTCCTCGCCGACGCCGAGCTCCGCAAGAAGGGTCTCGACCCCGTCGAGCACTCCGAGGAGTACGAGCACGAGTGGCCGGCCGCCCTCGACCGCGTCCGCGCCCAGGTCGCCAGCGAGCACGACGAGGTGCGCGAGCTCGGCGGCCTCTACGTCGTCGGCACCGAGCGCCACGAGTCGCGCCGCATCGACAACCAGCTGCGCGGTCGCTCCGGCCGTCAGGGCGACCCGGGCGAGTCCCGGTTCTACCTGTCGCTCGAGGACGAGCTGATGCGCCTGTTCAAGTCCGAGTGGGTGGACCGGGTGCTCCAGGTCCTCAAGATCCCGGACGACGTCCCGATCGAGAACAAGCGCGTGACCGGCGCGATCGCGAACGCCCAGGGACAGGTCGAGTCGCAGTACTTCGTGTCCCGCAAGAACGTCCTCAAGTACGACGACGTGATGAACCGCCAGCGCGAGGTCATCTACGGCGAGCGCCGCAAGGTGCTCGAGGGCGCCGATCTCGAGGCGCAGATCCGCACCTTCATCGACGACGTCGTCACCGGCTACGTCGAGGGGGCCACCCGCGAGTTCGCGGAGGAGTGGGACCTGCCGGCGCTGTGGACCGCGCTGCGCCAGATCTTCCCGGTCTCCCTGGACCCGGCTGTGCTGGAGAAGGAAGCCGGCGGACGCGCGAACATCGACCGCGACGAGCTCATCGAGCGGCTCAAGCAGGACGCGCACGCGGCGTACGACAGCCGTGAGCGCGAGGTCGGCGACGAGGTCATGCGCGAGCTCGAGCGCCGCGTGGTGCTCTCCGTGCTCGACCGCAAGTGGCGCGAGCACCTCTACGAGATGGACTACCTGCGCGAGGGCATCTACCTGCGGGCCTACTCGCAGCGCGACCCCCTGGTCGAGTACCAGCGCGAGGGCTTCGACATGTTCGCCGCCATGATGGACCACATCAAGGAGGAGGCGGTCGGCTTCCTGTTCAATCTCGAGGTGCAGGTCGACCACGACCACGACCACGAGGCCGCCGAGGCCGAGGCCGCGGCCGAGCAGGAGCGCCACGAGGCGCCGCAGATCCGGGCCAAGGGCCTCGACCTGCCCAAGCAGCCCCAGAAGCTGTCCTACTCGGCACCGAGCGAGGACGGCGAGGTCGCGGTGACCGGAGCGCCTGCCTCGGTCAGCGACGACCCGTTCTCCACCGTGGGCCGCAACGCCGACTGCCCCTGCGGCTCGGGCAAGAAGTACAAGAAGTGCCACGGCGCTCCGGGTGGCCCCACCGGGCTCACCACGCGCGTCAACGGCTGACGAGTCGGCGCTACTGCTCCACGCACGACCCTTGAGTCGGCGCTACTGCAACGCACGTCGTGGCAGTAGCGCCGACTCGAGTCGTTTCTGCGGGGCAGTAACGCCGACTCAGGCAAACTCGAGGGCGGTGCACTGCCACCGGTCGGAGACGAGCTCGAACCGGGCGGCGATGGCCCGGGATCGCTGGCCGTAGCGCACGTGGACGCTGACCTCGACCGCGGCGCGGGAGAGGAAGCAGGTCCGCACGCCGCGTACGACGGGGCTCACGGGCTGCACCCGGGCCTGGCCGGGACGGTGACCGCCGGCGCGGGCGACGAGCTGTGCGCGCCGGGCGAGGTCGTCGTACACCTCGCGTGTGGACCAGCGCAGCAACTGGCTGACGGGCCGGTCGCCGCCGACGATCTCGACGGCGGCCTGGGCGTAGCGACGCGTCCACAGCTCGACCTGGCGGCGCAGGCGCAGGTCGATGGGGATCACGTCGCCGGCGGGGCACGAGGCCAGGTGCTGGACCGGGGGCGGGTCTCGCCGGGGCTCGAGGTCCAGCGCGAGCGTCCCCTGGACGCTGCCGACCGGGACGGCCGCCCGGAGCGGGACGACCTTCTGCTGGGACGGTGACATGGTCACTCCTCTGGGGTGGGCGCGCCTCAGCTGCCGGGGAGCCGGAGCCGAAGGGCAGGGTGGATGAGGTCGGGGTCGTCCCCGATGAGGTCGCGGTTGAGCTCGTAGATCAGCCGGCAGCGAGCGGCCACGGCCGCGTCGTCCGCGGCCCGGGGCAGCTGTCGCCTGGCGAGGCCCCAGAGGGTGTCGCCGGGGCGGACCACGACGACCCGGTCGGGGGCCGCGGTCGCTGGCAACGGGAGGCCGTGCACTCGCGTCCGGGCGGCTGTGCTCGCCTCGTCCTGGTGGAGCTTGCCGGGGGTCGCGAGGGCGGGGGCGGAGAGCCCGCCGATGACCGCCACCCCGCAGGCGGTCAGCACGAGGCGCCTCAGCCCCACCGGGATGCCGCGACCCCCGGCCGGGTCCGGGGACCGGCCGAGCGCCGCCTCCAGCGTCACCACGGTGGTCACCGTCCAGAGCCAGCCCGCGGCGGCGAGCGCCGCGGCGGCGAAGAGCCAGAGCAGCAGCCGGTCGAACGAGGGCCCGGGGAGGCCGGATCCGGTGAGTGCGCGGTGGGCGTCCCCGAGGTCGGGGAGCAGCCAGGCACCGAGGGCGAGGGCGCCCGCGGTGGTGGTCAGCCACACCGCGGCACAGCGAGGAAGGGTGGCCCGCCCGTCGTCGTTCATCCCGAGATCCTTGCGTTTGCTTCTGTTTGCTTCAGTCAAAGAACTTTTACCTGCGGAGTCAAGAGGTCCTCCACAGGTGGTGGCAGGTAGCGGCCGCCCGTGGCAGGGTCGCCCCATGAGCTGGGAGGACGACCTCTTCGACCTCTTCGAGGACCTCGAGCAGCAGGCCGAGGCGTTGTACGAGGGCGAACGGGTCCTCGAGCTGGCCGACCGGAGCCGTGCGGAGTACCACCACGTGACGCTGACCAGCCGCCTGATGGCCTCGGTGGGCAACGACGTGGTGCTGGACCTCCACGGCGCGGGTGCGGTCCGGGGCGTGCTCGAGCGGGTCGCGACCGGGTGGTGCCTGGTGCGGGGCACCGGCCGGGACTGGGTGGTCCGCACCGAGGCGATCACCCTGGTGCACGACCCGTCGGACCGTTCGCTGCCCGAGGTGGCCTGGTCGCCGGTGGCGAAGCTGGGTCTCGGCTCCGCGCTGCGCCGGGTCGCCGACGCGGGGGAGCGGTGCGTGCTGCACCTGGTCGACGGCAGCCGCCACGAGGCGCGGCTGCGCCGGGTAGGGGCGGACTTCGTCGAGGCTCAGCTGCCGGGTGGCGTCGTGCTCGTCGCCTTCACGGCGCTCGCCGCGGTGCAGAGCAGCGGGTGATCAGCCCTGATCAGCCCTGATCAGGTGGCATCGGCGTCGTACGGCGGCACTTCGCCCTCGCCGAGCGGCCTGAGCCCGCTGCGCCTGGGGCTGGCCGCCTCGCGGTCGGCCTCCTCCATCGCCTCGACGATGTGCTTGCGCACGATCGTGCGCGGGTCGAGGTCACGCAGCTCGAGGTCCGCGTAGTCCGGCCCGAGCTCGGAGCGCAGCTCGTCACGCGCGGAGTTGGCGAACGCGCGGGCCTTGCGCATCATCTGCCCGGCCTGCCGGGCGAGGTCGGGCAGCTTGTCGGGACCGAAGACCAGCACCGCCACGAAGGCGATGACCGCCATCTCGGTGAGCCCGACCCCGAACACGGGTCAGAACTTACTGGACGGCGTCAGTCCGAGCTGCATGCCGGCGAGTCCCCGGCCGCGCCCGGACAACAGGCCCGCGATCGAGGTCAGCTCGACGGCTCCGGGGGAGGTGGGGTCCGCGTCGACGATCGGCTTGCCGACGTCCCCGCCCTCGCGCAGCGAGAGGTCGAGCGGGATCCGGCCGAGCACGGGTACGTCGTACCCGAAGCGCGTCGACAGCGTCGCCGCGACCCGGTCGCCGCCGCCGCTGCCGAAGATCTCCAGCTTGTGCTCCGGCCCGCAGTGCGGGCAGGCGAGGTAGCTCATGTTCTCGACGACCCCGACGACGCGCTGGTGCATCATCGACGCCATCGTGCCGGCCCGTTCGGCGACCTCGGCGGCCGCCTCCTGCGGGGTGGTCACCACGACGACCTCGGCGCCGGGCAGGTGCTGGCCCAGCGAGATCGCGACGTCGCCGGTGCCCGGCGGGAGGTCGAGCAGCAGGACGTCGAGGTCGCCCCAGTAGACGTCGGCGAGCATCTGCACCAGGGCCCGGTCCAGCATCGGACCGCGCCAGGCGACGACCTGGTCGCGACGCGGCTTGAGCATGCCGATCGAGATGACCGAGACCCCGGAGGACGTCGGCACGGGCATGATCAGGTCGTCGACCTGGGTGGGCCGCGAGTCGGCGACGCCGAGCATCGCCGGCACCGAGTGGCCGTAGATGTCCGCGTCGACGATGCCGACCTTCAGGCCCAGCTTGGCCATCCCGAGCGCGAGGTTGACGGTGACCGAGGACTTGCCGACCCCGCCCTTGCCGCTGGCGATCGCGAAGACCTTGGTGAGGGAGCCCGGCTGGGCGAAGGGGATCTCGCGCTGGGCCTGGCCGCCCTGCAGGACCTCCTTGAGGCCGGCGCGCTGCTCCGCGCTCATCACGCCCAGGGTCAGGTCCACGCCGGTGACGCCGTCGACGCCCTGGACCGCTCCGGTGACGTCGCGGGTGATCGTGTCCTTGAGCGGGCACCCAGCCACGGTGAGGAGCACGGTGATGCGGACGAGGCCGTCCTCGATCTCGACGGAGTCGACCATGCCGAGGTCGGTGATCGGGCGCTTGATCTCGGGGTCGTTCACGGTCGCGAGAGCTGCGTTGACCTGCTCGAGAGTGGGGGTGCTCATGATCACCAAGCGTAGTTGGTGGGGCCGCGCCCCCATCCCGTGGGCGGCGTGATCCTCGGCTCACGCCCCGCTCAGGAGAGGACGGACTCGTCCTCGTCGCCCGCGCGGGCGCGCTCGTCGAGGTCGCCGAGGAGCGAGCGCAGCTCCGAGCGGAGGAAGTCGCGGGTCGCGACCTCGCCCACCGCCATCCGCAGCGACGCGACCTCGCGGGCCAGGAACTCCATGTCCGCGTGGGCCCTGGCATTGGCCTGCCGGTCCTGCTCGGCGATCACCTTGTCGCGGGTCTCCTGCCGGTTCTGCGCCAGCAGGATGAGCGGGGCGGCGTACGACGCCTGGAGGCTGAGGATCAGCGTCAGGAAGATGAACGGGTACTCGTCCCACTTGAGCTCCGTCGGCGCGAGCAGGTTCCAGCCGACCCAGATCAGCACGAACAGGGTCATGTAGAGCAGGAAGCGGGCGGTCCCCATGAACCGCGCGAACTGCTCGGAGAAGGCCCCGAAGGCGTCGGCGTCGTACGTCGGCCGCCGGACCAGCTGCCGGCGGGCCTCCTTCGGCGTGTCCAGCCGCGAGCGGGAGGTGCGTCCCTCAGCCACGGTTCACCCCCCGCCCGTGCTGTCCGTGGTGCGCGCGCCCGGTCCGGATCGCCTGGTCGCGCCAGTTCTCGGGGAGCATGTGGTCGAGCAGGTCGTCGACGGTCACGGCGCCGATCAGCCGGCCGTCGTCGTCGACGACCGGTGCGGCCACGAGGTTGTACGTCGCCAGGTGGGCGGCCACCTGGTCGATCGTGGCGCTGGGGCGCAGCGGGTCCATCGAGTCGTCGAGGACGCCCGCGACCAGGGTCGACGGCGGCTCGCGCAGCAGCCGCTGGATGTGCGCGACGCCGAGGAACCGGCCGGTCGGGGCCTCCAGGGGCTGCCGGCAGATGTAGACGAGGGCGGCCAGCGCGGGGGACAGCTCCGGGTTGCGGACGTGGGCCAGCGCGTCCGCGATCGTCGCGTCGGGGCCGAGGATGACCGGCTCGGGGGTCATCATGGCGCCGGCCGTGTGCTCGGCGTAGGACATCAGTCGGCGTACGTCCGCGGCCTCGTCGGGCTCCATCAGCCGCAGCAGGGTCGCTGCGGTCTCGGGGTCCAGGTCCTTGATCAGGTCCGCGGCGTCGTCGGGCGACATCTCCTCGAGGACGTTGGCGGCCCGCTCGGAGTCCATGTGCTCGAGGATCTCGACCTGGTCCTCGTCGGGCAGCTCCTCGAGCACGTCGGCGAGCCGCTCGTCGTCGAGCGCGGCCACCACGGCTGTACGCCGCTCGGCCGGCAGGTCGTGGATCATGTTCGCCGCATCGGCGGGGCGCATCTCGTTGAGGGCCGCGATCAGGTGGGTCGCGCCCTGCGCCTCCTGGCGCTCGGTCAGCCCCTCGACGTCGCGCCACTCGACGACGTGGGTCTGGCCCCGGCGCCGGAAGCCCTTGGCGGGCTCCTGCACGGCCACCCGGCTCAGCACCCAGTCGCGGTTGCGCGCCTGCTCCATGGCGACGTCGAAGACGGTGCCGGTCACGCCGGTGTTCGGGACGGTCACCTGCCGGTCCAGCATCTGGCCGATGACCAGGGTCTCGGTCGAGCGCTGCTCGAAGCGTCGCATGTTGAGCAGGCCGGTCGTGTAGACCTGCCCGCTGTCGATGTTGGTCACCCGGGTCATCGGCACGAAGATCCGGCGGCGTCCGAACACCTCGGCCACCATGCCCAGCACCCGGGGCTGGGCCTCTGAGCGCAGTGCCACGACGAGGTCGCGCACCTTGCCGACCTGGTCGCCCTGGGGGTCGAAGATAGGCAGTCCGACGAGGCGGGCTGCGTAGACGCGAGGGGGCGTGGTGCTCACGGGGGCCACGCTACCGGCCGTGAGTCGCCCCACACCGGAAGCCGGGGACCCGCCGTGCGGCGTCGAATCGGATACCCTGCTCCGGTGGCCCCTGGCAGGTGCCGGGTGGTGGCTCCGGTCCCGTGACTCGACCTGGACCGGATGCCGGCACAGTCAACGGAAGGGTTCAACCACATGACCAAGGATGGGCGGCGCGCTCTGCGCCGGACCCGCCCCAAGGCCGTGGCGGTCGGTGTTCTCGCTCTCGCGTTCACATTCCTCGTCGTGGCCGGCGCGACCGGCCTGGTCGGGGCACCGGGGAAGGTCGTCGACGCCAGCTACCGTGCGACGCTCGCCGACGAGTCCCGGGGACCCGTCGTCAGCGACCCGACACAGACCCCTGACCCGCTCCCGACGGCCAGGCCGACGGCGAAGCCGCAGCAGGTCGTCCGGGCCGGCAAGGCGCTCGCCCGAGTGGTCGAGACGCCCGAACCCGAGCTCCCCGACGTCGAGATCCCGACGACGGCCGAGTTCACGGTCAGCAGCTTCAACGTCCTCGGTGCCTCGCACTCCGACGCGGGTGGCACCAGTGCGCGCTTCTCGTCCGGGGAGACCCGGATGGGATACACGGTCCAGCTGCTGCGCCAGTACGGCATCGACGTGGTCGGCTTCCAGGAGTTCGAGACCGAGCAGTACAACTCCTTCAAGCGGCAGACGGGCGCCGAGTACGGCGTGTACCCCGGGCCCGCGCTCGGGCGGAACTCGATCCGGAACTCGATCGCCTGGCGCACCGACACGTGGGAGCTGGTCAGCGGCAACAGCATCCCGATCCCGTACTTCTCCGGGTCCCGGGTCAAGATGCCCTACATCCGGCTGCGGCACCTGGCGTCGGGCCAGGAGGTCTGGTTCATCAACGTGCACAATCCGGCCAGCACGAAGCGTCACCCGGGCAACGAGCGCTGGCGCGACATGGCCGCGGGCATGGAGATCAACCTGGTCAACCGGTTGCGCAACGAGACCGGGCTGCCCGTGATCCTGACCGGTGACTTCAACGAGCGTGAAGAGGCGTTCTGCCGGATCACCGCCCAGGCCAGCGTCCAGGCCGCCAACGGCGGGAGCTCCGGGGACGGTGGATGCCGCCGGCCCGACCAGATGGGCATCGACTGGATCTTCGGTTCGCTGAGCATCGCGTTCTCGAACTACGCCCGCCACGACGACGGCCTCGTCAGCAGGGCCAGCGACCACCCGATGATCGTCGCGGACGCCGTGATCGGCTGACGGAGCCGTCCAGCGTGGCGCACGACATAGGCCGACGGCGTACCGGCCGGTAACCTACGGTCGACCAGCTGACGACACGACGAAGGAGCCAGACCATGGGTCGACTCTGTGAGACCGACGGACTGACCGACGACCAGACCGAGATCCTGAAGGCGGTCCGCACCTTCGTGGAGGAGAAGATCCTCCCCGTCGCCACCGAGCTCGAGCACGCCGACGAGTACCCGACCGAGATCGTCGAGGGGCTCAAGGAGCTGGGCATCTTCGGCCTGATGATCCCCGAGGAGTACGACGGCCTCGGCGAGTCGCTGCTGACCTACGCGCTCTGCGTGGAGGAGATCGCACGCGGCTGGATGAGCGTCTCCGGCGTCATCAACACGCACTTCATCGTGGCCTACATGCTGATGCAGCACGGCACCGAGGAGCAGAAGAAGAAGTACCTGCCCCGGATGGCGACCGGCGAGGTCCGCGGGGCCTTCTCGATGTCGGAGCCTGGCCTCGGCTCGGACGTCTCGGCGATCAAGACCAAGGCGACGAAGACGGACGAGGGCTACGAGATCACCGGCCAGAAGATGTGGCTGACCAACGGTGGTACCTCCACCCTGGTGGCCACCCTGGTCAAGACCGACGAGGGCGCCGACTCGGTCTACAAGAACATGACGACCTTCCTGGTGGAGAAGGAG
>DASTUX010000070.1:0-4884 GCA_035759395.1 Nocardioides sp.
AGGTCGACGGCCAGGACGTGACGATCATCGACGCCTTCGAGGCTGTCGGCGCCTGCCTGGCCGGCAAGATCAGCCGCGAGGAGGTCGACCGCATCGAGCGGGCGATCTGCCCCGGCGAGGGCGCCTGCGGCGGCATGTACACCGCCAACACCATGGCCGCCGTCGGCGAGGCCCTCGGGATGTCCCTGCCGGGCTCGGCCGCACCGCCGGCGGTCGACCGTCGCCGCGACGGGTTCGCGCACCGGTCCGGCGAGGCTGTCGTCGGGATGCTCCGCAAGGGCATCACCGCCCGCCAGATCATGACCCTCGAGGCGTTCGAGAACGCCATCACGGTCGTGATGGCGCTCGGCGGCTCGACCAACGCCGTGCTCCACCTGCTCGCCATCGCCCGCGAGGCCGAGGTCGACCTGACCCTCGACGACTTCAACCGGATCGGGGACAAGGTCCCGCACCTCGGCGACCTGAAGCCGTTCGGCAAGTACGTCATGAACGACGTCGACAAGGTCGGCGGCATCCCCATGGTGATGAAGGCGCTGCTCGACGCCGGCCTGATGCACGGCGACTGCCTGACGGTCACCGGGAGGACGATGGCCGAGAACCTCGCCGAGATCGCCCCTCCGGGCGTCGACGACGACGTGATCCGCAAGCTCGACCGCCCGATCCACAAGACCGGCGGGCTGACCATCCTCAAGGGCTCGCTGGCCCCCGAGGGTGCGGTCGTGAAGACGGCCGGCTTCGACGAGTCGGTCTTCACCGGCACCGCGCGCGTCTTCGACGGCGAGCGGGCCGCGATGGACGCGCTGACCGCGGGCGGGATCGGCGCCGGCGACGTCGTGGTGATCCGCTACGAGGGCCCCAAGGGCGGCCCCGGCATGCGCGAGATGCTCGCGATCACCGGCGCCATCAAGGGCGCCGGCCTCGGCAAGGACGTGCTGCTGCTGACCGACGGCCGCTTCTCGGGAGGTACGACGGGACTGTGCGTCGGCCACGTCGCCCCCGAGGCTGCCGACGGAGGACCCATCGCGTTCGTGCGTGATGGCGACACCATCACCCTCGACGTCGCCAACCGCCTGCTGGACGTGGAGGCCGACGGCTCGCCCGAGGAGTGGGAGGCCCGCAAGGAGGGCTGGGAGCCCAAGCCGCCGAAGTACACGCGCGGGGTACTCGGCAAGTACGCCAAGGTCGTCCAGTCCGCCGCGCACGGAGCCGTCACGAGCTGAGCGGAGTGGCTGCGGTAGACATGTCCGCGTGACCAAGGCTCCCGAAGATCTCGACGCCCTCGACCCGCTCGGGCGGTTCCGCGGCCGCTTCGTCGGCAGCGACACCGACCTCGTCTACTTCGACGGCAACTCGCTCGGCCGCCCGCTGCGCGTCACCGGCGCGCGGCTCGCCGACTTCGTCGACGGCGAGTGGGGCGGGCGCCTGATCCGGGGCTGGGACGAGAGCTGGTTCGACCTGCCCCGCACGATCGGCGACGAGCTCGGCCGGGTCGCCCTGGGTGCCGCGCCCGGGCAGACCGTGATCGGCGACTCGACCACGGTGCTGCTCTACAAGATGATGCGGGCCGCCGTGGCCGCCCGCCCGGGGCGCACCGAGATCGTGATCGACCGCGACAACTTCCCGACCGACCGCTACGTCGCCGAGGGAGTCGCCGCCGAGTGCGGCCTGGCCGTGCGCTGGATCGACGTCGACCTCACCGCCGGGGTCACCGCCGACCAGCTCTCCGAGGCGGTGGGGCCGGACACGGCCCTGGTCGTGATCAGCCACGTGGCCTACCGGTCGGCCTGGCTCGCCGACATGGCGACCCTGACCCGGATCGCCCACGACGCGGGCGCGCTCGTGCTGTGGGACCTGTGCCACTCGGCCGGGTCGGTCCCGATGGCGCTGGACGAGTGCGACGTCGACATCGCCGTCGGCTGCACCTACAAGTACCTCAACGGAGGCCCCGGCTCGCCGGCGTTCGTCTACGTCGCCGAGCGGCTGCACGACGAGCTGACCCAGCCGATCCGCGGCTGGATCGGGGCCGACGACCCGTTCCTGATGGGGCCGACCTACGCGCCCGCCACCGGCATCCGGCGGTTCCTGAGCGGGACCCCGCCGATCGTCGGGATGCTCGCGCTCCAGGACATGCTGGCCCTGATCGACGAGGCCGGGATCGAGGGCGTGCGCGAGAAGTCCGTGGCCCTGACGGAGTACGCCGTCGCGGTCGCCGACGAGCTGCTCGCGCCCGTGGGCGTCGTACTCGCATCGCCGAAGGACCCGGCGCTGCGCGGCAGCCACGTCACGTTCAACCATCCGCTGATGCGCCGGGCGACCGAGCTGCTGTGGGAGCGCGACGTGATCCCCGACTACCGGGACGCGCACGGCCTGCGGATCGGGCTCTCGCCGCTCTCGACCTCCTTCGCGGAGGTGCGCCGCGGACTGCAGGCCGTCCGCGAGACGCTCGACACCCTGGCATGACGGAGGTCCCCGGCTGGTCGCGCCGGAAGTCACCGGCACCGGAGGTGTTGGAGGGCCGTTACGTGCGGCTCGAGCCGATCGCCGCCGCACACGCTGAGCCGCTCTTCGAGGCACTCTGCGGCCCCGAGGACGCCCCGTTGTGGACCTACCGGCCGGTCGAGGCTCCGACGGACGTCGCGGCCATGGCGCGCGACGTCGCAGCGCTCGCCTCCGCGGCCGACTCGGTCACGTTCGCGATCGTCCCGACCGGGGCGGAGGACGACGGACGGGCGGCCGGGATGGCGTCGTACCTCCGCATCGACCCCGGGCACGGCTCGATCGAGGTCGGGTCGATCATCTTCGGCCGTCGCCTGCAGCGGACCCGCGCCGCGACCGAGGCGATCCACCTGATGGCGCGGCACGCGTTCGAGGACCTGGGCTACCGGCGCCTCGAGTGGAAGTGCGACAGCCTCAACGAGCCGTCGCGGGTCGCCGCCGCCCGGCTGGGATTCGAGCACGAGGGGCGGTTCCGGCAGCACCTGGTCATCAAGGGCCGCAACCGCGACACCGACTGGTTCTCGATCGTCGACGGGGAGTGGCCGACGGTCGGAGAGGCCCAGGCGCGCTGGCTCGACCCCGAGAACTTCGACGACGAGGGGCGGCAGCGGACCGCGCTCAGCGCCCTCACCGCCGAGGCGCGCGAGCGGCGCTGACCCCTCGGCAGTGTCGGCCCCGCGTGGCAGGGTGGGCGACATGGACCAACGGATCAGCTTCGTGACCCTGGCGGTCGCCGACCTCGACCGGAGCCGTGCGTTCTACCTCGACGGCCTCGGCTGGACCGCCGCCCTCGACGTCCCCGGCGAGGTGCTGATGATCAAGGCGGGGGAGCACCTCGTGCTGTCGCTGTGGGCCGAGGCGGAGTTCGAGGCCGAGGTCGGCCCGATCAACCGCGGGCCGGGCGTCGCGCCCCTCACCCTCTCCCACAACGTGCGCACCGACGCCGAGGTCGACGCGATCCTGGCGACCGCCCGGGCCGCCGGCGCGGATCCGGTCCACGCGGCCGCCCAGCGCGAGTGGGGCGGCTACACCGGCTACTTCGGCGACCCCGACGGCTTCCGCTGGGAGATCGCCACCAATCCCGGACCCATCGGACAGGAGGTCCTCCCGTGACCGACGACAAGACCGTGCTCGACCACACCGCTGTGCATGCCGCGGGCATCGACGACTGGCGGGTGTTCCTCCGTGCCATCCACACGCGGTTCCGCACCGGCGACTTCGTGACCGGTCTCCGGCTCGCGACCGCGATCGGGGAGGCGGCCGAGGAGATGAACCACCACCCCGACCTCGACCTGCGCTACCCCCATCTCGACGTGAAGCTGACCAGCCACGACGTCCGCGGCATCACGGACCGCGACCTGCGCCTGGCCCGCCGGATCAGCGAGCTGGCGGCCGCCGAGGGGATCGAGGCCGACCCGTCCGACCTGTCGGTCGTCGAGCTCGCGCTCGACACGGCCGACCACGACGCGATCAAGCCGTTCTGGCGGGCGATCCTCGGGTTCACCGACACGGACGCCCCCGACGAGGTCGTCGACGCCGACGGCCGGCTGCCGAGCCTGTGGTTCCAGGCGACCGAGCCGCACGAAGTGCCACGCCAGCGGTTCCACCTCGACATCCACGTCGCCCCCGAGCAGGCGAGGTCCCGCATCGACGCCGCGCTGGCGGCCGGTGGCACGCTGGTCTCCGACGCGGAGGCCCCGAGCTTCTGGGTGCTCGCCGACGCCGACGGCAACAAGGCGTGCATCTGCACCTGCGAGGGCCGCGACTCGTCCGGAGGTTGAGGAGCGAGAGCCGCGAGTGCATTGCTCGTTGGTTGAGGAGGTTGCGCAGCAACCGTCTCGAAACCCCATCTCGAAACCCGGGACGTAGATCCCAGATGTTGGGACGGCTGACAGACTCGGGTGACGGGCACGAGAGCGGGCGGCTACGGTGATCGCATGCTTCACGAGATTCTTGTACGCACGCGACGCGTGAGCTGAGTTCACCCGAACCAGCCAGCGCGTCACCCCTCGTTGCCCACGGGCCGGGGGGCTTTTTTATGGGTCCGACCCACCTGTCGGACCCGCAGGCAGCACCAGCCAGAGAAGGAAGCAAGGGGATGAGCGAGCAGATCACCGGCGCGCAGAGCCTGATCAAGTCGCTGGAGGCGGCGGGGGCGGAGAACATCTTCGGCATCCCGGGCGGCGCGATCCTCCCGGCGTACGACCCCCTCATGGACTCCTCGATCCGGCACATCCTGGTCCGGCACGAGCAGGGCGCGGGCCACGCGGCCCAGGGGTACGCCGCCGCCACGGGCAAGGTCGGGGTCTGCATGGCCACGTCCGGCCCGGGCGCGACCAACCTCGTCACGCCGCTGGCCGACGCGCACATGGACTCCGTCCCCCTGGT
>DASTUX010000071.1:0-22144 GCA_035759395.1 Nocardioides sp.
GCTCCACCGCGCTCGCGGCGTGCTCGTGCACGGCCGCGACCATCCCGGCGAGCACGTCGCGCAGGACGCGCAGCACGTCGCGGTGGTCCTCGATGAAGCCGAGCTCGGCGTCCAGGGAGACGTACTCCGCGAGGTGGCGCACGGTGTCGTGCGGCTCGGCACGGAAGACCGGCCCGACCTCGTAGACGCGCTCGAAGACGCCCACCATCTGCTGCTTGTAGAACTGTGGGCTCTGGGCGAGGTACGCCGGCCGGCCGAAGTAGTCGACCTCGAAGACGTTGGCCCCGGACTCGGTCGCCGACGCGACGAACTTCGGGGTCTGGATCTCGGTGAAGCCGGACGCGTCGAGGGTGCTGCGGAAGCCGCGCAGCGAGGCCGCGGCGAGCTCCCACTTGGCGCGCTGAGCCGGGTGCCGCCAGGTGACCGAGGCGTGGTCGAGGAGGGTCGGGAGTCCGATGTTCATCGACGGCCGCCACAGCTCCACCGGCGGTGTCGCGGCGGGCTCGGTCAGCGCCCTGACCACCGGCTCGGTGACCTCGATCCCGCCGGGGGCCTGCGGGTTGGCGGTCGCCACCCCGATCACCTCGACGGTCGTCTCCTCGGGCGGAACGTCCGGCATCCCCTCGGGACCCGGCTTGACCACCACCTGTGCGAGACCGCTTCGGTCGCGGACGACCAGGAACGTCAGCGCCGCGAGCCCGCGGCGCCGGTGGACCCAGCCCTGCAACCGGACCGTCGAGCCGGGTGTGGCGTGGGGCAGCTCCCCACAAAGTGTGCGGTGGGTTTCGCTGGTTGAGGAGCTCGCGCTAGCGAGCGTCTCGAAACCATCGGTCGTACTCATCTTCACCTCCAGTAGGCACGTGAGCCCTGGAGGTGTGGGCGGGGGCAAAGTCGCGGTGCCACCACACCTTCGCCGACTGCAGTTCCCGATTTTCCGGGGGTCGGCCTCTCGTCGATAACGCCGTACGCGCGGGCCACGCTTCACGAGGTTTGTCAGTCCTCACGTGAGCCGCCCAAATCGTAGGGCGGCAGCGCCGACACGACAATTCAATTCCGTCGGTCGAGGAGGTCGCGCAGAGACCGTCTCGAGACCCCTACGCTGTCGCCCGTGCTCGTCCACCTCCGCCTGACCGTGCCCGACGACCTCAGCGACGCGGTCCGCGACCTGCTGATGGAGCACGACTGCATCACCAACGTCACAGTGCAGGCCGGGGCAGTGGTGCAGCCCGACGGCGACCTCCTCGAGTGCGACGTGGCCCGGGAGCAGGCCGGCGAGGTGCTGGACCGGCTCAGGGACCTGGGACTGGCGGAGCGCGGCGGCATCGTGATCCTCACGCCGACCGGCACGCCGTTCGCGGCCGCCTCCCGGCTCGAGGTCGCCGCCCCGGGGCACCCCGACGACGCGGTGATCTGGGAGTCGGTCGAGGCCCAGGCGGAGTCCGGTGCCGTGGCCACCGTGTCGTTCCTGATCTTCCTGGTCCTGGCCGTGGTGCTCGCCGCGATCGCCGTCGTCACCGACTCCGCGGTGCTGGTGGTCGGTGCGATGGTGGTCGGGCCCGAGTTCAGCGCCATCGCCGCCGCCTCGGCCGGCATCGTGCTGGGCAGGTGGGGGCTCGTGGGCAGGAGCCTGCGGCTGCTCGCGCTGTCGTTCCTGTTCGCAGTCGTCGTGGTGACGGCGCTGGCCCTGGTCGCGCGGGCCGCGGGCCTGATCACGCCGGACCTGGTCACGCGGCCGCGGCCCAACACGGGCTTCATCTGGCACCCCGACCAGTGGTCGTTCATCGTCGCGCTCGTGGCCGGTGCCGCCGGCGCGCTCGCGCTGGCGATCGAGAAGACGGCGACGATGGTCGGCGTCTTCATCAGCGTCACCACCGTGCCTGCTGCCGGCAACCTCGCGCTCGGGCTGGCGGTGTGGGACCGCGGCGAGATCCTCGGCTCGCTGGCCCAGCTGGGCGCCAACGTCGCGGGCATGGTCGTCGCCGGGACCTTGCTGCTCGCGCTGATCCGCCGCTCGTGGCCGGCGATCACCTCACGGTCCGAGCGGCTCCTGGGTCATCGCGGCGCGAGGTAGCGGTACGCGTGGTGGGTGGTGAAGCCCAGTCGCTCGTAGAGCGTGAGGGCGGGCACGTTGTCGGCGATCACCTGCAGGTACGCCGTGGTGGCGCCCTGCTCGGCCCCCCAGTCGACCAGCGCGGCCATCACCGCGAGCCCGAGTCCCTCTCGCTGGCGGTCGGGGTCGACCTCGATGCCGCGGAAGCCGACCCAGTCGCGGTCGTAGGCCGCGACCCCGCCGGCGACGTCACCGATCCGTGCGGTGGCCAGGCCACCCTGGACCGTGACCTCGACCTCGACGCCGGAGTCGGCCACCGCCGGTCGAGCTTGTCGAGACCCGAGACCCCGCAGCGCCCGCCGTACCTGCGCCACCCCGGCGATCTGGAACAACGTGTCCGCATCGATGCTCTCCAGCACCCATCCGGCGCTCCGGAACAGCGCGTCCTCTGCCGAGTCGGCCAGGACCGCGACGATCGGCCGTTTCCCGAGCCCCTCGTAGTGCTCCACCACTCGCGCAACGTCATACGAATCGTGGCCTAGAGACCTCGCTTCGTATGACGTCCCGGGGAAGGCGAGGGCCGAGTTGGCGCGCCGGGCGGTCTCGGTGGTCGAGGACCGCAGCAGCCAGTCGCCCAGCGGCTCGGTGCGCAGGCCGGGCCACAGCGCGAGTGCCCGCCGCTGGGCGTCGACGGGGGAGATGCGGTGCCGCGTGGGTGGCCGCGGGGGTACCGGCTTGCCGGACACGATGTCCGCGAGCGCGATCCGCACCGGGTCGCCGACCTCGGGCTGGACCACGCACCATCCGTCGCCCCACGAGGTGCACACCCCGAGCAGGTCGGTCATCGCCGGACCCCCGCTCGGGCCGGTCTCGCCCGGCAGGATGCGGCGTACGACGACACGCTGTCCCACCACGTGGGGGCCCAGACCGTGGGCCTCGGAGGTGGGGGGCACGATGGGGATACTAGGCTGTGTCATGACAGCCCTCGACAGCTCCAGCTTGATGTTCAGGAGGACCTGGTGACCTACGTCATCGCCCAGCCGTGTGTCGACCTCAAGGACCGCGCCTGCGTCGACGAGTGTCCCGTCGACTGCATCTACGAGGGCAAGCGGATGCTCTACATCCAGCCCGACGAGTGCGTCGACTGCGGTGCCTGCGAGCCGGTCTGCCCGGTCGAGGCGATCTTCTACGAGGACGACACCCCGGAGGAGTGGAAGGGCTACTACGACGCCAACGTCCACTTCTTCGACGAGATCGGTTCGCCCGGCGGCGCCGCCAAGATGGGCGAGATCGACAAGGACCACCCGCTGATCGAGGCACTGCCGCCCCAGTCGCACGACGAGTGAGCCGCGCGCTCGTCTCGTCGCGGCTCCCGGACTTCCCCTGGGACCACCTGACGTCGTACGCCGAACGGGCGCGTGCGCACCCCGACGGCATCGTCGACCTGTCGGTCGGCACGCCCGTCGACCCGACCCCGCAGGTCGTCCAGGACGCGCTGCGGGCGGCCGCTGACGCGCACGGCTACCCGACGACGATCGGCAAGGTCGAGACCCGCCAGGCCTGCATCGACTGGCTCGCCCGCCGTCACGGCGTCACCGGGCTGGGCCTCGACGCGGTGTTGCCCGTCATCGGCTCCAAGGAGCTGATCGCCTCGATGCCGGGTCACCTCGGCCTCGGTGCCGGCGACCTGATCGCCCACCCCGCGCTGGCCTACCCGACCTACGAGGTCGGTACGACGCTGGCCGGCGCGCGGTCGTTCGCCGCGGACTCGCTGACCGCGTTCGGCCCCGAGGTGCCGGCGCTGATGTGGATCAACTCCCCGTCGAACCCGAGCGGCAAGGTGCTTCCGGTCGAGCACCTCAAGAAGGTCGTCGACTGGTGCCGCCAGCGCGGCACGATCCTGGTCTCCGACGAGTGCTACATCGAGATGTCGTGGGACTCCGAGCCGATCTCGGTGTTGCACCCCGACGTCTGCGGCGGCTCGCACGAGGGCATCCTCGCGGTGCACTCGCTGTCCAAGCGCTCCAACCTGGCCGGCTACCGCTGCGCGTTCGTCGCCGGTGACCCGGCGCTGGTCGGTGAGCTGCTCGCCGTACGCAAGAACCTCGGGCTGCAGATGCCTGGCCCCCAGCAGATGGCGATGATCGCCGCGCTCGACGACGACGAGCACGTGGTCGAGCAGCACGCCCGCTACGCCGCCCGCCGGGCAAAGCTGCGCGAGGCCCTCGAGGGCGCCGGCTTCCGGATCGACCACTCCCAGGGGTCGCTCTACCTGTGGTCCACGCGAGACGAGGACTGCTGGGAGACCGTCTCCTGGCTCGCCGACCGCGGCATCCTGGCCGCGCCCGGCTCGTTCTACGGCAGGGCGGGCTCCCGTCACGTGCGCGTGGCGTTCACCGCCACCGACGAGCGCGTCGACGCCGCGGTGGCGCGACTCAGCGCCTGACCCGCGCGGCCGGACGCGCTGTTGCGGCGACCCGCCGCCGTGCAACAACGCGACCGTGCGGTTGCACTTTCTCTACCGTTTCGTGTTGTTCGGCGCGCGTCCTATCAGGCAATCGGGGCGGGCCGGACCGGGCCGGGCGGAGCCGGCTGCTGCACGGGGGACAGGCAGCCGCTCCGCCTCCCGCGCGCTCAGGCCAGGATCCGGGACCCCTGTGCCACCCACCAGTCCGCGGCTCGTCGTGTCGACGACGGCCGGGATGGGTCCGCCGCGATCCCGGGCAGACGCGCGTCTCCAGCCATGCCGAGGCAGTAGAGGGTGTGACGCACGGTCGTCTCGTCGCCGGCCAGCCCTCGCTCCAGTGCCCTCGGGGGGAGTGACTGCCCGCTCCGGCCGATGATCGTAGTGGCGTGCGCGAAGTCCGCCGGATCACCGGTCTCGAGAAGGGCATCGACGCCGGCGACGTCCTCTCCTGTGTGGCACAGCGCCGCGACGCGCAGTGCGGCGCTGCGGGTGCCGAGGTCCGGACACGCGTCCCGCGCCTCGAGGATCACGTGGGTCAGGTCGCCGGCGAACGGCGAATGGGCAAGGACCAGGGACGCCATCGCCATGCGTACGCCGCGCGGCTCGAAGAACGACTCGAACAGCAGGCGGGCCAGGAGCGGCTCCTCGGCGTGACCTCGCCGGACGCACGCGGCGCGGGCGATCGAGACGGCGAAGGCGTAGTGGACGTTGTGCCGGCTCAGGGACCAGGTCACGGACGGCCGGGGCGGGGCGGGCTCGACGCCGCGGAGCCGGGCCTGGACGTCCGGCGGCAGCGCGCCGGCCACCTCGGCCAGCATGGTCGCCCGCGTGGGGTCGCCTCCGAGCTCCTCCCAGGCGCGATCGAGGTGCGCGACGAGCTCCATCCAGTCTCGCGCGCTGAGGCCACCGCCGACGAGCATGCCGTGCAGCACGTACGACGCACCGCGGGCCTGGAAGGTCGAGGGGCTCCGCAGCAGGTCACCCGCCCAGTGCATGAGGTCGAGGCTCGGGCGATCGGAGATCGCGCTGGTCAGGTCGTAGAAGTTCTGGTGGTCCGGGTCCTCGACGGCGGCCCGGAGGACTGCGCCCACGACGTCGCCGTACACGCTGCCGACCAGCACGCCGAGCGCCTCGTGCCGGATGAACCGGGCGCTGGCGACACCCCTCCCGACCTCGTTCGCCAGCCGGTTCACGACGGGCTCCATGAGTGACCGGGGCAGCCCGAAGCCGTCCTCACGAGCGTGCTGCCGTGCGAACTCGAGCCACGCCCCCGCGCTCGGGGTGGAGGAGGTGTCGATCGCCTCGTACGACCGGCTGAAGCTCTCCAGGCAGCGAGGCGTTGCCTCCGGTGAAGCGGGGGGAGCGTACGGGAAACTGCGGCAGAGGCTGTTGACACCGGAACGCAGGATGCCGTCCGGCAGCCCGAGCACCCGTGCGTAGCCCCGGAACGTGGCGTCCGAGCGCTGGCCCTCGCTCTCCATGCGGCTCAGCGTGGAGGCGGAGACGCTCACCCCGTGCTCCTCCAGCGCCGCCGACATCTGCCGGAGCGACACCCCGGCGACGGTCCGGTGGGCGCGGAGCAGCCAACCGATCCGCGCCGCCACGTCGATGCGTGCGCCGGTCAGCGGGGTGGCGTCGTCGATGGCCTCCGAAAACTTGGGCACCCCGGCATCCTCCGCCATCTCGCAAGGCTTGTGCAGACGGGGGGCTTTTCCCGTAGATCCACCTCGACGGAACAACCTGGTCTGGACAGCGGCAAATGTTTTACATTTCCGGTACCCGGCCCTCAGTGGCCGAGGCTGAGTGGAGTGGCTGCCTCTACGGGGGTAAGGCAGCCGCTCCGCCTCAGTGCCGGAGCTCAGTCGAGGATCCGGCCGCCGCTGTCGATCCACCAGCGGGCCGCCCGTCGCGTCGACGCAGCACGGCCACGATCGGACGCGATCGCCGCCAGTCGCGGGTCCTCGGCCATGCCCGCGGCGTAGAGGGTCCGGCGCACGGTCGTGCGGTCACCCGACAGCCCCCGTTCGAGAATCGCCTGCGGCAGGTGCCGGCCGCTGTGCCCGACCATCACCGCGGCGTGCTCGAACTCGGTGGCGTCGGTGGACTCCAGCAGCGGGTCGACGACCGGCAGCGCCTCGCCGCCGTGGAGCGCCGCCGCGAGCCTCAGGGCGGCCTCCCTGCTCGCGGCGTCCGGACCGTGCTCGCGTCGTTCGACCAGCAGCGGCACCACGGCCGCCGCGAAGGGGGAGGACGCGATCAGGAAGGTCGAGGTCACCATGCGGACCCCACGCGGGTCGAACAGCGCCTCGAAGAGCAGCCGCTCGAGCAGCGGCTCCTCGGGATGCCCCAGCTGGGCGCAGGCAGCAGCGGCGATCGATCGCGCGAACCCGTAGTGCGCGTTGCGCCGGCTGCGCGAGAAGACCCGTGGTCCCCGTGGCAGCTCGGCCTCGACGGGGCAGGTGTCCCGGATCTGCGACTGCACCGCCGGCGGCAGGGCCGAGCAGAGCTGGGTCAGCATGGCCCGTCTGGTCGCGTCGCCCTCGCCCCACGCTCGCGTGAAGTGGGGCACCAGGGCGTCCCAGTCGTCGGCCCGGAGCCCTCCGACGACGAGCATGCTCTGCAGGGCGTACGACGATCCCTGGGCGACGAGGATCGACTCGTGGCCCAGCATCTCGCCCGCCCACTGGAGCAGCGCGGGCGTGGGGTTCTCGGAGAGGACGCTCGTGAGGTAGTACATCAGCTGGACATCGGGGTCGAGGATCATCTCCCGCAGCACCGAGTCCACGAGGTCGGCGTACGCGCTGCAGCGCAGCAGGGCGAGGGCCTCGTAGCGCGTCCGCTCGGCGGTGCCGATGGATCGGCCCAGCTCGCCGGCCATCCGGGCGACCATGGGCTCCATCAAGGTCCGCGGCAGGCCGAAGGCTCCGCACGAGGTGTGCTGGCGCGCGAACCTCAGCCAGTCGCCGCCGGTCGGCACCCGGTCGGTGACCGCCTCGTACGACTCGCTGAACCGCTCGAGGGAGTCCATCGCCGGCTCCGGGGGCGCCGCGGGCGCGTAGGAGAACGACCGACACAGGAGGTCGACGCTCGAGCGCAACGTCCCGTCGGGCAGTCCGAGGACCCGGGTGTAGCCGTCGAGTGCCCCCGGTGAGCGGTGGCCCTCGCTCTCGATCCTGCTGAGACTGGTGGTCGACAGGGCGACGTCATGCGCCTTCAGCCCGGTCGACATCTCGCGCAGCGACAGCCCCGCGACGCTGCGGCTCGTGCGCAGCAGCCAGCCGATCCGCGCAGCGATGTCGATGCGCGACGCAGTCAGCGGGGTCCGGTCATCGAGGGTGTCGGCGTTGCGGGGCACCGCGGCATCCTCCGCTATCTCAACGGAATTCTCAGCGGAACACGTCGACGTGCACCCGGTCGCGAGGCGAGGCCCCGGACTCGGCGCGTGTCCAGCCGTCCTGCGAGCCGTCCCCCGCGACCCAGATCCGGCCGTCGAAGACGACCGTCTCGATCGAGAGCCGGTCGGCCTGGGCGACCAGGTACTGCGCGATCGCCCAGCCCCGCTTGCGGTTCGCGTCGCTGGCCGGCTGCACGGAGATGTCGAGGCCGCGTCCGTCGTGGTTCAGCGACGAGGCGTCGAACACGGCCTCGAGCTCACGGCGTACGGCGTCGGCACGGCGGGTGAGCCCGTTGTCGCCGGGCCGGCCCTTCGCCCCGGAGGAGTTGTCGCGGACCACGCAGCTGAACGCGTGCGCGGAATTGCCGGTCAGCGCCGAGGCGAGCACGCGGGCGTCGGGCTCGTGCTCGGCGTACGCCTCCGGGTAGCCCGAACGCTGCACCTCCTGGGCGGCCACGGTGATCCGCATCGACTCGTAGCCGTCGACCCGCTCGAGCGCGTTGTAGAACGAGTTGGTGGCGTAGTACGGGTTGAGGATCTCCTCGCGGTTGCCCCACCCCTGCGACGGCCGCTGCTGGAAGAGCCCGAGGGAGTCACGGTCGCCCGTCTCGAGGTTGTACAGCTTCGACTCCTGGAACGCCGTCGCCAGCGCGATCGACGCCGCCCGCGCCGGCATGCCGCGCTGCACCGAGATGGCCGTGATCAGCGCCGCGTTCTCGGCCTGCTCGGTCGACAGGTGCACGGTGCGTCCCTCGACGCTGGCCGTGCACTCCTCGGTCCGCAGCAGCGGGCCGACGTGGTGGAACACGGCGTAACCGGTGGCCGCGACGATGCCCAGCGCTGTCACGCCGAGCAGGGTCGCGCGCGTACGTCGTCCCAACGCAGGTCAGTTCTTGTGGAGGGCAGCGTTGAGCTCGATGCCCTCGCCCTTCCACGGAACGGCCTCGATCGTGCCGGTCACCGAGTTGCGACGGAAGAGCATGTTGTTCGAGCCCGACAGGTCGAGCGCCTTGATCACCTTGGGCTTGCCGTCCATGTCGGAGATGGTGACCTTGGTGCCGGCCGTGACGTAGCAGCCCGCCTCGACGACGCAGTCGTTGCCGAGCGAGATGCCGATGCCGGCGTTGGCGCCCAGCAGGCAGCGCTCACCCACGGAGATGACCTCCTTGCCGCCACCCGAGAGGGTGCCCATGATCGAGGCGCCACCGCCGACGTCCGAGCCGTCGCCGACGAGCACCCCCGCGGAGATGCGGCCCTCGACCATCGAGGCGCCGAGTGTGCCGGCGTTGAAGTTCACGAACCCCTCGTGCATGACGGTGGTGCCCTCGGCCAGGTGCGCGCCGAGCCGGACCCGGTCGGCATCCGCGATGCGTACGCCGGAGGGGATCACGTAGTCGACCAGCCGCGGGAACTTGTCGATGCCGTGCACCGTGACGTGCTGGCCGGCTGCGCGCAGCCGGGCCCGGGTGGCCTCGAAGTCGGCCACGGCGCACGGTCCGGCGGACGTCCACACGACGTTGGCGAGCAGGCCGAAGATGCCGTCCATCGAGATCGTGTTGGGCACGACGAGCCGGGCGGAGAGCAGGTGCAGCCGGAGCCACGCGTCCTCGGTGGAGGTCGGGCCGGCCTGCAGGTCGGCGATGGTCACGAGCCGGGTCTCGAGGGTGACCCCGCGGGCCTCGTCCTTGCCCTCGAGCGCGGTCAGCTCGGCCGGGGCGCTCGCGCCGTCGGGCGCGGAGCCCAGCGCGGGCGCGGGGAACCAGACGTCGAGGACGGCTCCGGTGCTGTCGAGGGTGGCGAGGCCGAGGCCCCAGGCATTCGTCGGCTGGTCATTCACCCGGCCAACTCTACGGAGTCAGTCGGTCACTGGCCCGTCCGGCCGTCGATGCACTCGGTCATGCGCCCGACCAATCGGGTCGCGCGGTGCCCGGGCAAGCGAATAGCGTCCGGACATGAGTGTCGGGGAGCTGCTGATGATCACCGGACCGCCGGCCGTCGGGAAGATGACGGTGGGCCGGGCCGTCTGCGAGCGCACCGACTTCCGGCTCTTCCACAATCACCACACGATCGAGCCGCTGCTGGAGATCTTCGGCTACGGCACCGACCCGTTCGTCACGCTCAACGGCGAGTTCCGCAGGCGGGTGATCGAGGAGGCGGCAGCCGCGGGGACCAGGCTGATCTTCACGTACGTGTGGGCCTTCGAGCTCGACGAGGAGGCCGCCTGGGTACGCCGGCTGATCGCCCCGTACGTCGAGGCGGGGCTGCGCGTCTCGTTCGTCGAGCTGTACGCCGACCTGCCCACCCGGCTGGAGCGCAACATCGGCGAGATCCGGATCGCGGACAAGCGGTCCAAGCGTGACCTGGCCTGGTCGGAGGCCAACGTCCGCGAGATGGACGCGTCGTACGTCATGAACAGCGACCCCGATCGCCCCACGCCGGCGGACGAGGTGCTCGCCGACTTCGCGCACCTGCGGCTGGACAACAGCGGACTCACCCCCGAGGAGGCGGCGGCCGAGATCGTCGCCTGGCTGGACGACCGGAACTGATTCGCGCGGCCGCTGCGGGGCGCCGTACGCTGTGGCCACAGGCGTTCGAGCCGTCATCAGCGGCGAGCCTCCGGAAGAACGGTCTCGGCAAGCTCGACCACCGAGTGGAGACCCAGTAGAACCGGACGGGTAGGCCCGTCACAGCCGTGAACGAGCGGTCGTCTCGCGAGAGGCGGCAAGCGAGGTGGTACCGCGGAGCATCCCGAACCAGGGGAGCGTCGTCCTCGTGGCCCAGCAGAGCCCGAGCCGACGACGTACCGCAGGAGAGCCACGATGACCTATCCCAAGGTCTCCACCGACGCCCAGGACCAGCCGGTCCCCTCGAGCCCTTCGTTCCCGGCCATCGAGGAGCGGGTGCTGGCGTACTGGAAGGACGACGACACCTTCCGGGCCAGCGTCGAGCAGCGTGAGGCCGGCGAGAACGGCGACAACGAGTTCGTCTTCTACGACGGCCCGCCGTTCGCGAACGGGCTGCCGCACTACGGCCACCTGCTGACCGGCTACGTCAAGGACCTCATCCCGCGCTACCAGACGATGCGCGGCAAGCGCGTCGAGCGCCGCTTCGGCTGGGACACCCACGGGCTGCCCGCCGAGCTCGAGGCGATGCGCCAGCTGGGCATGAAGACGACCGAGGAGATCTTCGAGCTCGGCATCGAGAAGTTCAACGACGAGTGCCGCAAGTCGGTCCTGGGCTACACCCAGGAGTGGCGCGACTACGTCACCCGCCAGGCCCGCTGGGTCGACTTCGACAACGACTACAAGACCCTCGACCTCTCCTACATGGAGAGCGTCATGTGGGCGTTCAAGCAGCTGCACGAGAAGGGCCTCGCCTACGAGGGCTTCCGGGTGCTGCCCTACTGCTGGAACGACGAGACGCCGCTGTCCAACCACGAGCTGCGGATGGACGACGACGTCTACCAGATGCGCCAGGACCCGGCCGTCACCGTCGGCATGCGCCTCGAGACCGGCGAGCTGGCCCTGGTGTGGACGACGACGCCGTGGACGCTGCCCTCCAACCTCGCGATCATGGTCCACCCCGAGGTGGACTACGTCGTGGTCGAGTCGGACTTCACCGGCGTGACCGAGCGCTACGTGCTGGCCGAGGCCCGGCTGTCGGCGTACGCCCGCGAGCTGCGGAACAAGGACGCGGCCGAGGGCGCCGACCTCAGCGAGCAGATCGTCGGCCGGATGCTCGGCGCGGACCTGCTCGAGCGCAGCTACACGCCGCCGTTCACCTACTTCGCGGGCCACGAGGGCGCGCACCGGGTGCTGCCCGCGGACTTCGTCACCACGCTCGACGGCACCGGGCTGGTGCACAACGCCGGCGCGTTCGGTGAGGAGGACAAGCAGATCACCGACCAGTTCGGGATCGCGCCCGTCGTGCCGGTCGCCAAGGACGGCAAGTTCACGCCGCCCGTCGACGACTACGCCGGCATGCACGTCTTCGACGCCAACCTCGCGATCATCGAGCACCTCAAGGCCGCGACGCGCCTCGCTGGTCGAGTAGCCGGCGACGAAGGAGCCGGCGTATCGAGACCCGACCTGGGCTCCGTCAACCCCGGCACGGTCCTGCTCCGCCGCGAGTCCTACGAGCACTCCTACCCGCACTGCTGGCGCTGCCGCGAGCCGCTGATCTACATGGCGGTGTCGTCGTGGTTCGTGTCGACGACCAAGATCCGCGACCGGATGCTCGAGCTCAACCAGCAGATCCGCTGGGTGCCCGAGCACGTCAAGGACGGCCAGTTCGGCCGCTGGCTCGAGAACACCCGCGACTGGTCGATCTCGCGCAACCGCTTCTGGGGCTCGCCCATCCCGGTGTGGAAGTCCGACGACCCGGCGTACCCCCGGATGGACGTCTACGGCTCGCTGGCCGAGATCGAGGCGGACTTCGGCGTCGACGTCACCGACCTGCACCGGCCGTTCATCGACGAGCTGACCCGGCCGAACCCCGACGACCCGAGCGGGAGCTCGATGATGCGCCGGGTCACCGACGTGCTCGACTGCTGGTTCGAGTCGGGGTCGATGAGCTTCGCCCAGGTGCACTACCCGTTCGAGAACGCCGAGTGGTTCGACGACCACTTCCCGGGTGACTTCATCGTGGAGTACATCGGCCAGACCCGCGGCTGGTTCTACACGATGCACGTCCTGGCGGCCGCGCTCTTCGAGCGGCCCGCGTTCGAGACCTGCCTCAGCCACGGGATCGTGCTCGGCTCCGACGGCAACAAGATGTCGAAGTCGCTGCGCAACTACCCCGACGTGCGCGAGGTCTTCGACCGCGACGGCGCCGACGCGATGCGCTGGTTCCTCATGTCCTCGCCGATCCTGCGCGGCGGCAACCTCGTCGTCACCGAGCAGGCGATCCGCGAGGGCGTCCGCCAGGTGCTGATCCCGCTCTGGAACTGCTGGTACTTCTTCTCGCTCTACTCCAACGCGGCTTCCTACGACGCGCGCTGGTCGACCGAGTCCACCGACCCGCTCGACCGTTACCTGCTGGCCAAGTGCCGGCAGTACGTCGAGGCGATGACCGAGCAGCTCGACAACTACGAGGTCGCCAACGCGTGCGACTCGACGCGGGCGTTCCTCGACGTGCTGTCGAACTGGTACATCCGCCGCTCCCGCGAGCGCTTCTGGGCGACCGACACCTCGTCGGCTGAGGAGGTTGCGGGCTCCTCGTCGGTTGAGGAGGTTGCGCAGCAACCGTCTCGAAACCACGAAGCCGCCTTCGACACGCTCTACACCGTGCTCGAGGTCGTGTGCCGGGTGACCGCGCCACTGATGCCGCTGACGACCGAGGAGGTCTGGCGCGGGCTGACGGGGGAGCGGTCGGTGCACCTGACCGACTGGCCGGCGGCCGACGTGCTGCCCGCCGACGACGCGCTGGTCGCCGCGATGGACCAGGTCCGCGACGTCTGCTCGGCCGGCTCCGCGCTGCGCAAGGCCGCGAGCCTGCGCAACCGGCTGCCGCTGGGCTCGCTGACCGTCGTGGTCCCGGACGCCGCCGCGCTGTCGGGCTTCGAGGGGATCGTCGCCGACGAGCTGAACGTGAAGGCTGTGCGGCTGCTCGACGCCGACCACCCGGACGCGGCGTCGTACGGCGTCTCGCAGAAGCTGACCGTCAACGCCCGCGCCGCCGGCCCCCGACTGGGGCGCGAGGTGCAGACCGCGATCAAGGGCTCGAAGTCGGGCGACTGGTCGGTGGCCGAGGACGGCACCGTGACGGCCGGCGGTCTGGCGCTGCAGGAGGGGGAGTTCACCCTCGAGACCGTGGCTGCGTCGGAGGACGCCGGCTCCGCGACGGGCATGCTCCCGGGCGGTGGGTTCGTGGTGCTCGACACCGAGGTGACGCCCGAGTTGGCGGCCGAGGGACTGGCCCGCGACCTGGTCCGTGCCGTGCAGCAGGCCCGGCGCGACGCCGGGCTCGACGTCTCGGACCGGATCACGCTCACGGTCGGTGGCTCCGCGGCCGTCCAGGACGCCGCGCGCACCCACGAGGCCCTGATCGCCGGCGAGACCCTCGCGACGTCGTACTCCGTCGAGGACGCGGACGCAGAGCACTCCGGTGCCGGCCAGGGCAGTTCGGGCCCGGGCGAGGGGACGCACCGCGCGGAGGTGACGGTGGGCGACGGCGAGAAGGCCACGATCCAGGTCACCAAGGCCTGACGAGTCGGCGCTACTGCCACGGGAAACACGGCCGAGTCGGCGTTACTGCTCGCGAGAGTGAGCCCGAGTCGGCGTTACTGCACCGGCATTTCGTCGCAGTAACGCCGACTCGACGCCGTACGCCGTTGCGATAGCGCCGACTCGACGCCGTACGGCGTGGCAGTAGCGCCGACTCGGCGGGTGGGGGCTGGTTGGATGGGGTCATGACGACCCTTGACCTCACCGCGGATGCCGTCACGCTCACCGAGCAGCTCGTGAACATCGAGTCGGTGAGCCGCAACGAGCAGGCCATCGCGGACGCGGTGGAGACGGCGCTGCGAGCGCTGCCCCACCTGACCGTCACCCGGTACGGGCACAACATCGTCGCGCGGACCGACCTCGGCCGCGGCGAGCGTGTCGTGATCGCCGGCCACATCGACACGGTTCCGCTCAACGACAACCTGCCGGCCCGCCGCGACGGCGACATCCTGCACGGCCTCGGCACCTGCGACATGAAGAGCGGCGACGCCGTCATGCTGCGACTCGCCGCGCACCTCCCCGAGCCCAACCGTGACATCACGTTCGTCTTCTACGAGGCCGAGGAGATCGAGGAGGAGTTCAACGGCCTGCGACACCTCGCGGCGAGCAACCCCGAGCTGCTCGAGGCCGACTTCGCGATCCTGATGGAGCCGTCCAACGCCGTCGTCGAGGCGGGCTGCCAGGGCACGATGCGCGTCGACGTCCGCACGCGCGGCGAGCGCGCCCACTCGGCCCGCAGTTGGAAGGGCGACAACGCCATCCACAAGGCCGCCGACATCCTCGCCCGCCTGCAGAAGTACGACGCCCGCAAGCCGGTCATCGACGGGCTGGAGTACCACGAGGGCCTCAACGCGGTCTTCATCCGCGGCGGCGTCGCCGGCAACGTGCTGCCCGACGAGTGCGTGGTCGAGGTCAACTTCCGCTTCGCTCCCGACCGCACCGAGGCCGACGCGGAGGCGTTCGTCCGCGAGTTCTTCGAGGGGTACGACGTCGTGGTCACCGACACCGCGCCCGGCGCGCTGCCGGGGCTCGACGTCCCGGCCGCGAAGGCGTTCCTCGAGGCGGTCGGCGGTGTGGCGAACCCCAAGTTCGGCTGGACCGACGTCGCGCGGTTCAGCGCGCTGGGTGTCCCGGCCGTGAACTTCGGCCCCGGCGACCCGATGTTCGCGCACAAGCAGGATGAGCACGTCCCGGTCGAGCACATCGAACGCTGCGAGGCCCAGCTCCGCAGCTGGCTGGGAGCCGGGGCATGAAGGACAAGGTCGCCGGTCCCGTCCTGAAGCGCCGTCACCAGGCCGAGGAGACCAGCACCACCGACCAGCGCCTGCTGGACTCCCGCGGTCCCAGCGACTGGGTGCACACCGATCCGTGGCGCGTGATGCGCATCCAGGCCGAGTTCATCGAGGGCTTCGGTGCCCTGGCCGAGCTCGGGCCCGCGATCTCGGTCTTCGGCTCGGCGCGGATGACCCCCGACAGCCCGTTCTACGCGGTGGCCGAGGAGGTCGGCCGCAAGCTCGCCCAGGCGGGCTTCGCGGTGATCACCGGTGGCGGCCCCGGCACCATGGAGGCGGCCAACAAGGGCGCGTCCGAGGCGGAGGGCGTCAGCGTCGGCCTCGGCATCGAGCTGCCCTTCGAGTCCGGACTCAACCAGTGGGTCGACAAGGGCATCAACTTCCGTTACTTCTTCGCCCGCAAGACGATGTTCATCAAGTACTCCCAAGGCTTCGTCGTCCTGCCCGGTGGCGTCGGCACCCTCGACGAGCTCTTCGAGGCACTGACCCTCGTGCAGACCGTCAAGGTCACCCGCTTCCCGATCGTGCTGCTCGGCACCTCGTACTGGCAGGGCCTGCTCGACTGGATGCGCGACACCCAGCTCGCCGGCGGCATGATCAGCCAGCGCGACCTCGACTTCATCACGCTCACCGATGACGTCGACGAGGCCGTCCGGCTCATGGTCGACGCCAGGAACGGTGACGTCGGGTGATGTGGTTCTTCGCCGTCCTCATCGTCCTGGCGATGGGCGGCGTCGCCCTGCTCGCGGCCGGCAAGGGCGCTCCGCTCGCCGAGGTGTACGACGACCGCCCGGACGTCAGCGTGCCCGCGGATCGCCCTCTCGTGGCCGACGACCTCCGCCGGATCCGGTTCTCGATCGCCTTGCGGGGCTACCGGATGTCGGAGGTCGACGCACTGCTCGATCGGCTCGCCTCGCAACTTGAACAGCGTCCGAACCCGGAGGGTCGTGGCGGCGAACCCACCGCGTAGGGCACACTTCCCAGCGTGTCGACCCAGGTGATCGTCTACGTCCTGACCGCCCTCGCGGCGGTCGTCGTCGTCCTCACCCGCCTGCGGCTGGGGCGGGAGGAAGCGGTCGCCGGCCGGTTCGACGTGGGGTCGGTGCTGCTCAACCTGCACACCGTTGCGGGGGCCCTGGCCCTCGTCTCCTGGGTGCTCTTCCTCGTCGCCGACGAGGACTCGACGCTCGGCGGCTCCGCGGTCGGCATCATCGCCCTGGCCTTCTGGTGGGTGGTGGTGGTCGCCGGACTGCTGATCCTGGTGCGCTGGATGCCCAGCCACGGCAAGCACGCATCCGAGGTCACGGAGGACACCTGGTCGGAGGGGCCCGGCCTGTCGATCCTCGCCCACGTTGGCATGTTCGTGGGGGTCTGCGTCTTCACCTTCGCCTACCTCAACTCGTTGGTGTAGCTGCAGTGCTCCGCCGTCTCGGGACGATCGTCGCTTCACTCAGCCTCCTGGCCGCCTCGGTGCCGGCCATCCCGTCGTACGGCGCGGACGAGCAGCCGACCTCCGCGCGCCCGGCCGTGATCGGCTCGCGCGTGATCGGCCACTCCGTGCGCGGCCGCGCGATCAGGGCCTGGCACCTCGGTGAGCGCGGCAAGCCGAAGGTGCTGCTCGTCTCGACCATGCACGGCAACGAGAACGCCCCGTCGCAGATCCTGCGGAGCCTGCGTGACGGCAGGCCGATCAAGGGCATCGACCTGTGGGTGCTGCCGACGTACAACCCCGACGGGCTTGCGCGCGGCACCCGCAAGAACGCGCACGGCGTCGACCTCAACCGCAACTTCCCGTTCCACTGGGCCGACCTCGACGGTGACTACGAGTCCGGCGCCAGGCCCCGCTCGGAGCCGGAGACCCGGGCGATGATGCGCTTCCTGCGTGACATCCGCCCGCGCTGGATCCTCAGCTTCCACCAGCCGCTCTACGGCGTCGACACGGACACCAAGAGCCAGCGATTCGCCCGCAAGGTCTCGCGCCACCTCGACCTGCCGCGGAAGTCGTTCACCTGCGGTGGCGTCTGCCACGGCACGATGACCGGCTGGTTCAACTCACACTTCCGCGGCACCGCGCTCACCGTGGAGTACGGCGCGCACCCGTCGCGCCGCCTGATGCGCGTGCGGGCGCCGCGCCAGGTCCTGTCGATCTGGGGAGCCCGGCGCGGCCGCTAGACGTTCGACCCGGGCTATCGGCCCTCGAACGTCGGCTTCTCCTTGGCCACGAACGCGGCGACGGCCGCCCGGTGGTCCGCGGTCGCCCCGGTCTTCTGCATCATCGCGCTCTCGACCTCGAGCGACTCCTCGAGCGAGTGCCCCGCGGCGTACGCCACCGACTGGCGCATCGCGCCCAGCGCCACCGTCGGCCCGGCCGCGAGCCGCTCGGCCAGGGCCCGGGTCTCGGCGGCCAGCTCGTCGGCGGGTACGACGCGCGTCGCGAGGCCCAGCGAGAGCGCGGCGTCGGCCTTGAGCGTGCTGGGGAAGTAGAGCAGCTCGAGTGCCTTGGCCCGCCCGACCAGTCGCTGCAGGTGGTAGCTCGCGCCGGTGTCGCACGACAGCGCCACGTTGGCGAAGGCGAGGTTGAAGCCGGCCGTGTCGGACAGCAGGCGCAGGTCGCAGGCGAACGCGAGGCTGGCGCCCGCGCCGGCGGCCACCCCGTTGACGGCGGCGATGACCGGCTTCGGCATCGTGGCGAGGGCGGTGACGATCGGGTTGTAGTGCTCGTCGACGGTGCGGAACAGCGACTCGCTGGACTCGCTCTCCAGGATCCGGATGTGCTCCTTGAGGTCCTGGCCGGTGCAGAACGCGCGGCCGGTGCCGGTCAGCACGACGCAGCGCGCCGCGGGGTCGTCGGCCACCTTCCGGACGGCGTCGAGCAGCGCTTCCTTCGTCGCGACGTCGAGGCTGTTCATCGCGTCGGGGCGGTTGATGGTGATCGTCGCGACGCCGTCGGTGACGTCGAGGAGGACGGGCGCGGAGTTCGTGTCGGTCATGGCGGCAGTCTGCCGGATCGCCGGCGGGCCTGCCTCAGACGTCGAGGCAGCGGGCGACGAACCGGTCGGTGCCCGGCTTGAGTCGCGACGCCTCGGTGGCGAACAGCTCGGCGGCGGCGCGCCCAGGCCAGTCGGCCGGCAGCAGCTCCTCGGGGAGCCCGGGGTCGGCGAAGAGGAACTTCCGCCACTCGTGGACCAGGTGGAAGCGCGCCGCGAAGGCCGCCTCGTCCTCGTTGTCGTGCGCGTCGAGCTGCTGGGAGATCAGGTCCTCGGCGTTCGCCAGCCACTGGGTGTACGCCGCGTGCAGCGACGCCAGGTCCCAGGCCCCGGTGGGCGCAGGGTCGAACGAGTCGGCCCGGGCGGTGCGTGCCGTCGCGCCCACGCGCTCGAGGATCGAGCAGAGCTCCGCGCGCGGGAACGGGCTGACCCACACGTCGTCGGCGAGCTCGGCGTACCCCACGAAGGCGAGGTCGGCGCGGAGCCGGACCCGGGCGCTGCGCGCGGTCGGCGGGTCGAGGAAGACCAGCTGCCAGGTGCCGTCCCAGTCGGGCTGGGCTCGCCGGTAGATGCGGTCCGAGGCCTCGTCGAGCCGGCGGTTCGCCTGCTCGGTGGTGCGGTAGCCGCGGCCGCTGCTGAGGTGGACCGGCTCCAGCCAGCCCTGCATCACCATCCGCGAGATCGCGGTGCGGACGGCGGGCGCGGCGATCCCGACGGGGTCGAGCAGGCGTACGATCGCGGCCACGGGAGCCTGGCTGCCACGGGCGCGCAGGTGGTCGCCGTACACATCGAACAACGCCGACCGAGCATGCATGGGCGAAGTCTGCCAGCAGGGCCCCCAGAGGGGCGCGGAATGCGTCCGGACGCCCTCTGGTCAGAGTTGCCCCGCCGATAGGGGATAATGGGCGTGCGCGCGGGGTCGCTCGGACTCTGCCCGCTCTGGACAGCAAGAGGAAGAGGTGCGCGGATGGCGGCCATGAAGCCGCGGACTGGCGACGGTCCGCTGGAGGTCACCAAGGAAGGACGCGGCATCGTGATGCGCGTCCCGCTCGAGGGCGGTGGCCGCCTCGTGGTGGAGCTCAACGCCGAGGAGGCGGGGGCTCTTGGCAGCGCCCTCAAGGACGTTGTCGGATGACGGCCGGTTGATGGGCTGATGCCCGCCGCGCCCCGACAGCTCACCCTTCCCGCTCAGGTCTCACCGCCACAGTTCGCGCTCAGCGACCTGCGGCCGCACGCCATCCTCGGTGTCGAGGTGGTGGCCGTTCCCGTCCTTCCCGACGGCGACGACGGCTCGCTGGTGCTCGGCCCGGGCGCTGCCGAGCTCGCCGAACAGCTCGGCATCGACCTGTTCACCGTGCTCGAGATGGCCTCGGCCACAGGCAAGGCCGGTGAGGTGACCACCCTCCCGGTCCCGCAGGGGACCCCGGACAACAACGGCGTGCGCTGGGTGCTGCTCGTCGGCCTCGGCGAGCAGCGGGTGGACGACTTCCGTCGCGCCGGTGCCGCGCTGGCCCGGGCCACCAAGGACCGCGCGAGCGTCGCCACGTCGATCGCCGCGCTGGCGCCCGAGGGCGGCCTCGAGGCGTTCGTCGTGGGCGCGATGCTCGGCTCCTTCGGGTTCCACTGGCGCTCGCAGCCGCCCGAGCACACGCCGGTCGAGCGGATCGTGCTCGCCGGCCTGCACGACGCCGCGTCCCTGGCTCCTGCCCTCGACCGGGCGCTCGCCATCGGCGGCGCCGGCTGGCGCGCCCGGATGCTCTCGACCGTGCCCTCCAACCTGAAGAACCCGGCCTGGCTGGCCGAACAGGCCCGCGTGCTGGGTGAGGAGGCCGGGCTCGACGTCACCATCTGGGACGAGAAGAAGCTCGAGGCCGACGGGTTCGGAGGGCTGATCGGCGTCGGCCAGGCCTCGGCCACGCCGCCGCGACTGATCCGCCTCGACTACACGCCGGCCAAGTCCAACCGGAAGACGCCGGTCGTGGCGCTGGTCGGCAAGGGCATCACGTTCGACACCGGCGGTCTCTCGATCAAGCCGGCCGAGTCGATGGTCACCATGAAGCGCGACATGACCGGCGGCGCCGTGGTCATGGCCGTCCTCGCCGCACTCGCCGCGGTCCGCTGCCCGGTCAAGGTGGTCGGCCTGGTGGCCGCAGCCGAGAACGCGATCGGCGGCAACGCGCTGCGCCCCGGTGACGTGATCCGCCACTACGGCGGCCGCACGACCGAGGTCAACAACACCGACGCCGAGGGCCGCCTCGTGATGGCCGACGCGCTCGCGTACGCCGTCGACAAGGTCGAGCCCGACGTGATCGTCGACATCGCCACGCTGACCGGTGCGATCAAGGTTGCCCTGGGTCAGCGCACCGGCGGCTTCTTCGCCAACCACGAGGGCCTCGCCACCGCGATCGCGGAGGCCGGGCAGGCCTCGGGGGAGCCGTTGTGGCGCTTCCCGCTGGCGGAGGACTACGAGGAGAAGCTCGCCTCCAAGGTCGCCGACGCGGACAACGCGCCGAGCGGACCGGGGGCGGTCACGGCCGCGCTCTTCCTGCAGCACTTCGTCGGAGACGTGCCCTGGGCCCACCTCGACGTCGCTTCCGCGGGCGACTCGCCCTCCGAGCACCACGAGTGGACGACCGGGCCGACCGGCTTCGGCGCGCGTGCCCTGCTGGCCTGGCTCGGCAGCGAGGACCCGGTCGGAGCGATCAGGTGAAGGGGCTGACCGTGCGCTGGTCGCTCGCCGACGCGCCCGAGGGCGTCGAGGCCGAGCTGGTGTCGTACGTCGAGGGCACCTCGCACGCGAAGTTCACCGGCATGGCGGGCCTGCGGTTCAAGACCTGGCGGATGCGTGCGGGCGAGTGGTTCGAGGGCAGCTACGTCTTCGCGACCGAGGAGGCCCGCGCGGAGTTCCAGGCGTCGTTCGCCAAGGGCGCCGCCGACGCGCCGGGGTCGAAGCTCATCGGCAGCGCCCCGATCCTGATCGAGGAGTGCGAGATCGTCGCCGTCGCCGAGGGCTGGGAAGGCTTCGAGGCCTCACCGCGCTACTGAGGCCCTACGCCTCGGGCGACCATTCCTTCTTGGCGGCGAGCAGGCCGTCACCGACCGGCAGCAGCACCGACACGAGGCCGTCGTGCTCGGCGATCGTGCGGCCGAGGTCGCGGATCGAGACGGTGTCCTCGTCGCGCTGGGCCGGGTCGGCGACCCGGTCGTGCCACAGGGCGTTGTCGAAGGCCACCACGCCACCGGGACGCAGCAGTCGCATCGCCTCCTTGAGGTAGGCGCCGTACTCCGCCTTGTCGCCGTCGCAGAAGACCAGGTCGTAGTGGCCGTCGGTGAGGCGGGGGAGCACGTCGAGCGCCGCTCCGGAGATCGTGCGGGCCCGCTGGGCGGGGACGCCGGCCTCGGTGAAGGACTGACGGGCCAGGCGCTGGTGCTCGGCCTCGATGTCCACCGTCGTCAGGACTCCGTCGGAGCGCATGCCGCGCAGCATCCACAGGCCGGAGACGCCGGTGCCGGTGCCGATCTCGACGACCGCGCGGGCATCGAGCACCGACGCGAGGAAGCGCAGGGCCGCGCCGCCGCCGGAGCCGATCGGGACGACCCCGACCTCCTCGGCACGCGCGCGTGCGGCAGCCAGGACCTCGTCCTCGGGGACGAAGTTCTCGGCGTAGGACCAACTCGCGGGCTTGATCGGGGTGGTGATGATGGCCTCCTGGGTGGGACGCCGAGCGAG
>DASTUX010000072.1:0-7459 GCA_035759395.1 Nocardioides sp.
CAGCCGGCACAGCAGCAGCGACCCGGAGCCGCCGAACGTGGTGAGCGTGAAGTCGCGGACGTCGAGCCCGCGCTTGACCGTGACCTGGCGCAGCGCGTTGGCCTGGTTCCACGCGGAGATCTCGAGGATGCCGGTGGCGCAGGCCTCGGGCGTCAGCCCGAGCTTGGAGGCCAGCTGCTCGATGCCGTCCTTCGCCGCCTGCACGTCGAGCGGGATCTCGCCGCCGAGCAGGTGCGGGGGGATCCGGCCGAGGAAGACGTGGGCGTCGGTGATCGTGACGTCGGTGCCGCCCTTGGCGTAGCAGAGCGGACCCGGGTCGGCACCCGCCGACTGCGGGCCGACCTTGAGCGTGCCCTCGGGCGAGAGCCAGGCGATGGAGCCACCGCCGGCGCCGACCGTGACGACGTCGATCATCGGGATCTTGGACGGGAACGCCCCGACCGAGCCCTCGGTGGTCAGCGTGGGCTCGCCGTCGATGACGACCGACACGTCGGTCGACGTACCGCCGCCGTCGCTGGTCAGCACCTTGTCGAAGCCCGCGACCTTCGCGATCAGCGCGGCGCCGAGCGCGCCGGCGGCGGGGCCGGACAGCACCGTGGTGATCGGCTGGTGGACGACCTCGTCGGCGCTGAGCACGCCGCCGTTGGACTTCATCACGTAGAACGGCACGCGGCGCTCGCCGGCGTAGTCGGCCAGGCGGGCCTTGATGTTGTTGACGTACGCCGAGAGCCGCGGCTTGACCGCGGCGTCGACCAGCGTGGTCATGGCGCGCTCGTACTCGCGGTACTCGCGCAGCACCTCGCTGCTCAGCGAGACCACCGCGTCCGGGTGCTCCTCGGCGAGCACGGCGCGCATCCGCTCCTCGTGCTCGGGGTTGGCGTAGGCGTGCAGGAAGCAGACACCGAGCGTGTTGACGCCCTGGGCCCTGAACCAGCGGGCCGCTGCGCGCGCCGACTCCTCGTCGAACGGGCGCACCTCGGCGCCGGTGAAGTCCAGCCGTCCGCCGACCGACCGCACCAGGTCGCGCGGCACGATCCGCGGCGGCTTCACCCAGAAGTAGGAGTTGCCGTATCCGTCGGGTACCGACTGCCGCGCGATCTCGAGCATCGCGTCGTACCCCTCGGTGGTGACGAAGCCGAGCCGGTCGACCTTGCCCTCGAGGAGCTGGTTGGTCGCGACGGTGGTGCCGTGGCTGACCGCGGCGATCGCGTCGCCGTGACCGGCCTCGAGGCCGAGCAGGCCCAGCACCTTGTCGATGCCGGCCATGAAGCCGTCCGCGGGGTTCGCCGGGGTCGAGGGCGTCTTGGTCGTGACGATCTCGCCCGACTCCTCGTCGAAGGCGACCACGTCGGTGAAGGTGCCGCCGGTGTCGATGCCGATCCTGATGCTGGGAGGTGCCATGCCCACGATTCAAGCGTGACGAAGCGCACCGGGCCACGGCACATCTTGCCGACGGAACCCCGGTTCGTTGGCATCCTCTGCCAGCGGTGGCTCAGACCTCGACGGAACGCTCGTTGTAGACGCCGGCCTCGGGCTGGCCGCAGAGCCGCTGGATCGCCGTCATGATCTCGTCCGTGGCCTCGCGGCGGGCGCGGCCGCTGGGTACGCCGTCGTACCTGCCGGCGAAGTCGATCGGCTCACCGAACGTGACGCTGACCGGGACGATCTTCGGCAGCTTCGACCCGACCGGCTGGAGCTTCTCGGTGCCCTTGAGCCCGACCGGGACGACCGGCACCCCGGCGGTGAGCGCCAGGTGGGCCACCCCGGTGCGGCCGCGGTAGAGCCGCCCGTCGCGCGAGCGCGTGCCCTCGGGGTAGATCCCGAACGCCTCGCCCCGGCCGAGCACCTCGAGGGCGGTGTCGAGGCTGGCCAGGGCCGCCTTGCGGTCGTCGCGGTCGACGGGGAGCATGCCGAGCCCCTCGAACCACGCCCGCATGAGCCTGCCCTTCACGCCGGTCCCGGTGAAGTAGTCGGACTTGGCGAGGAAGACGACCTTGCGCGGGACCACGCAGGGGATCACGACGGAGTCGGCGAAGCTCAGGTGGTTGCTGGCCAGGATCACGCCGCCGGTCGTCGGCACGTGCTCGAGCCCGATGACGTCGGGCCTCCACACGGCCTTCGCCACCGGCGGAACCACCCCGTGCAGGACCCGGTAGATCATGGAGTCAGTGTTGCCGATCGCGGAGGCGGATGGGCGTTCCGCCCGACCCTTGGGCCCGATCTTCGGGAAATGACGTTCCCGGAGGGAGTGTCTCCACGGACGCGCCGGGTCCGCGGAACCTATCCACCGAAGTCACACCACGCGGGAGAGCGCGCTGATACCGTCTCGTCCCGAACAAGGACTCGGGTGGGGAGAGCGGGGTCGGGCGCGTGACGGAATTCCCCGATGGCGAACGTCCGGTCATCGACCTGGAACGCCAGTCCCTCCTGCGCACCCTGGGACCCGACGACGGATGGGGGCTGCTGCCGATGGTGGTCAAGTCCTTCCTCGACGACTGCCCGATGATCCTCGAGTCCCTGCGCCGCTCGGTCGAGACCGGCGACTCCGAGGCGGTCCGCACGTCGGCCCACCGCCTCAAGGGAGCGGCGGCCAACATCGGTGCCGCCCGCGTCGCCGCGTCCTGTGTCGATCTCGAGCAGGCCACCCCCGACACCACCCCGTCCGACGCCGACGTCCTGGCCCGGCTCGAGGCGGAGCTCGACCTGGCTGCCCCACAGCTGCACGACACCGTGCTCCGGGTCCCATGAAGGTCCTCGTCGCGGACGACGACGCCGGCGTCCGGCTGGTCGCCAAGGCCGTCGTGGAGGGCCTCGGTCACGAGTGCCTCGAAGCCACGAGTGGTGACGAGGCCTGGCAGATGTACACGCAGCACCAGCCGCAGGTGCTCGTCCTCGACCGGATCATGCCGCCGGGGCCGGACGGACTGCAGCTGTGCGAGGCCATCCGCAGGGCCGAGCAGGACACCCACGAGTACACCTACCTCGTCCTGCTGACGTCGCTCACGAGCCGCGAGGACATGCTCGGCGGCATCGACGCCGGCGCAGACGACTACGTCGCCAAGCCCCTCGACCCGTTCCTGCTCCACTCCCGGTTGCTGGTCGCCCGCCGGGTCACCATGCTCCACCTCGAGCTGAGCCGCGCTCGCGCGGAGCTCGCCGAGCAGGCCGCGACCGACCCCCTCACCGGGCTGAGCAACCGGCTCCGGCTAGCCGGGGAGCTCGACCGCCTGCACTACCTCAGCGCCCGCTACGGCCGCCACTACTCGCTCGCCCTCTGCGACATCGACCACTTCAAGCAGTACAACGACACCTACGGCCACCCGGCGGGCGACAAGGCCCTGCAGGCGATCGCCACCGCCCTGGCCGGCTTCGGTCGCCGCGGTGACGGCGTCTACCGCTACGGCGGCGAGGAGTTCCTGCTCGTCCTTCCCGAGCAGCCGGGGGCCTCTGCGACGGCTGCCCTCGAACGGCTGCGGGCGACCGTCGAGGGGCTGGCGATCCCCCACTCGGGCTCGCCGTACGGCGTCCTGACGATCAGCGTGGGCGTCTCGTCGTTCGTGCCGGACTCCACCACGGACAACGAGTCGCTGCTGAAGCAGGCCGACGTGGCGCTCTACGAGGCCAAGACCGCCGGACGCAACCGGGTCCGGCTCGGCACCGCCATGGCCGCCGACAGCGACTGACCGGCCCGACCGACGTCAGGCGCCCGCGGCCCGCTCGAACGCCTCGGCGACCTCGAGCAGCTTCCGCTCGGCCCCGTGTGGCGCGACGATCTGGATGCCCACCGGCAGCCCGTCACTCGTGCGGCCCGCGGGCACCGAGATCGCCGGACACCCGGTGACCGTGATCAGGTAGGCCGCCCGCATCCAGTCGAGATAGGTCTCCATCGGCCGGCCGGCGACGGTGGAAGGGAACTCCTGGTCGGCCGGGAACGGTGGCACCTGGGAGACCGGCAGCACCAGCACGTCGTACGCCGTGAAGAACTCGCGCATCCGCTCGGAGAGGGCGGTGCGCTGGGTGTAGGCGCGGGCCACGTCGGCGCCGGTCAGGGACTCCCCCAGCCGGATGTTGTCGGCCAGGGACTGCTTGAAGGAGTCGGGGTGCTCGCGCAGCAGCGGCCCGAGCTTGGCCTGGAGGTGCCAGGCCCGCAGCGTGCGGAACGTGTCGTCGGCGAGCGCGAGGTCCGGGTGGGCGTCGGTGACCGAGGCGCCGGACGAGGTGAAGACCTCGGCCGATCCCTCGACGACCCGCGCCACCTCGTCGTCGACCGCGAAGGCACCGCCCAGGTCGACGGAGAGCGCGACGCGCAGTCCTGCGAGCGACCCCGAGAGCGGCGGGGCGAACGCGGCCCCGGGCTCACCGAGCGCCTGCGGCGCGCGCGGGTCCGGGCCGGCCATCACCGAGAGCAGCAGGGCGAGGTCGCCGACGTTGCGGGCCATCGGACCGCCGACCGACGTGGTCTCCCACTGGTTGTAGAGCGGCCACTCGGGCACCCGCCCCAGCGACGGCCGCAGCCCCACGACCCCGCAGAACGACGCGGGGTTGCGCAGCGAGCCGCCCATGTCCGAGCCGTCGGCGAGCGGCACCATCCCCGACGCCAGGGCACACGCCGCTCCCCCGCTCGAGCCGCCGGCAGACCGGCTGGGGTCGACCGGGTTGAGCGTCGTGCCGAAGACCGTGTTGAACGTGTGCGAGCCGGCGGCGAACTCCGGCACGTTGGTCTTGCCGAGGACCACGACTCCGGCGCGGCGGACCCGCTCGACGAGCAGCTCGTCCGCGTCGGGGACGTGGTCGGCGAAGAGCGGGGAGCCGTACGTCGTGCGCCAGCCGCCGACCGCGTGGGTGTCCTTGAACGCGAACGGCAGCCCGTGCAGCGGACCCACCTCGGCGCCCGACGCCAGGTGCTCGTCCGCGGCGGTCGCGCCGGCCCGGGCGCGCTCCTCGTCGAGCGAGACGATCGCGTTGAGCTCGGGGTTGCGCTCGGCGATCCGCGCCAGGTGCAGGTCGAGGAGCTCACGCGCGGAGATGTCACGCGAGCGGACCGCCGCGGCCATCTCGCGCGCGGTCGAGTCGACACCCAGGCCGTTCACCGCCGGCGGCCGAGGACCGATCCGGCGATGACGCCGAGCAGCACGAGGCCGGCGCCGACGACGATGCCCTTGACGAAGTCGTCCTGCGAGGAGATCGCGCCCGCCTTCGCGGGGGCCGTGAAGACGGCGGCACCGGCGGCGGTCGTGCTCTCGACGGGCGCGACCTCCGCAGGCCCGGCCACCCCGGCCGGCGAGGAGATCGCCTTGCCGACGTTGCCGAAGAACTCCCCTGCCATCCGCTTCGAGACGCTGGTGAGCATCCGCTGGCCGACGCCGCCGACCATGCCGCCGACGACCGCGTCCGCCTCGTAGGCGATCCGGGTGCCCGCGTCCCCCAGGTCCTCGAACCGTACGTCGACCGTCGCGTCGATCGTGCCGGGCGCACCCGCTCCCTGCAGGTGCATCACCAGCGACTGGTGCGTCTGCAGGTCGGACAGCGCGCAGGAGCCGGCGTACGTGCCCTTGATCGCCGCGACGCCGGCGGTGACGGTCATGTCGTAGGTGTTCTCACCCGTGGTCTCGAGCCGCTCGCAGCCCGGGATCGTCGCGACCAGGACGCGGGGGTCGAGGATCGAGTCCCAGACCTGTGCGACCGGGAACGGGAGGGTGTTGTCGCCGGCGATCTTCATGCGGAGTCCTTGGAGGTCTGGCCGTGGGTCTGGCGGAGGTGGAACAGCTCGGAGGGCGAGATCGGCATCGCCGTGATCGGGATGCGCTCGGCGTCCTCGATCGCGGAGGCGAAGACCGCGGCCGACGGGATCACGCCGGCCTCCCCCGCGCCCTTGATGCCGAGCGGGTTGAGCGGCGAGGGCGTCTCGAGGTGGTCGATGTCGATGCCGTCGGGGATCTCGGTGACGTAGGGCATCAGGAAGTCCATGAACGAGGCGTTGAGCAGCTGCCCGGACTCGTCGTAGGCCATCCGCTCGTAGAGCGCACCGCCCACGCCCTGCGCGACGCCGCCGTGGATCTGGCCCTCGACGATCATCGGGTTGATCAGGTGGCCGCAGTCGTGGACGACGGCGTACTTGAGGATCTTGATCTCGGCCGTGAGCGGGTCGGTCTCCACGATCACCGCGTGCATGCCGGACGCGAAGGTCGCCCGCTCCGGCGAGTAGAAGTCCTTGCCCTCCAGGCCCGGCTCCTCGTCCTCGGGGACCGGCGGCTTGCCCGGGTCGCCGACGGAGAACTGGGTGGCGGCCTTGGACGCCTCGTCGAAGGCGTAGCGCAGCGGGTTGGACAGCACCGACACGGTGCCGAGGTCGATCGACGAGCCGGGCGAGCCCTTCACGGACACGACGCCGTCGACGATCTGCAGGTCCTTCGGGTCGGCCTCGAGCGCGTCGGCGGCGATGGTCAGCACCTTCTCCTTCGCGCGCTTCGCCGCGAGGTGGATCGCCGACCCGCTCATCACCGCCGCGCGCGAGGCGAACGTGCCCACGGCGTACGGCATCCGCCGGGTGTCACCGGTGACCACCTCGACGTCCTCGAACCGGCAGCCGAGCTCGTCGGCGACCAGCTGCGCGAAGACGGTGGCGTGGCCCTGCCCCTGGGTGGTGAGCCCGGTGGCGACCTTGACCTTGCCGGAGGTCTCGATGTGGACGTGGGCGCCCTCGTAGGGACCGACGCCGGTGCCCTCGACGTAGCAGGCGAGCCCGATGCCGACCTGGCGTCCCTGGGCGGCCATCTCGGCGCGGTACGCCGGGAACTCGTCCCAGCCGACCAGCGCCTTGATCTTCTCCAGCGAGGCCGGGTAGTCGCCGGAGTCGTACTCCAGCTCGCGGCCGTCCTGGAAGATCATCCCCTGGTCGTAGGGGAACTCGTCGGGCTGGATGAAGTTGACCGCGCGCACGTCGGCACGGTCCTTGCCGAGGTACGCCGCGATGGCGTCCATCGTGCGCTCCATCGTGTAGCAGCCCTGGGGGCGGCCGGCGCCGCGGTAGGGCGTCACCATCACGGTGTTGGTGTAGAGCGACTCGAAGACGACCCGGTAGTTCTGCGGCTTGTAGGGACCGAGGAGCTGGGTCGAGGTGATGATCGGGACGATCAGGCCGTACGGCGAGTAGGCACCGTGGTCGTGCCAGAAGTCCACGTTCAGCCCGAGCAGCCGGCCGTCGTCGTCGAAGCCGACCTCGACGTGGTGCACCTGGCCGCGCTCGTGGGCGGAGGCGATGAAGTGCTCGCGGCGGTCCTCGGTGAAGCGCACGGGCCGCCCGAGCGCGCGGGCCGCGAGCGGCACCAGCAGCTCCTCGGGCCACGGGTGGTTGATCTTGACGCCGAAGCCACCGCCCACGTCGGGCGTGATCACGTCGACCTGGCCGAGGTCGAGGCCCAGCTTGACCGCGACGGCGGCCCGGACCCCGGTCGAGGTC
>DASTUX010000073.1:0-31809 GCA_035759395.1 Nocardioides sp.
CCTCACAGGACGCGACCGACCGGGGGAGCGCGACGGCCCCCGGCTAGGCTCGGACCCGTGCGTATCGCGAGGTTCACCACCGGAGAAGACCCCCAGTACGGCGTCGTGACGGGCGAGGTCGACCAGTTCGGCCAGCCCGACGAGGACAGCGTGATCGTGGCGCTGGCAGGGGATCCCCTGTACGTCGGCATCAAGCTGCTCGAGCAGGAGCACAAGCTCTCCGACGTCCGCCTGCTCGCGCCGGTCCTGCCGCGCAGCAAGGTGGTCGGCATCGGCCGCAACTACGCCGCCCACGCCGCCGAGATGGGCAACGACGTCCCGACCGAGCCGCTGATGTTCCTCAAGCCGAACACCAGCGTCGTGGGCCCGGGCGACCCGATCTTCTACCCGCCGCAGACGAAGAACCTCCACTACGAGGGCGAGCTCGCGGTCGTCATCGGCCGGATCTGCCGCGACGTACCGCCCGAGCAGGCGACCGACGTCATCCACGGCTACACGATCGCCAACGACGTCACCGCGCGTGACCTGCAGAAGTCGGACGTCCAGTTCACCCGCGCCAAGGGGTTCGACTCGTTCTGCCCGCTCGGGCCGTGGATCGAGACCGACCTGGACCCGCAGTCGTTCGCCGACGGCGTCTCGATCCAGACGTTCCTCAACGGCGACGTCGTGCAGGACGGCAACACCCGCGACCTGATCTTCGACATCCCCACGCTCGTCGCGCACGTCTCGAGCGTCATGACGCTGCTGCCCGGCGACGTCATCCTCACCGGCACCCCCGAGGGTGTCGGCCCCATGCAGGTCGGCGACGAGGTCGAGATCTCGATCGCCGGTCTCGGCACTCTCACGAACAAGGTGGCACTGCGTTGAGCACTCCCGTCCGCGTCCGAATGGCTCCCTCCCCGACCGGAAGCCCGCACGTCGGGCTGGCCCGGACGGCCCTCTACAACTGGGCGTTCGCGCGTCACCACGGCGGCACGTTCGTCTTCCGCATCGAGGACACCGACAAGGAGCGCAACACCGAGGAGTCCTACCAGGCCCTCATCGACCTGATGCAGTGGCTGGGCCTCGACTGGGACGAGGGCCCGCTCAAGGGCGGCGCCTACGGCCCCTACCGCCAGTCCGAGCGCTCCGACATCTACGCCGACGTGCTGGCGAGGCTGCGGGAGAGCAAGTTCACCTACGACTGCTACTGCACCAACGAGGAGGTCGACGCGCGCCGCAAGGCCAGCGGCTCCAAGGTGATGGGGTACGACGGCTTCTGCCGCGAGCTCTCCGACGAGCAGGTCGCGGCGTTCGAGGCCGATGGCCGGAAGCCGATCGTGCGCTTCCGGATGCCCGACGGCGCGATCACCTGGAACGACCTGGTGCGTGGCGACATCACGTTCGAGACCGAGTTCGTGCCCGACTTCGCGCTCTGCCGCGCCAACGGCGACCCGCTCTACACGCTGGTCAACCCGGTCGACGACGCGCTGATGGAGATCACCCACGTGCTCCGCGGCGAGGACCTCCTCTCCAGCACCCCGCGCCAGCTCGCGCTGTTCACGGCGCTCACCGAGCTGGGGATCGCGAAGTTCACCCCGGAGTTCGGGCACCTGCCCTACGTCATGGGCGAGGGCAACAAGAAGCTCTCCAAGCGTGACCCGCAGGCGCACATGCAGCTCTACCGCGACCAGGGCTTCCTGCCCGAGGGCCTGCTCAACTACCTGGCCCTGCTCGGCTGGGCGATCTCGGGCGACCGCGACATCTTCACCCTCGACGAGATGGTGGCCGCGTTCGACATCAAGGACGTCAACCCCAACCCGGCGCGCTTCGACCTGAAGAAGGCGGATGCGATCAACGCCTCGCACATGCGCCTGCTCCCGCTGGAGGAGATCACCGAGCGCGCGATCCCGTTCCTCCAGGGCGCCGGTCTGCTCGCCGACCCCGTCACCGACGAGCAGCGCACCGTCCTCACCGCGGCGATGCCGCTGGTGGGCGAGCGGATCAACAAGCTCACCGAGGCCGTCGACATGCTGGCCTTCCTGCTCGTCGACGAGGCCGACTTCGCCCTGGACCCGACCGACGCCGAGAAGCTGCTGAACGAGGACGGCCTCGCGGTCGTCCGGGCGGCGTACGACGCGGTCTCGGGGCTCGGCGCGTGGACGACCGAGGCCATCCAGGCCGCCCTGCAGGCGAAGCTGGTCGACGAGCTCGGACTCAAGCCGCGCAACGCGTTCGGCCCGGTCCGGGTCGCGGTCACCGGCCGCCGCATCTCCCCGCCGCTGTTCGAGTCGATGGAGCTGCTGGGTCGGGAGCGGAGCCTGGCCCGGCTCCAGAGCGCGCTGGGCTGACGTGGGGGAGCTCACCGAGGTCACCGGCTCCCTGCCGTACCACCAGATCCAGCGGGCCGGCAGGCCCGGCTGGTGGCGTCCGGCCGTCGGGATCGTGATCCTGGTGGCCTCGATGCTCGTGGTGGTCCCGGTGCTGTGGCAGGTGCCGTTCGCGGTCTGGTTCGCGGTCACGGACCAGCCGGTCGTCGACGGGGTCGAGCGACTGCTCGAGCTCGACGACCCGACCCCGGCAGGGCTCGCCTACCTCAACCTCGTGCTGGCCTCGGCGATCCCGGTGACCTGGCTGATCGTCCGGGTGGTGCACGGGCTGCGGCCGCGCTGGCTGGCCTCCGTGATGCCCCGGATCCGGTGGGGCTGGCTCCTGACCTGCCTGGGGCTCTCCGTGGGCGCCCTGATCGCCACCGTGATGGTCTCGGCAGTCGTTCCGGCGGCTGGCGAGGGCACCGAGCTCAGCGGACAGCTCAACGACTTCACCACGACCACCCGGGACTTCCTGCTGGTCCTGGTGCTGCTCACCCCGTTGCAGGCCGCGGGGGAGGAGTACGCGTTCCGCGGCTACCTGACCCAGGCCTTCGGCGGGATCTTCGGCCGCCCCTGGGCCGCTGTCGTCGGACCCGCCCTTCTCTTCGCCCTCGCGCACGGTGGCCAGAGCGCCCCGGTGTTCTTCGACCGCTTCGCGTTCGGGATCGTGGCGGGGCTCCTGGTCATCCTCACCGGCGGGCTCGAGGCAGGCATCGCGATGCACGTCCTCAACAACTGGCTCGCGTTCGGCCTGGCCCTCGCGTACGGCGACATGGCCTCGACGCTGAACCCGACCGGGGGCACTTGGTGGAGCATCCCGGTGACCCTCACGCAGTCGCTCGTCTTCCTTGCGCTGGTGCTGTTCGTCGCCCGTCGCAAGGGTCTCCAGACGGCTGCGGACCCGGCCGTTTTGGTGGCCCCGAGAGGTCGCGTGTAAGGTTTCGCCTCGGCTCCTGAGGGGCCGAACACCCAGTGGGATATGGTGTAATTGGCAGCACGACTGGTTCTGGTCCAGTTAGTCTAGGTTCGAGTCCTAGTATCCCAGCGAGATCGCGACCCAGGTCGCGATTTTGTGCGTAACTCCGGCCTCGGCTAGAGTTTCGCAGGTTGAAAGGGAGGTTCTTCGGAGCCTTCCAGGGACGATGCCCCCGTTGTGTAGCGGCCTAGCACGCCGCCCTCTCACGGCGGTAGCGCCGGTTCGAATCCGGTCGGGGGTACCACCCCAGCAGGCCCGGTCCATCTGGACCGGGCCTGCTGCATTTCCACGGACCCTTCGCTTCGCGAAAGCCTTGCGGGGTGCGCATCGAGGCTCGCCATGGCGGTGTCTGATTCCCGCTAGAAGGTGTCGGTGCCGTAGGTGATGATGGACCCATGACCGCACTCGAGAGGCTCGACGCCGAGTCGTGCTACCGCGCGGTGAAGTCGCGCGACCGCCGCTTCGACGGCGTGTTCTACACAGCGGTCCGCACCACCGGCATCTACTGCCGCCCCTCGTGCCCGGCCCGGACGCCCGCGTTCCAGAACGTCACCTTCCACCCGAGCGCCGCCGCGGCCCAGGCCGCGGGCTACCGGGCCTGCAAGAGGTGCCTGCCCGACGCCACTCCGGGGAGCCCGGACTGGGACGTCGCGGCGACCGCCGCGGGCCGCGCGATGCGGCTCATCGCCGACGGTGTCGTCGACCGTGAGGGGGTCGAGGGACTGGCCCGGCACGTGGGTTACACCCCGCGCCACCTGACCCGGATCCTCACCGGCGAGCTCGGCGCCGGTCCGCTCGCGCTGGCCCGCGCCCGGCGCGCGCAGACGGCGCGCGTGCTCATCGAGACGACCGACCTGACGTACGCCGACATCGCCTTCGCCGCCGGCTTCTCCAGCGTCCGGCAGTTCAACGACACGATCCGCGAGGTCTACGCCGCGTCCCCGACCGACCTGCGCGGTCGGCGCGGTGGCCGTCCCGCCACCGGGACCGTCACGATGCGCCTGGCGGTGCGCACGCCGTACGCCGGACGCGCGCTGCTCTCCTTCCTGGCCGTGCGCGCGATCCCGGGCGTCGAGGCGGCCGGCGACGGGTGGTACGCCCGGACTCTCGCGCTGCCGCACGGCACCGGCACGGTGCGGGTCGAGATCCCGGACGTTCCCGAGGCCGGTCAGACCGCGTTCGTGAAGGCGACGTTCGCCCTCGAGGACCTGCGTGACACCGCGGCTGCGGCCGAGCGGGTGCGGCGGCTGCTCGACGCCGACTGCGACCCGGTCGCGGTCGCCGAGGCGTTCGCCGGCGACCCGGTGATCGGGCCGCTGGTGCGCGCGACGCCGGGCCTGCGCGTGCCCGGGCACGTCGACGGCGACGAGATCGCCGTGCGCGCGATCCTGGGCCAGCAGGTGAGCGTCGCGGGCGCGCGCACGGTCGCGGCCCGGCTCACCCAGGCGCACGGTCGTCCGCTGGCGCCGTCCCCGGACGGGCCTGTCGAGACCGCGGGCCTCACCCACCTCTTCCCCGACGCGGCGACGCTCGCCGGCCTCGACCCCGAGGACCTGCCGATGCCGCGCTCACGCGGGCGCGCGCTGATCGCGCTCTGCGCCGCGCTGGCCGGCGGGGACCTGGCGCTCGACCGCGGCCCCGACCGCGATGACGTACGCCGTGCCCTGCTCCAGATCCCGGGCGTCGGCCCGTGGACGGCCGACTACATCGCCCTGCGGGCACTCGGGCACCCCGACGTGTTCCTGCCCACCGACATCGGGATCCGCGACGCCCTGCGGGGACTCGGCCAGGACCCCGCGCGGGCCGCCGAGCTCGCGGAGGGCTGGCGACCGTGGCGTTCCTACGCCCAGCTGCACCTCTGGCAGACACTTGCCCCCACGAAGGAGAACTGACATGTGGACCGAGATGGACTCACCGATCGGACAGCTGCGCATCGTCGAGCGGGGTGGGGCGATCGCCGCGATCGAGTTCACGCCCTACCGCAACACCGACGGGCGGGTCCGCGGCCAGCGCCAGGACGACCACCCGGTGCTCGCGGAGTGCGTGCGCCAGCTGCGGGCCTACTTCGACCACGACCTCAAGGAGTTCGAGCTCCCGCTCGCGCCGGAGGGCACCGACTTCCAGCAGCGGGTGTGGGAGCAGCTGCAGGGGATCGCCTACGGCGAGACCGCGTCGTACGGCCAGATCGCCGGACGGCTGGGCATGACCAACGCCGCGTCGCGCGCGGTCGGCCTGGCCAACGGCCGCAACCCGATCCCGATCGTGATCCCGTGCCACCGGGTGATCGGTGCGAACGGCACGCTCACCGGCTACGCGGGCGGGCTCGAGCGCAAGCAGACGCTCCTCGAGCTGGAGCAGGATGCCCTCTTCTGAGCCGACCGAGGAACGAGCTCGCGACCGGCGTTTCGAGACCCGGTGAGGTGAGTGGCAATGCCGACCGGCAACGCTATTCCGCGGCGGCCCGGCGCAGTGACTCGCTGAGCCGCTCGGCGGCGGCGAGCACGGCGGGTGCGTGCATCCGGCCGGGCTGGCGCGAGAGCCGCTCGAGGGGGCCGGAGACCGAGACCGCCGCGATGATCTTGCCGCCGGGGGAGCGCACCGGGGCGGACACCGAGGCGACGCCCTGCTCCCGCTCTCCGACCGACTGGGCCCAGCCCCGGCGCCGGATGCCCGACAGCGCGGCCGCGGAGAAGGCGGCGTTCTGGAGCCCGCGGTGGATCCGCTCGGCGTCCTCCCACGCGAGCAGCACCTGGGCGGCGGAGCCGGCGCGCATGGTCAGCTGCGAGCCGACCGGGATCGTGTCGCGCAGGCCGCTGGGACGCTCCGCGGCGGCCACGCACACGCGGTGCTCGCCCTGGCGACGCCACAGCTGCGCGGACTCGCCGGTGATGTCGCGCAGCCGGGCCAGCACGGGACCGGCGGTGGCGAGCAGGCGGTCCTCGCCGGCGGCGGAGGAGAGCTCGGCGAGCCGCGGCCCGAGGACGAAGCGGCCCTGCATGTCGCGGGCCACGAGACGGTGGTGCTCGAGCGCGACCGCGAGGCGGTGCGCGGTCGGTCGGGCCAGGCCGGTCCCGGCGACCAGTCCGGCCAGCGTCGCGGGGCCGGATTCGAGGGCGGTGAGCACGAGGGCGGCCTTGTCGAGAACGCCGACTCCGCTGGTGTTGTCCATATGGCAATACTGCCGTCTCAGATCATGGGATGCAAGAGGTACGCTCTGTGACGTCGTCACAAGAGTGGTCCCGGCGCTCGCAGCGCCGGCGAAATCGAGGGAGTTCAGTCATGGGCAAGACCCTGGCCGAGAAGGTCTGGGACGAGCACGTCGTCCGGACAGCCGAAGGCGAGCCGGACCTGCTGTTCATCGATCTCCACCTCATCCACGAGGTCACGTCCCCCCAGGCGTTCGACGGCCTGCGGCTCGCCGGCCGGTCGGTGCGACGCCCCGACCTCACGCTCGCGACCGAGGACCACAACGTCCCGACGCTCGACTGGGACAAGCCGATCGCCGACCCGGTGTCCAGGACCCAGGTCGAGACGCTGCGCCGCAACGCCGAGGAGTTCGGCGTACGCCTGCACCCGCTCGGTGACATCGAGCAGGGCATCGTGCACGTCGTCGGCCCGCAGCTCGGCCTCACCCAGCCCGGCATGACGATCGTCTGCGGGGACAGCCACACCAGCACCCACGGCGCGTTCGGCGCGATCGCCTTCGGCATCGGCACGTCGGAGGTCGAGCACGTGCTCGCGACCCAGACCCTGATGCAGGCGAAGCCCAAGACGATGGCGGTGACCATCAACGGCAGCCTGCCGCCCGGCGTCACCGCCAAGGACATGGTGCTCACCCTGATCGCGCACACCGGCACCGGTGGCGGCCAGGGCTACATCGTCGAGTACCGCGGCCAGGCCATCGAGGAGCTCTCGATGGAGGCGCGGATGACCGTGTGCAACATGAGCATCGAGTGGGGAGCCAAGGCCGGCCTGATCGCGCCGGACCAGACGACGTTCGACTACATCGAGGGCCGCGCCGAGGCGCCGAAGGGCACCGACTGGGACGCTGCCGTCGCGCACTGGAAGACCTTGCGCACCGACGAGGACGCCGAGTTCGACGAGGAGATCGTGCTCGACGCGGGGGACATGGCGCCGTTCGTCACCTGGGGCACCAACCCAGGCCAGGGCGTCCCGCTGTCCGCGTCCGTCCCGAGCCCCGACGACTTCGAGGACGTCAGCGACAAGATCGCGACCGAGAAGGCACTCGAGTACATGGCCCTCGAGGCCGGCACCCCGATGCGGGACGTCAAGGTGGACACCGTCTTCGTCGGCTCGTGCACCAACGGCCGGATCGAGGACCTGCGCACCGCCGCGTCGATCATCAAGGGCCACCGCGTCGACAAGGACACCCGCCTGCTCGTCGTGCCCGGCTCGGTGCGCGTGCGCCTCCAGGCCGAGGAGGAGGGGCTCGACGTCGTCTTCAAGGAGGCCGGCGCCGAGTGGCGCGGTGCGGGCTGCTCGATGTGCCTCGGCATGAACCCCGACCAGCTCCAGCCGGGCGAGCGCAGCGCGTCGACGTCGAACCGGAACTTCGAGGGCCGGCAGGGCAAGGGCGGACGCACCCACCTGGTGTCGGTGCCCGTCGCCGCCGCGACCGCGATCCGCGGCACGCTCTCCTCGCCCGCGGACCTGGACTGATCGGAGCATGACCATGGACAAGTTCACCAGCCACACCGGCGTCGGGGTCCCGCTGCGCCGCAGCAACGTCGACACCGACCAGATCATCCCGGCGGTCTACCTCAAGCGCGTGACGCGCACCGGCTTCGAGGACGGGCTGTTCGCCGCCTGGCGCAACGACCCGTCGTTCGTGCTGAACAACGAGGCGTACGCCGTGGGCTCGGTGCTCGTCGCCGGTCCCGACTTCGGCACCGGCTCGTCACGCGAGCACGCGGTCTGGGCCTTGCAGAACTTCGGGTTCAAGGCCGTCATCTCGCCGCGCTTCGCCGACATCTTCCGCGGCAACTCCGGCAAGGCGGGCCTCGTCGCCGCCCAGGTCGACGAGAAGGTCGTCCAGCGGCTCTGGGACCACCTCGAGGAGAATCCCGGCGCGACGGTGACCGTCGACCTCGAGTCGCGGACGGTGCGAGCCGGTGAGGGACCGGACGCGATCGAGGACTCCTTCGACATCGACGACTACACGCGGTGGCGCCTGCTCGAGGGGCTCGACGACATCGGCATCACGCTCGGCAACGAGGCCGACATCACGACGTACGAAGCAACGCGTCCGAGCTGGAAGCCCGCGACGATCCACGCCGGCCAGTAGACGGCTAGCGGATCGCGAGCTGCGTGCACCACGGCTCGAAGCCGAGCCGGCGCGCGGTCGCGAGTGACGCGACGTCGGTGTTGCGGGGCCCCAGCGGGCCGGGTCGTGGTCGCCCGACAACCCGTGCGGCATCGCCGTGAACGACCGCCAGAGCGCAGTCGGACCAATGGAAAACCGCTCCGCCCACCACTGGTCGAGGTAGTCCACGGTCTGTTGCTGCATCCGGCGACGACAAACGTGTCTCGTCCGTGTCGTCGGGAGATTCCCGTCCTCGCGTCCCCGCCCATTGTCCGAATGCCTTTCGGAAATGCGGAGAATTCCCAAGCGGGGTTGGGGATTCGTCACCAACGGCGGAGCGAGCAGACGACAAAACCGTGGCTGGACGGGCAATTGGCCGCATCGCGTCGCGTGTTGCGCCGCAAAAAAAGAACGGAATTCGTCGGCGTGGTCATTGTGACGAACGCCACGAATACCTAGCGTGCGTTGAAGAAACGTCCGAGCACGGGCTCGGCCCAGTGGTTCATTGGAAGGGAAGCTAGTGAACAAGTCTCAGCTCATCGACACGCTTGCTGCGCGTTACGAGGGGAATCGCAAGGCCGCTGCCCACGCGCTCGAGTCCGTTCTGGACACGATCACCCGCGAGGTGGCCAAGGGCGAGAAGGTCGCCATCACGGGGTTCGGCTCCTTCGAGAAGCGCATCCGCGAGGCCCGCTGGGTCCGCAATCCACAGACGGGTGCGCGCATCAAGGCCAAGAAGACCGCGGTCCCCAAGTTCAACCCGGGACAGGACCTCAAGAATGTCGTCTCCGGGGCCAAGAAGCTCCCGAAGCTGACGTTGGCCGCCGCGGCCAACCCGGCCAAGACCGCGAAGTCCGCGGCCTCGGCGGCGAAGAAGGCGGCGACGCCGGCCAAGAAGACGACGGCCAAGAAGGCAGCGCCGGCGAAGAAGGCGGCTCCGGCCAAGGCCGCGGCCAAGAAGGCGCCGGCGAAGAAGGCTCCCGCCAAGAAGGCGCCCGCGAAGAAGGCACCTGCCAAGACCGCCGCCAAGAAGGCGCCGGCCAAGAAGGCACCCGCAAAGAAGGCCTGACCGAACCAGACGCTGACCCGTTCGGAGCGAGCAACCCTCGCTCCGGGCGGGTCAGTGGCATTTCGGGTCACATGAGCGCGGCGGTGTGGCGGCCCAGCCCGAGGGCCGTGGCCGCCACGAGGTCGTCCACGTCGTCCACGTCGCGACGCAGCGACGCCAGCGCGCCGGACAGCTCGACCGCATCCGCGTCCAGGTGTGCCTCGCGAGAGCTTGCACCGAAGCGCGGGTCGAAGGCGTCGTACGGCGCGGTGTAGAGCGTGGTCCCCGACCCGGACGCGTCCGCCACGAACGACGGCACCCCGGACACCGCACTCGCCAGGGCCTCGTCGAGCTCGGTCGGGCGCAGCGCCGGCAGGTCGGCGCAGAGCGCGACCGGGACGAGGTCCGGCCACCGGCGACGGGTCTCCGCCGCGGCCTGGCGCAGGCTGCCGTTGAGGTCGCCGGCCACCCCGTCCGGGATCGCCGGGCACCCGAGCCGGGCCAGCTCGACGGAGAAGGTGGCGTCGTCGGTGACGGCGAGCACCGCCCCCACACGCTCGGCGGCCAGGCAGGCCGCGACCGTGTCCAGGGCGAATGCGGCGGCCAGGGCGCGGCGACGTACGTCGGGCAGACCGACGAGGCGCGACTTGCCCAGGGCCGGCGGCTTGACCGGGACCATCACGGCGAACTGCTGTCGAGTCATCGGGTCGATCCTTTCAGGCCGGCCCGGATCGGACGTTCAGTGCGTGTCGCGTCGAGACGCGCGGGAGAGCGGACCGAGTAGCCTGCTGTCGACGTAGAGCGCGTCACGGCCGGGGGCCGGAGGAACGACGAGGGCGCACGTGAAGGTTCGCAAGCTCCAGCAGAAGCGTGGCTGGGCATTCAACATCGGCGTCCCCATCGTCAAGTCGTTGCTGTTCTCTGTCAGCACGCACACGTGGATCGACGGCGAGAAGCTCCCTGCGACGGGCGGGTGCATCGTGGTGTTCAACCACCTCTCCCACGTCGACCCCTTCATGTCGGCCCACTTCGTCTACGACCACGGCCGGCTGCCGCGCTACCTCGCGAAGTCCGGGCTCTTCAAGAACAAGGCGCTGGCCGGCTTCCTCACCGCCGCCGGCCAGATCCCGGTCGAGCGGCTCACCAGGACCGCGATCGGGGCGTACGACGCCGCGGTCGCGGCCGTGCGCGCCGGCGAGTGCGTGGTCGTCTACCCGGAGGGGACGCTGACCCGTGACCCCGCGCTGTGGCCGATGACCGGCAAGTCCGGCGCCGCGCGGATCGCGCTCGAGACCGGATGCCCTGTCATCCCGGTGGGTCAGTGGGGCGCCCAGGCCCTGCTCGCGCCGTACGCCAAGACACCGCACCTGTTCCCGCGCAAGCACGTCACGATGAAGGCGGGCGATCCCATCGATCTCTCCGACCTGGTCGCGCTGCCGCGCACCCCGGACGTCGTGCAGAAGACGACCGACCGGATCATGGCCGCGCTGACCGCCCTGGTCGAGGACATCCGCGGCGAGACCGCCCCGCCCGAGAGGTTCGACCCCCGCAAGGCCGGGGTCCGGCAGATCGGCAACCCCAACAAGAAGGAACGTCCATGAGCAGCCGCGGCAAGGTCGCCGTCCTCAGCGCCGGGTCCTGGGGGACCGCCTTCTCGATGGTGCTGGCCGATGCCGGCAACGACGTGACCCTGTGGTCGCGTCGCGAGGAGGTCGCCAAGGGCATCAACGCGCAGCGCGAGAACGCCGACTACCTCCCCGGCATCGAGCTGCCGCCGGCCGTGAGCGCCACCCATGACGCCGCCGAGGCCCTGGCCGGGGCCGACCTGGTCGTGCTGGTCGTGCCGTCCCAGTCGTTGCGGGAGAACCTCACCGAGTGGGCACCGCACATCCCGCAGGACGCCGTCATGCTCTCGCTGATGAAGGGTGTCGAGCTCGGCAGCCTGAAGAGGATGAGCGAGGTGATCGCGGAGGTCACCGGTGCCGGTCCGGAGCGGATCGCGGTGCTCAGCGGGCCCAACCTCGCCATGGAGATCGCGCGCCGCGAGCCGGCCGCCTCGGTCGTGGCCTGTGCCGACGAGTCGGTGGCCAAGATGATCCAGGCGCGCATCCACTCGCCCGCGTTCCGGCCCTACACCAGCACCGACGTGCTCGGCTGCGAGCTCGGTGGTGCCTACAAGAACGTCGTCGGCCTCGCCGTCGGCATGGCCGTGGGCCTGGGCTTCGGGGACAACACCACGGCCTCCGTCATCACCCGCGGCCTCGCGGAGACCGCACGCCTGGCCATGGCCCTGGGCGCGAACCCGTTGACGCTGATGGGGCTTGCCGGCCTGGGCGACCTGGTCGCCACGTGCTCGTCGCCGCTCTCGCGCAACCGCACGTTCGGCGTCAACCTCGGCAAGGGGATGACCACCGAGGAGATCTACGCCTCGACGCGTCAGGTGGCCGAGGGCGCCAAGTCGTGCCGCTCGCTGCTGGCCCTGGCCGACCGCACCGGGATCGACGCCCCGATCGCCCACCACGTCGACGCGGTCGTCGCCGGCAAGATGACGGCGCAGGAGATGATGGACGCCTTCATCGCCCGCGACACCAAGGCGGAGACGGACTAGCCGGTCAGATCGTCCAGGGCCCCACTGAGGTCGAGCCACAGGTCGTCGACGTCCTCGATGCCCACCGACATCCGGACCAGCCCGTCGGGGATCGTCGCGGGCTCGGTCTTCCAGCGCCGCCGCCGCTCGAACGTCGACTCGACACCGCCGAGCGACGTGGCGTGCACCCACAGCTTCGTCTTGTGGGTGAGCAGGTCGGCGGCGAGTGCCCCCTGCGCCAGCACGATCGAGATGATCCCACCGAAGCCGGGGTAGCGGACCTCGCCGACGGCCGGGTGGCCGTCGAGGCGGCGTACGAGCTCCTGGGCGTTGGCCTGGGCGCGCTCGACCCGCAGGTGCAGGGTGCGCAGGCCGCGCAGGGCCAGCCAGGCCTCGAGCGTGCCGGGGATCGCGCCGACCAGGTCCCGACGTCCCTTGAGCACGCGGAAGAGCTCGTCGTCGCGGGTCACCACGGCGCCCATCAGCGCGTCGCTGTGCCCGGCGAGGTACTTGGTCGCCGAGTGCACGACCAGGTCGACGTCGTCCTCGAGCGGGCGCTGCAGCAGGGGAGTGGCGAACGTGTTGTCGACCACCACGTAGGCACCGGCCTCGTGCGCGGCCTCCCGGATGGTCGCGATGTCGGCGATCTCGAGCGCCGGGTTGGTCGGCGACTCCAGCCAGACCAGCGCCGCGTCCTCGCACGCCGCGACCACAGCAGCGGTGTCGGTGATGTCGACGAGCTCGGCCCGGAGCCGGCCGCGGGCCTCGAGGTCGGCGAGCTGCATGACCGTGCCGTTGTAGGCGTGCCGCGGTGCGACCACCTTCGCGCCGTTGCCGACCAGGTCGAGCACCGTGGACACGGCCGCGAGCCCGGACGCGAAGCTCAGGCAGCGGCCACCCTCGAGAGCACCCAGTGCGTCCTCGAAGGCGGTCCACGTCGGGTTCCCGTAGCGGCCGTACTCCAGGTCCCCGCCCGCGACGTACGTCGACGCCATCGTGATCGGGACGTTCAGCGGTTGGTCCGCGACGTGGGGCGGGCGTCCGGTCGTGACCGCGAGCGTCGACAGCTTCCAGGTGTGCTCGGCGGAGGGCTGGCTGGATGGCTGGGGGCTGGGCGAGTCCTCGGTCATGACGACGAGACTAGGCCGGTAGGGTCGACGCGATGAACGAGCCCACCCCCCGACCTGGCGAGAGCCGCAAGCCCCGCGTCGCCGTCGTCTTCGGAGGCCGCTCGAGCGAGCACGGGATCTCGTGCGTGACTGCCGGCAGCGTCCTGCAGGCCATCGACCGCGAGACGTACGACGTCATCCCGATCGGGATCGCGACCGACGGCCGCTGGGTGCTCGAGTCGGGCGACCCGGAGCGGCTGCGCATCGAGAGCGCCGACAAGCTGCCGGCCGTCGACGGGTCCCGTGCCGCGATCTCGCTGGCCCAGGACTCGCACTCGACCGACCTGGTGGTGACCGAGGCGTCGCAGCCGCCACACACCCTGGGCGAGGTCGACGTCGTCTTCCCGGTGTTGCACGGTCCGTGGGGCGAGGACGGCACGATCCAGGGCATGCTGGAGATGGCCGGTGTCCGCTACGTCGGCGCCGGTGTCCTCGCCTCCGCGGTCAGCATGGACAAGAACTACATGAAGGTCGTGCTGCAGGCCGCCGGGCTCCCGGTGATGCCCTCGATCACGGTCACCGCGCGTGAGTGGGCGACGGACCCGGCCGGCTGTCGTGAACGCGCCGGTGCGCTGGGCTACCCGCTCTTCCTGAAGCCGGCCCGTGGCGGCTCGAGCATCGGCATCTCCAAGGCCCACGACGCCTCCGAGCTCGACGAGGGCATCGAGGAGGCCCTGCGCCACGACCCGAAGGTCCTCGTCGAGGTGTCGGCCGAGGGTGCCCGCGAGGTCGAGTGCGGGGTCCTGCAGGCCCTCGACGGCACCCCCGAGACCAGCCTGCCCGCCGAGCTCCGGGTCGGGGGCGACCACGAGTTCTACGACTTCGCCGCCAAGTACCTGCCCGGCGAGCACACCGAGATCGACATCCCCGCCGACCTGCCGGACGACGTCGCCGCCCGCCTGCGCGAGCTCGCGGCGCGTGCGTTCGAGGCGGTCGGGTGCGAGGGGCTGGCCCGCGTCGACTTCTTCGTCTTCCCCGACGGGTCGCTGGTCGTCAACGAGATCAACACGATGCCGGGGTTCACGCCGACCTCGATGTACCCCCAGATGTGGGCGGCCAGCGGCCTGGACTACCCGGCGCTCGTCGACCGGCTGATCCAGCTCGCCCTGGCCCGCGACACCGGCCTGCGCTGACGCCGATCCGGCGCCGTACGAAATCGGCTCAGTGGCAGCGGTCGACCAGCTCGAGGCCGTCCTTCACCGGCTGCGCCAGCTGGGAGATGACGGTGGCTGCGCCCTCGGGGCGGTACGACGCGGGCAGCTGCACGCGGACGATCGGCCGGTAGCCGGCCGCCGTGAGCGTCACGTCCGAGGACTGGTCCGAGGACTCCGCGACGGGGACGAACCAGCCGACCCCGTCGGCCTCCTCGCAGGTGGCGAACCGGTCGAAGTCGGCGGGCAGCGACACCCCGCAGGTCAGCGTGATCGCGGGATCACCCCAGGCCGCGCCGAGTGCGTCGGACGGCGTGACGTCGCGGCGCTCCTGCCCGGCCAGCGTGTGCGGCAGGTCGTCGAGGAACGCTGCGCAGGTGGCCCGGTCGGCGTCGCTCACCGAGGGGGTGTCGACGGCCACCGGACCCGTGTCCGAGCAGGACGCCAGGGCCGGCGCGAGCAGGAGGCAGCCAGACAGCGCAGAGACGACAGCACCCCGCGTCCGGAGGGACACGGGGCGCCGTCGACGCTCGGATGCAGCGTTCAGGGAGGTGCTCAGATGTGCACGACCGGGCAGGTCAGGGTGCGGGTGATCCCGTCGAGGTTCTGGACCTTCGAGACCACCAGCTTGCCGAGCTCGTCGACGTTGCGGGCCTCGGCGCGCACGATCACGTCGTACGGCCCGGTCACGTCCTCCGCGAGGGTCACGCCCTTGACCTGGGCAATCGCGAGGGCGACCTCGGCGGCCTTGCCGACATCGGTCTGGATCAGGATGTACGCCTGGACAACCATCGTGGAGCTCCTCGTCTTGTCACGGGCAGGTGTGTCTTTGCCAACCTATCGTGCCCAGTATGGGGGCCGATAGGTGCGTGTCGCCGCGCGCCCGACCATCGGGACCCGCTGACGATCTGGTGGGATGGGGACATGGCTTTCCCTCCCGACGCGACCATCTCCGATGTCGGGGAGTTCGGACTGATCTCCGCGCTCACCGAGCTGTTCGACACGGGCGAGCACGTCCTGATCGGTCCGGGCGACGACGCCGCCGTGCTCCGCGTCAGGACCGGCCACGTCGTCGTGTCGACCGACCTGATGGTCGAGGGCCGGCACTTCCGGCGCGACTGGGCCTCGGCCGAGGACGTCGGCCACCGCGCCGCCGCGCAGAACCTCTCCGACATCAACGCGATGGGTGGCCGCGCGACCTCGCTCACGATCGGGCTCGGCGCGCCGCCGGACCTGCCGGTGGCGTGGGCGCTGGACTTCGCCCGCGGCTTCGCCGAGGAGTGCGCGCTGGTCGGCGCCAGCGTCGTCGGGGGAGACCTGGCCCGCTCCGACCAGCTCGTCATCGCGGTGACCGTGATCGGCGCCTGCACGCAGGCACCCGTCGTCCGGTCCGGCGCCGCGCCGGGCGAGCTCCTGGCGATCTTCGGCCGCCAGGGGTGGGCCGCCGGGGGCCTCGCCGTGCTCGGGCGCGGGTTCCGCTCGCCGCGGGTGCTGGTGGAGGCCTACCGCCGACCGGAGCCGCCGTACGACGCGGGGCAGGTCGCCGCGGACGCCGGCGCGACGTCGATGATCGACGTCTCGGACGGGCTGCTCGCGGATGCGGGCCACATCGCGAAGTCCTCCGGCGTCACGATCGACGTCCACCGCGGCGCCTTCGACATCCCCGAGCCGCTCACCGCCGTGGGTGCCGCCCTGGGAGCCGACCCGCTCCAGTTCATCCTCGGCGGCGGCGACGACCACGCGCTGCTCGCCACGTTCCCGAACGGCGCCTCGGTGCCGAAGGGCTGGGCGGTCATCGGCGAGGTGGCCGCCGCGGGCGAGGACGGGCCGGGTGTCACCGTCGACGGCGCGGCCTACGAAGGCCCCACCGGCTGGACCCACTTCTAGCCCGGACGAGCCGGGCCCGAACGACGAAACGGCCGCCACCCCGAGGGGTGACGGCCGTTCCGGATGCAACAGGTCAGCGGCTGACCTTGCCGGCCTTGAGGCAGCCGGTGCAGACGTTCATGCGCTTCGGCGTGCCGTTGATCGTGGCGCGAACGCGCTGGATGTTCGGGTCGAAGCGACGCTTCGTAATCTTGCGCGACCACGGGCGGTTGTTGCCGAAGCCCGGCTTCTTGGCGCAGATGTCACAGACGGCAGCCACCGTGGACTCCTTAAAGATTGAGGTTTTTACGAGGGCCCGAGCGAGGCGGGCAACCGAAGAAGAGTATCCGATCGCCCCGGTCCGGTGCGAATCGTCGTCCAGCCACTAACCTGTGGCCTCACCCGTCGATGACGGGACCACCCGGACCGGTATCTCGAGGCAGGCGATGGAAGCACCCCGCAGCGGCACCATCCAGCTCGGGGTCGTGCTCCGGTTCGTCGACATCGCCACCGACGCGCTCGCCCAGGCCCGCGAGGAGATCGACGCCCTCAACGTCTATCCCGTGCCCGACGGCGACACCGGCACCAACATGTACCTCACGGTCTCGGCCGCCCGCGACGCGATCCGCACGGCCACCGACGGTGACGAATCCGCCGACATGGGTACGGCGCTCGCTGCGTTCAGCCGGGGCGCGCTGCTGGGGGCCCGGGGCAACTCCGGCGTCATCCTGAGCGAGATGCTCGGCGCGATCTCACGGCGGATCGCCGGGGCCGAGCCGGGGGAGTCCAACGCCCGGGTCGTGGCCGATGCGCTGCTCCGGGCGGCGGACGCGAGCTACGCGGCGGTCGGCACCCCGGTCGAGGGCACGATCCTGACCGTCGCCCGCGCGGCCTCCGACGCCGCCATCGGGCGGGCAGCCGACCCAGAGGCGCGGGCCCGCGACGTCTTCGCCGCGGCGGCAGCCGGGGCCCGCGAGGCGCTCGCGCGCACCCCCGAACAGCTCCAGGTCCTGAAGAATGCCGGCGTCGTGGACGCGGGGGGACGCGGTCTCAGCGTGATCCTCGACGCCGCCGAGACCGTACTGACGGGGCGCCGACCCGTTGCGGTGACGTCGCCGATCGGCAGCCACACGATCCCGGTCCCGGCCCCGGTCGAGCTGCTGACGTCCGGCGACCTCACTCCCGACGGGCCGGCCTACGAGGTCATGTACCTGCTCGACGCCGAGGAGGACCGGATCCCTCCGCTGAAGACCACCCTCGCCGGACTGGGCGACTCGCTCGTGGTCGTCGGCAACGAGGGCCTGTGGAACGTCCACGTGCACGTCGACGACGTCGGCGCCGCGATCGAGGCCGGCATCGAGGCGGGCCGCCCGCACCGGGTCCGGGTGACGCACTTCGCCGAGCAGGTCGAGGCCACTCGGGAGCAGGCCGCGGAGCGGGCCAGCCAGCGCACCGGTCGCCGGATCGTCGCCGTCGCCGCGGGACCGGGCCTGGCCGAGCTGTTCGAGGTGGCCGGCGCCGTCGTCGTGTCCGGCGGACCGGGCAGGCGCCCGTCGACGGGACAGATCCTCGAGGCGATCACCGGCTGCGGGGCCAGCGAGGTCGTCGTGCTCCCCAACGACGCCGACTCGGTCCGGGTCGCCCAGATCGCCGCCCACACGGCCGAGGAGGACGAGGGCATGCGGGTGTCGGTGATCCCGACCCTGGCGCAGGTGCAGGGCCTGGCCGCACTCGCCGTGCACGAGCCCGGGCGCAGCTTCGACCAGGATGTCCTGGAGATGACCGCGACCGCACGGCACGCCCGCCACGGTGCGGTCACGGTCGCGGCCCGCCAGGCGATCACGATGGCCGGTCCCTGCGAGCCGGGCGACGTCCTCGGCGTCATCGAGGGCGACTTCGCCGTCATCGGCGACGACCTCTTCGCGGTCGCCACCGAGGTCCTCCACCGGCTGCTCGGTGGAGGTGGCGAGCTGGCCACGGTCGTGGGCGGCGCCGACGACACGACCGGCCTCGCGGCCCGCTGCGCCGCGTGGGTCGAGGAGCACCACCCGACTGTCGATGTCGTGGTGTACGACGGTGGGCAGGAGCGCTACCCGCTCCTCATGTCCGTCGAGTGACCCGGGGGAGCGCCACCACACCATGATCGACCTGCAGTCACCCGTCACCACCGTCCTGGGCGACAGGGAAGCCAAGCGCAAGCGCATCGCCGAAGGCCTCGGGATCGCGACCGTCGGCGACCTCCTGTACCACTTCCCGCGTCGCTACGTGAGGACCGGCGAGCTCACGAAGGTCGCCGAGCTCGAGCCGGGTCAGATGCTGACCGTCGTGGGCGAGATCGTCCGCAGCGAGGTCAAGAGCTACACCGACCGGCGTTCCGGACGACCGGCCAACCGCGTGGAGACGGTGCTCTCGACCGACGGTCCGTCCCTGAGGATGACCTTCTTCGCCAAGCACAAGCACTCGGCCGAGTGGCGGGCCCGGACGCTGGCGGTCGGCACCCGCGGGCTGTTCATCGGGCAGGTCTCGTCGTTCCAGAGCTCCTGGCAGCTCACCAACCCCAAGATGGTGTTGTTCGGGGCGGGCGACGACGGCGACCAGGATGACGAGGCGTCCTGGATCAAGGACGTGGGGGACTACTACCCGATCTACCCGCTCACCAAGGGCGTCGAGTCCTGGGACCTCCAGAGGGCCGTCGCCTTCGCGCTCACCGTGATCGACGACCTGCCCGAGGTGCTGCCCGACTCCGTGCGGGACGCCTACGACGTCCTCGGCGTGCGACAGGCGCTCGAGTGGGTCCACGCACCCGACGAGCTGGAGCGGGTCGAGCAGGCCCACCGCCGGTTCCGCTTCGAGGAGGCACTGGTCACCCAGCTGGTGCTGGCCCGGCGCCGGCTCGAGCTGCGCCGACTCGGCGCCCAGGCCCGCACCGGCGACCAGGGGTCGTTGCTCGCGGCCTTCGACGCCCGGCTGCCCTTCGAGCTCACCAGGGGACAACGCGAGATCGGCACCGAGATCGAGCACGACCTCGCGCAGCCGCACCCGATGAACCGCCTGCTGCAGGGCGAGGTCGGCTCCGGCAAGACGGTGGTGGCGCTGCGGGCGATGCTGCGCACCGTGGACTCGGGCGGCCAGGCGGCGCTGCTGGCGCCCACCGAGGTGCTCGCCCAGCAGCACCACCGCTCCATCACCGCGATGCTCGGCGAGCTCGCCGCCGGCGGCATGCTCGGTGGCGCCGAGGAGGGCACCACCGTCGCGCTCCTCACCGGCTCGATGACCAAGTCCCAGCGCACCGAGCCGATGCTCCGGATGGCCAGCGGCGAGGCGGGCATCGTCATCGGCACCCATGCGCTGCTCGAGGAACGGGTCGGATTCGCCGACCTCGGTCTGGTCGTCGTGGACGAGCAGCACCGCTTCGGGGTCGAGCAGCGCGCGGCCCTCACCGACAAGGCCGGCTCCCCGCCGCACGTGCTCGTGATGACCGCGACCCCGATCCCGCGCACGGTCGCGATGACCGTCTTCGGGGACCTCGAGACGTCCACGCTCACCGAGCTCCCGGCGGGTCGTGCGCCGATCCAGACCAACGTCGTCCCGCTCGCCGAGCAGCCGCACTGGGTGGACCGTGTCTGGCAGCGGGTGCGTGAGGAGGTCGGCAACGGCCACCAGGCCTACGTCGTGTGCCCGCGGATCACCGGTGACGAGCTCGAGCAGGGCGAGTCCGACCAGCTCGACCTCGACGACGAGGGCAACCCGGACCCGTCGCCGGTCGCGATCTCGCTGAGCGCCGTCGAGGAGGTCGCCGCCGAGCTCGGCGCGGGTCCCCTGAGCGGGCTGAGGGTCGCGATGCTGCACGGCCGCCTCCACCCCGACGAGAAGGACCGCACGATGCGGGCGTTCGCGGCGGGGGAGATCGACGTCCTCGTCTCCACGACCGTGATCGAGGTCGGTGTCGACGTCGCCAACGCGACGATGATGGTGCTGCTGGACGCCGAGCGGTTCGGCGTCTCCCAGCTCCACCAGCTCCGCGGACGGGTCGGGCGGGGTGGCTCGCCCGGGCTCTGCCTGCTGGTCACACGCACCGAGGCAGACAGCCCGGCCCGCGAGCGGCTGGCCGCCGTCGCCGCCACGACCGACGGCTTCGAGCTCAGTCGCGTCGACCTCGAGCAGCGTCGCGAGGGTGACGTCTTGGGCAAAACCCAGTCAGGAAGGCGTTCCAGCCTGCAGACTCTCCGGGTGCTGCGTGACGAGAAGACGATCCTGGAGGCGCGCGCTGCCGCCAGCGGTCTCCTCGAGGTCGATCCGGCCCTGACCGACAGCCCGCTCCTGGCCGCCGCGGTGGAAGACCTGGAGCATTCACGGCAGTCTGGCTTCATGGAGAAGTCATGAGCACCGGCCCATGACGCGCATCATCGGTGGCCAGGCGGGTGGTCGGCGCATCAACACTCCCCGGGGGTCCAACACGCGTCCGACGAGCGACCGCGTCCGTGAGGCGCTGTTCTCGGCCGTCGAGTCCTGGTGCGGCTCGCTGCACGGACTGCGGTTCCTCGACCTGTACGCCGGGTCGGGTGCCGTCGGCCTCGAGGCATGGTCGCGCGGCGCCGGCGTGGTGACCCTCGTCGAGCAGGATCGGCGCACCGCCCAGCTGATCTCGGCCAACGCCAGGGCACTGGGGTTCCCCAAGGCCAACGTGGTCCCGGCTTCGGTCGCGGGCACGCTGAGGCGGCCCCCGGCTGCGCCGTACGACGTCGCCTTCCTCGACCCGCCGTACCCGCTCGCGGAGGACGAGGTGGCCGAGAACCTCCAGGCCCTCGCGACCCACGACTGGCTGGTGCCCGGGGCGCTGGTCATCGTCGAGCGCTCCTCGCGCAGCCCCGAGCCCGGCTGGCCGGAGTCGTTCATCGAGACCCGGGAGAAGCGCTACGGGGAGACGGCCCTTTGGTACGGTCACGCACCGTCCACGCCAGCCCCCACACCAGCGCAGGAGTGACCACGTGCGTCGAGCAGTCTGTCCCGGTTCCTTCGACCCGGTCACCAACGGGCACATCGACATCATCCAGCGCGCCTCGAAGCTCTTCGACGAGGTGGTCGTCGCCGTGGGCGTCAACAAGTCGAAGAACCGGCTGTTCAGCCCCGAGGAACGCATCGCGATGCTCGAGGAGGTCTGCAGCGACTTCGACAACGTCACCGTGGGCGGCTTCGAGGGCCTGCTGACGACGTTCTGCCAGGAGCGGGACATCCACGCGATCGTGAAGGGCCTGCGCGCCGTCAGCGACTTCGACTATGAGCTGCAGATGGCCCAGATGAACGCCTCGCTCGCGGACGTGGAGACGGTCTTCGTGCCGACCAGCCCGGCGTACTCCTTCCTCGCCTCCAGCCTGGTCAAGGAGGTCGCCACGTTCGGTGGTGACGTGTCCAGCCTGGTCCCGGGTTTCGTGCACGAGCAGCTCGTCGAGCGGCTCGCCCAGCGCCGCACAGCGGACGGGGAGTGACGGCAGGGCTCTGTTTTGCCCAGCCGTGCCCCGGACGGTTACGCTTCCTTGCGATCTGCAAGTGCCGTCACCGGAAAGTGAAACCCTGAGCAACCTGGACCCGAGAGCGCCGCTCGTGCTCGACACACGCGAGCTCGGCCGCCGCCCGGGGTCCCAGCGCGAAGTGACACTGACGGTTCCGGCACCGGCAGATCTTGGCATCGAAGTCCTCGGTGTCCCCGAAGGTTCGTCGGTCGATCTCGACCTGCGACTGGAGGCGGTCATGGAGGGGGTTCTGGTCACGGGTACGGCGCGAGCCGTGCTCGACGGCGAGTGCGTGCGGTGCCTGGAGCCGATCTCCGACGAGATCGAGGCGCGGTTCCAGGAGCTGTACGTCTACGAGGAGCACCAGACTCCCCACGACGAGGACGACGAGGTCAGCACGCTCGAGGACGACCTGCTCGATCTCGAACCCGTGCTGCGGGACGCGGTGGTGCTTGCACTGCCGTTCCAGCCTTTGTGTGAGGACGACTGTCCCGGCCTGTGCATCGAATGTGGTGCACGTCTGGCCGACGACCCCGACCACACGCACGAGGCTCCGATCGACCCGCGGTGGGCAGGACTGACCGAGCTCCAGCAGCAGGAATCACCCGAACAACCCGAATGACCACAAGCGGCCGGATGCTCCGGTCCTGGTAGAGGAGATAACAGTGGCTGTCCCGAAGCGGAAGATGTCGCGCAGCAACACGCGCCACCGTCGCTCGCAGTGGAAGGCCGTCGCGCCGTCCCTGGTGACCTGTGCGAACGCCGCCTGCGGTGCCAAGCACCTGCCCCACCGTGCGTGCGGCGAGTGCGGTCAGTACGGCGCTCGCGCCGACCGCCGTCAGGTCCTCTGATCCTGACCCCGGTCCGCTGACCAACTACAGCGCACTTCGAGCAGCGCTCGGGGATCCGATCCTGGACCCCGAGCTGCTCGAGCGTGCTCTCACGCACCGGTCGTTCGCCTACGAGAACGGCAACCTCCCGACCAACGAGCGTCTGGAGTTCCTCGGTGACTCCGTGCTCGGCGTGGTCGTCACCGAGACCCTCTACCGGTCGCACCCCGACCTCTCCGAGGGGCGGCTCGCCAAGCTGCGCGCCGCCGTGGTCAACGCCCGTGCCCTGGCCGAGGTCGGCCGCGCGATCGGGCTCGGCGACCACGTGAAGCTGGGTCGCGGCGAGGAGTCGACCGGTGGTCGCAACAAGGCCTCGATCCTGTCCGACACCGTCGAGGCCGTGATCGGTGCGGTCCACACCAGCGGCGGCGGCATCGAGTCCTCTGCCCAGGTCGTGCACCGCCTGTTCGACCCGCTCATCGAGGCCGCTTCCGCCATGGGCGCCGGCCTGGACTGGAAGACCTCCCTGCAGGAGCTGTCGGCCGAGCACAGCCTCGGCGTGCCCGAGTACGTCATCGAGGACGACGGCCCCGACCACATGAAGACCTTCACCGCCAAGGTGCGCGTCGGCGACGGGCTCTACGGCAACGGCGTCGGCCGCTCGAAGAAGGAAGCCGAGCAGGCTGCCGCCGAGACGGCGTACGGCGAGATCGCCGCGGACCTCGGCGTCCAGGAGCCCTCCCTCGAGGCCACCGCCCAGGAGGCGGCCCGGCGCGCTTCAGTCTCCGACTGAGCCGTGCCCGAGCTGCCCGAGGTCGAGGTCGTCCGGGCCGGTCTCGAGCGCTACGTCCTCGGCGCCACCGTCACCCGGGTGGACGTCCTGCACCCGCGCCCGGTCCGTCGTGACCCGCGCGGCCCCGACGGGTTCGCGCAGGCCCTGACCGGCCGGCGGATCGACGCCGCCCGCCGCCGCGGCAAGTACCTCTGGCTGCCGCTCGACAACGGCGACGCCCTCCTCGGCCACCTCGGGATGAGCGGCCAGATGCTGGTCCAGCCCCCCGACGCCCCCGACGAGCGCCACCTGCGTGTCCGCCTGGTCCTTTCGCTGGTTGAGGAGGTTGCGCAGCAACCGTCTCGAAACCAGGAGGCCCGGCCCTCCGCCATGGAGCTGCGCTTCGTCGACCAGCGCATGTTCGGCGGCCTGTCGGTGTCCACCGGCGGCGCCGAGCTGCCGCCCGAGATCGCCCACATCGCGCGTGATCCCCTCGACCCGGCCTTCGACGACGACGACTTCGTCCGCCGCGTACGCCGTCGCTCCTCGGGCGTGAAGCGGCTCCTGCTCGACCAGAACCTGGTGTCCGGGGTGGGCAACATCTATGCCGACGAGGCGCTGTGGCGGGCCCGGATCCACGGCGAGCGGGCGGGGGAGAGGCTCACCGCCACCCAGGTGCGCGAGCTGCTGGAGCACGCCCGCACGGTGATGACCGACGCGCTCGACCAGGGCGGGACGTCCTTCGACGCGCTCTACGTCAACGTCAACGGCGAGTCCGGCTACTTCGACCGCTCGCTGCACGCCTACGGGCGCGAGGGCGAGCCCTGCGAGCGCTGCGGCACCGCCATCCGCCGGGTGGCGTTCATGAACCGTTCGTCGTACTTCTGCCCGGCCTGCCAGCCGGTCCCGAGGCGCCCCCGGAGGGTGGTCCAGCCCCTCGCGGTCTTGGATTGACCGCACGCGACTCTGGTGGGACATTTGAAGACGGTCCCCTACCGAGGACTTCCCTCTCAGTCGGAAGGCTTTTCCATGGCCAAGGCGCTGATCGGCTACATGAACAGCGACTTGCGAACCCCCACCCAGCTCGTGGCTGACAATGCCCGGCTGCGTTCGCGTGTCCGTGAGCTCGAAACTCTTGTCCTGCGCCTCTCGGAGGAGGTCGACCGGCTCTCCGCTGCCCAGGCCGTCGCGCTCCTCGATATCGAGTCCGCCTCGATGCAGGAGATGCAGCCCGCCTGAGCCGCAGGCTGCACACCACACCGCCGGCGTGACCGCCGAGCGGGTTCGTCGTTGAGCCCGCATGCGACTCCTTGCTGTCCTTGCCGTCACCGTCTCCGTGGGGGCGGCCGTCAGTGTCGCGGCCCCCGCCTCTGCCCATGGGGACCGCGAGCACGTCGAGCGTGCCCGGACCGCGGTCGTGGTCCCGGGCTCCACCCCGATGACGAGTGAGAACGTCGCCGCGCTGTCCTCGAACCCGTCCCAGGTCGGCATCTCCGGGTGCTTCCTGAAGACCAAGCCCCTCTTCGTCACCAGCGGCCTCGACTCGGTGCGCGTGTGGGACGTGTCGGACGCCGCCAACCCCGCGCAGGTCGGTGTGCTGCCCAGCGCCCAGTTCGAGAACGAGGCGATGAACTGCGGTGAGCGCAAGACCGCGAACGGCACCCGGCGCTTCGCGCTGATCGGCATCGACGCGGTGCAGGCCTCGCCCGGCGACTTCCAGCACGTCAACGCGGGCGGCAACGAGATGGTCGTCGTCGACGTCACCCGCCCGACGGAGCCGAAGATCGTCTCCCGAGCTCCGTCGACCACCAGCACGCACACCGTGGCCTGCGTCGACGAGACGGACTGCACCTACGTCTACTCTGCCGGCGACGGCGACCACTTCTCGATCTTCGACCTGCGCAACCTCGCCAAGCCGCGCGAGGTCGACGCCAAGCCCGACCAGCCGGGCGTCCAGCCGTTCTGGTCGCCCACCGCCGGCCACAAGTGGAACTTCGACGCCGCGGGTGTCGGCACCCACACCGGGTGGAACGGCGCCTCGATGTGGCGTACCACCAACCCGGCCCGGCCCCGGCTGATCACCACCACCGGTGCCGCTGGCAAGGGCACGGACCCCAAGTACGCCGGCTGGAACAACTTCATCCTGCACAACTCGTTCCGGCCCAACGCCCGGGCGTTCAAGGCGAACAGCACGCCGTCGTTCGCCCACGGCAACATCATGCTGGCGACCGAGGAGGACTACGAGCAGACCGACTGCACGCAGGCCGGCTCGTTCCAGACCTGGTGGGTCAAGCGGCTCGATGGCACAAAGAACGCCATCGTCCCCCTGGACAAGGTCGAGCTCTCCGACCTCGGCAACTTCCCGCTGCCGCAGGGTGCCTTCTGCTCGTCGCACTGGTTCGACTTCCGCCCCGGCGGCCTGGTCGCCGTCGGCTTCTACGGCGGCGGCACCCAGGTGATCGACGCCCGCGACCCGCAGCACCTGAAGTCCTTCGGCTACGCCATCGGTGGCGCCTCAGAGGTCTGGGACAGCATGTGGGTCCCCGTCTACGACAAGTCCGGGCGCCAGACCAGGGCACGCAGCAACGTCCTCTACTCGATCGACCTCGTGCGCGGCCTCGACGTCTACGCGGTCGACGTGCCCGGCGACGGGATCGGTGCCGTCCCCTCCGCGAACGTCGTGCCGCAGCGCTCCGCCGTCGACCGTGCCTCGGACGGTGTCGTGCCGCTGGGTCTCGTCGGGGGTGCCATGGCCCTGGCCATCGCCGTACGACGCCGGGGGCGCCGCGCATAACCGGATGACCGCCCGACGACGGGCCACTAGGCTTCGGTCCTTGTGAGCTCGATCGTCGAAACAGTGGTGCCGGCCCGTCTCGGCATGGGGTTCCGGTGGCTGCTGGCCTCCTCCTGGCTGAGCAACCTCGGTGACGGGATCGCGATCGCGGCCGGTCCGCTGCTGGTGGCCTCGCAGACCCACGACCCGCTCGTGGTGGCGATGGCCGCCCTGCTCCAGTGGCTCCCGCCGCTCGTTTTCGGGCTGTACGCCGGTGCGCTGGCAGACCGGCTCGACCGCCGGCTCATCGTCGTGTTCGTGGACCTGGTCCGGGCCGGCGTCCTGCTGCTGCTGACCGCCTCGATCGTGACCGGCTGGGTGTCCGTGCCGATCGTGCTGGGGGCGCTGTTCCTGCTGGGCACGGCCGAGGTCTTCGCGGACAACACGTCGAGCACGCTGCTCCCGATGCTCGTGGACCGCGACGACCTCGGTGTCGCCAACGCCCGGCTGCAGACGGGGTTCATCACGGTCAACCAGCTGATCGGGCCGCCCATCGGTGCCGGGCTGTTCGCGCTCGCGCACGCCTGGCCGTTCCTGACCCAGGCGGTCCTGGTGGCGCTGGGCGCGGTGCTGGTGTCGCGGATCGCGCTGCCGACCCACCGCCGTGACCCGGAGACCACCGGCCACATCCGGCAGGACATCGCCGAGGGGTTCCGCTGGGTCTACCACCACGCGGCGGTGCGCACGCTCGTGCTCACGATCTTCACGTTCAACATCACGTTCGGTGCCGCGTGGTCGGTCCTGGTGCTCTACGCGACCCAGCGCCTCGGCATGGGCGCGATCGGGTTCGGCCTGCTCACCACGGTGTCGGCGATCGGCGGGCTGGTCGGGACCACGTCGTACGGCTGGATCACCCGGCGGGTCAGCCTCGGCAACATCATGAGAATCGGCCTGGTCATCGAGACGTTCACCCACCTGGCGCTCGCGCTGACGACGACGCCGTGGGTCGCGCTGGCGATCTTCTTCGTCTTCGGCGCGCACGCGTTCGTCTGGGGCACGACCTCGATCACGGTCCGCCAGCGCGCCGTGCCCACCGATCTCCAGGGCCGGGTGGGCAGCGTGAACCTCGTCGGCGTCTTCGGGGGACTGGTCGTCGGGTCCGGCATCGGTGGCGTCCTGGCGCAGAACTGGGGCGTCACGGCGCCGTTCTGGTTCGCCTTTGCGGGCTCCGCGGTCTTCGTCGTGCTGATCTGGAAGCAGCTGACCCACATCGCGCACGCCGACGAGGCTCCGGTCGCGAGCTGACGACGCGCCCCGTACCTGCCCGAGCGGGGGAGTTGCGGCAGGTAGGGTGAGGCGCGCTGAGCTTCCCCCGCGACGTGCTGAGAAGATGCACGCCGTGTCAGTACCTGTTCTCTGGTGAGGAGCCCCGCGTTGTACCTGAAGAGCCTGACCCTGAAGGGGTTCAAGTCCTTCGCCTCCTCGACCACGCTCCAGCTCGAGCCCGGGATCACGTGCATCGTGGGTCCGAACGGCTCCGGCAAGTCCAACGTCGTCGACGCTCTGGCCTGGGTGATGGGTGAGGCCAGCGCCAAGTCGCTGCGCGGCGGCAAGATGGACGACGTCATCTTCGCCGGCACCTCCGGCCGCCCCCCGCTGGGCCGCGCCGAGGTGCTGCTGACGATCGACAACTCGGACGGCGCGCTGCCGATCGAGTACGCCGAGGTGACGATCAGCCGCACGATGTTCCGCAGCGGCGGATCCGAGTACGCCATCAACGGCAGCTCGTGCCGCCTGCTCGACGTGCAGGAGCTGCTCTCCGACTCCGGCATCGGCCGCGAGATGCACGTCATCGTGGGCCAGGGCCAGCTCGACGCGATCCTGCACGCGACGCCCGAGGACCGGCGCGGCTTCATCGAGGAGGCCGCGGGTGTCCTCAAGCACCGCAAGCGCAAGGAGAAGGCGCTCCGCAAGCTCGACTCGACCGAGGGCAACCTGACGCGGCTCAGCGACCTGCTCAACGAGCTGCGCCGCCAGCTGAAGCCGCTGGGTCGCCAGGCAGAGGTGGCCCGCCGGGCCGCCACGGTCCAGGCCGACCTGCGCGACGCACGCGCGCGGCTGATGGCCGACGACCTGGTCACCGCACGGACCGCACTGCAGCAGGAGCTCGCCGACGAGTCCGTCCTGGTCGAGCGACGCGAGCAGGTGGAGGCCGCCGTCACCGCCGCCCGGGAGGCCGAGAGCACGCTCGAGGCCGCCCTGCGTGAGGACCTGCCCGCCCTCGCGGCCGCCCAGGAGACGTGGTTCGCCCTCTCCGGGCTGCGCGAGCGCCTGCGCGGCACCCAGTCCCTGGCCGCCGAGCGGGTGCGCAACGCCGCCGGGACCAGCGAGTCCGACGAGGGGCAGGGCGGGCGCGACCCCGACCAGCTCGAGGCCGAGGCGACCCGGGTCCGCGAGCAGGAGCAGCAGATCGCCGCCGAGGTCGACCGGCACCGTACGGCGCTCGAGGAGGCCGTCACCGCTCGCAAGGCCGCCGAGGACGCTGCGTCCGAGGAGGAGCGCCGCGTTGCCGGGCTCCAGCGGGCCGCCGCCGACCGCCGCGAGGGCCTGGCCCGGCTCCACGGCCAGGTCAACGCGCTCAAGTCGCGTGCCGCGGCCGCGGACGACGAGATCGGCCGGCTCCAGCTGGCGCGCGAGGAGGCTGTTGCGCGTGCCGACCGGGCCCAGCGCGACTTCACCTCGCTCGAGACCAAGGTCGCCGGGCTCGACGCCGGCGAGGAGGGGCTCGACGCCGAGCACGAGGCCGCCAGCAGCCTCCTCGGGGACATCGAGGAGCGGCTCGCCAAGGCGCGCGAAGAGGCGCAGCAGGCCGACCGTGAGCGCACCGGGCTGCTCGCGCGCAAGGACGCCCTCGAGATGGGGCTCAACCGCAAGGATGGCGCGGGCGCGCTGCTCGCCGCCTCCGACTCCGTGTCGGGCCTGCTCGGATCGGTCGCGGCCCTGCTGTCGGTCCGTACCGGCTACGAGGCCGCCGTCGCCGGTGCCCTCGGGTCCGCCGCCGACGCCGTCGCGGTCACCGACGCGGACGCCGCCGTCGAGGCCATCGGCCACCTGAAGGGCGACGACCTCGGCCGCGCCGGACTGCTGCTCGGCGGTGGCCCCCTCGACGACAGCGACTGGCCGGGCCTGCCCGGCCACGCGGCGTACGCCGTGGACGTCGTGGAGTGCCCCGACGCCCTGCGGCCGGCGCTGGCCCGCCTGCTGTTCAAGATGGCCGTCGTCGACGACCTCGACGCGGCCCGGGCCCTCGTCGGCTCGTTCCCGGACGTGACCGCCGTGACCCGCGAGGGCGACGTCCTGGGCGCCCACTTCGCCTCCGGTGGCTCGTCCAGCCAGCCGAGCCTGATCGAGATCCAGGCGGCCGTCGACGAGGCTGCCTCCCAGCTGGCCGAGGCGATCGCCGCCTCGGAGCGGCTCGGGTTCGACATGTCCCGCCTCGAGGCCGAGCGGCTGGAGGCGCAGAAGCGCGTCGACGTGGCGCTGGCGAAGCTGCACGAGTCGGATGCCACGCTCGCCGCCGTCGCCGAGGAGCTCGGCCAGTACGGCTCCCAGGCCCGCTCCGCCCGCGCGGAGGCCGAGCGGGTGACCCAGGCCATCGCCAAGGCCGAGGCCGCCCGTGAGCAGGACCTCGCCGGGCTCGCCGAGCTAGAGGCCCGCCTCGCCCAGGCCGAGGACGCCTCGGACGAGGAGCCCGACACGACCGACCGCGAGCGTCTCGTCGAGGAGGCCCGCGGCTCGCGCCAGGCCGAGATGGACGCCCGGCTCTCGCTGCGCACCTCCGAGGAGCGGGCCCGCGCCCTGCACGGCCGCGCCGACTCACTGGTCCGGGCGGCCAGGACCGAGCGTGAGGCCCGGGCCCGCGCCGCCGAGCGTCGCGAGCGCCTGATCCGCGAGGGTCGCGCCGCCGAGGCCGTGGGCGTCGCCGTCGGCGTCGTCCTCGGCCGGCTCGAGGTGTCGATCCACCGGGCCGCCGAGGCCCGCACCGCGGTCGAGCAGGCGCGTCAGGGGCGTGAGCAGGAGCTGCTCAGCGTCCGCTCCCGGTTGCGCGACCTCGGCCGCGAGCACGACGAGCTGGTCAACTCCGTCCACCGCGACGAGATGGCCCGGACCCAGCAGCGGATGCGCATCGAGCAGCTCGAGGAGCGGGCGCTCGAGGAGCTCGGCATGGACCCCGACGGCCTGGTCGCCGACTACGGCCCGGACCAGCTGGTCCCGTCCACCGAGGTCGCGGCGGAGCCGTCGGACGAGCCGTCCGACGACAGCGAGGGCTCCGTGCCGGAGCCGGTGCCGTTCGTGCGCGAGGAGCAGCAGAAGCGGCTGCGCTCGGCCGAGCGCGCCCTCACGATGCTGGGCAAGGTCAACCCGCTCGCGCTCGAGGAGTTCTCCGCGATGGAGGAGCGCCACAAGTTCCTCACCGAGCAGCTCGAGGACCTCAAGAAGACCCGCAAGGACCTCCTCGACATCGTCAAGGAGGTCGACGACCGGGTCCAGCAGGTCTTCGCCGAGGCGTACGCCGACGTCAGCAACGCCTTCGACTCGACGTTCACCCGGCTCTTCCCCGGCGGCGAGGGCCGGTTGGTCCTCACCGAGCCCAACGACATGCTCAACACCGGCATCGAGGTCGAGGCCCGGCCCGCGGGCAAGAAGGTCAAGCGGCTCTCGCTGCTCTCGGGTGGCGAGCGGTCCCTCGTCGCGGTGGCGTTCCTGGTGGCCCTGTTCAAGGCACGCCCCTCGCCGTTCTACATCCTCGACGAGGTCGAGGCCGCGCTCGACGACACCAACCTCGGCCGCCTGCTGGAGATCTACGAGGAGCTGCGCGAGAACTCCCAGCTGCTCGTCATCACCCACCAGAAGCGGACGATGGAGGTCGGCGACGCGCTGTACGGCGTGACCATGCGCGGCGACGGTGTCTCCACCGTCATCAGCCAACGGCTGCGCGAGGCGGAGCCGGCCTAGTGACGACACGACCGACCCGCGGCGACTACGTCGCGTGGCGCACCGTGACGACCCGGTGGCGCGACGACGACGCCTACGGCCACCTCAACAACGCGACCTACTACGAGCTCTTCGACACCGCGGTCAACGCGCACCTGTTCGAGGCGACCGGTCGCAACGTCAGGTTGCTGCCCCAGATCGGCGTCGTCGCCGAGACGTCGTGCCGCTACTTCCGCGAGATCGGGTTCCCGGACCCGATCGAGATGGGCCTGGTCGTCGACAGGGTCGGCACCTCGAGCGTCATCTACCGGATCGGGCTCTTCCAGGGGGACGCCGACGAGGCGGCCGCGGAGGGAAGGTTCGTCCACGTGTACGTCGACAACACCGACCCGGGTCGTCCCGTGACGCCGATGCCGGACGTCATCCGGGCGGCCGTCGAGCCGCTCCTTCGTTCGGCC
>DASTUX010000074.1:0-5694 GCA_035759395.1 Nocardioides sp.
GTGCGCTCGAGTGGCTCGGTCACTTGCGCGCCACCTCCGCGACCACGGCCCGGTGGTCGGACCCCGGGATCTCGAGGGTGCGCGCCGACAGTGCGGCGAGCGAGCGCCCCACCAGGACGTGGTCGACCTGCACGAGCGCCGGGACCTGGAGCCCCAGCCAGTCGATCACCGGCCAGGTCGGCTGCCAGCCCTCGTTGGCCAGCTCCGCGGCACTCCGCCAGCCGTCGGCGGCCAGCAGCCGCATCGGCCGGTTGTCGAGGGTGGCGTTGAGGTCCCCGACGACCAGGTCGGCGTCTGCGGCCACGGCGGCCCGACGCACCGCGTCGAGGTCGGAGCGCCATGACACCGCGTCCGTGGGCCCGACGACGTGGACGGCGAGCAGGCTCAGGTCGCCCACGTCCACCAGCCACCCACCGAGGACGGTGGGGAGCGCGACCGCCTCCCCCAGCGGCAGCCGGGAGAAGACCATCAGGCCCTCCACGCCCTCACCCTCCGACGCGTCACCGACCCGGTGCGGGAACAGCGTCGCGACCCCGGCACGCTCCATGTCCGCCACGGCACGGGTGGTGACCTCCTCGACGACCAGGACGTCGACCCCCTCCTCCGAGGCGATGCCGACCAGGTCGATCCCGTCGGCCCGCCCGGCGTGCAGGTTGGCGGTCATCACCGTGAGCGGCTCCGCCCCCGACGCGGCCGGCGGGTTGGAGCCGACGAGCAGCGGCGAGAACCAGGCGGCGTGCGCGGCCAGGCCGGCGAGCGCCACGACGGCCAGCAGCAGGAACATCGTCCGGGACCGACGACGACGGCCACGGCGGCGACGTCGACGGACCAGCCAGACGAGCGCCACGACGAGCAGGACGGCGTACAACGGGATCGCGAGCGGGGCCAGCGAGGCCGCCCGGACCAGGCGGCCGTCGTCAGGCTCGAAGAGCCGGCTGAGCGTCAGCAACGCGGCGGGCAGCAGCACCGCGAGGACGGCGGCCCAGGAGACCGTCCGCCGCACCCGCATGGGGCGAACCTACCCGCCGGCCGGCCGTGGTCAGAGGAGGACGAGGTCGTCGCGGTGGACGACCTCGCGTTCGTACGCCGCACCGAGCTCGCGCTTGAGGTCGTGGGACGTCCGACCGATGAGGCTGGGGATCTCGGCGGCGTCGAAGTTCACGAGGCCCCGGGCCACGGGGATGCCGTCGGGACCGGCCAGGTCGACCGGGTCCCCCGCCTCGAAGGTGCCGGTGACCCCGGTGATGCCGGCGGCCAGCAGCGAGGCGCGGCGCTCGACGACCGCCCGCACGGCGCCCGGGTCGAGCAGGATCGTGCCCTTGGGCTCGGTCGCGTGGGCCAGCCACAGCAGGCGTGTGGGGCGACGCCGCCCGGTCGCGTGGAAGAGCGTCCCGATCCGGTCCCCCGCGAGCGCCGCCGACACGTGCTCGGCCGCGGTGAGCACCACGGGGATCCCGGCACCGGTCGCGATCTTCGCGGCCTCGACCTTGGTCTGCATGCCGCCGGTGCCGACGCCGGCCGTGCCCACGCTGCCGATCCGGACGTCGTCGAGGTCCTCCACCGTGGCCACGTCACTCAGCAGCGAGCTGCCCGGGGCCGACGGGTCGGCGTCGTACAGGCCGTCGACGTCGGAGAGCAGCACCAGCAGGTCGGCGTGCACGAGGTGGGCCACCAGCGCGGCGAGCCGGTCGTTGTCGCCGAAGCGGATCTCGGTGGTCGCGACCGTGTCGTTCTCGTTGACGATCGGCAGCACGCCGAGCTCGAGCAGCTTGGCGAAGGTCTGGTAGGCGTTGCGGTAGTGCGAGCGACGGGTCACGTCGTCCAGGGTGAGCAGGACCTGGCCGACGACGACGCCGTGCCGGGCGAGCTCCTCGGTGTAGCGGTGGACGAGCAGGCCCTGGCCGACCGAAGCCGCCGCCTGCTGCGCCGCGAGTCCCCGGGGTCGCCGGCTCAGCCCCAGCGGGGACAACCCGGCGGCGATCGCCCCCGAGGAGACGAGCACGACCTCGGCACCGCGGGCGCGGAGGGTGGCCAGCGCGTCGACCAGGCGGCGTACCCGCTCCGGGTCGATCCCGCCGGCGGTGGTGGTCAGCGACGACGAGCCGACCTTGACGACCACCCGCTTGGCGCCCGTGACCTCGGTCCGGCGCGCGCCCCCGTCCACCCCCGCCATCCTCAGCTACCGGTGCCGGGGTCGCTCTCGGCCCAGTCCGGATCGTCCTTCGACCCGACCTCGTAGGAGGTGGGGCCGTAGGTCTCGGGCTTGTCGAAGCGGCGGGCCACGTCGGCGCGGGTCTCGGTCTCGGTCCGGTCGTCCATCGCGTCGTTGATCGCACGCCGGCGGCCGTGGGCGGGCCGCTGCTCCTCGAAGCGCTGGTCCTCACCGCGGCGCCCGAGCATCTCGGCGCCCGCGTCGATGCCGGGCTTGAAGTCGAAGACGACGGAGTTGTCGGGGTGGCCGATGAGGACCGTGTCGCCCTCCTGGGCACCGAGCCGGACCAGCTTGGCCTCCACGCCGAGCCGGTTGAGGCGATCGGAGAGGAAGCCGACGGCCTCGTCGTTGCTGAAGTCGGTCTGACGGATCCAGCGCTCGGGCTTCTCGCCGCGCACGCGCCAGCCCTCGCCGGTCTGCTTGACCGTGAACGTGTCGCTGCCGTCGGCCGACGGGGGTCGCAGCACGATCCGCTTCGTCTCCGCGGAGGGCTTCTCGGCACGCGCCGCGGACACGATCTCGGCCATCGCGAAGGTCAGCTCGCGCAGCCCCTCGGTGGACATCGCCGAGATCTGGAAGACGCGCAGGCCACGCTCGCGCAGCTCGTCGACCACGAAGTCGGAGATGTCGCGGCCGTCGGGCACGTCGACCTTGTTCAGCGCGACCAGGCGCGGCCGGTCCTCGAGGCCGCCGTACCGGCTGAGCTCGTTCTCGATGATGTCCAGGTCCTCGACCGGGTTGCGGCCGGGCTCCAGGGTCGCGGTGTCGACCACGTGCACCAGCGCGGCGCAGCGCTCGATGTGGCGCAGGAAGTCGTGGCCCAGGCCGCGGCCCTCGCTCGCGCCCTCGATCAGGCCGGGTACGTCGGCGACGGTGAACGTGGTCTCGCCGGCGGTGACGACGCCGAGGTTCGGGACCAGGGTGGTGAAGGGGTAGTCGGCGATCTTCGGGCGGGCCCGGCTGATCGCGGCGATGAGGCTGGACTTGCCGGCGCTGGGGAAGCCCACCAGACCGATGTCGGCGACCACCTTGAGCTCGAGCACGACGTCCAGCTCGTCGCCGGGCTCCCCGAGGAGCGCGAAGCCGGGGGCCTTGCGCTTGGCCGAGGCCAGAGCGGCGTTGCCGAGGCCGCCGCGCCCGCCCTGGGCGATCACCAGCTCGGTGCCGGCGCCCACCATGTCGGCGAGCAGGTTGCCCTCGCGGTCGCGCACGACGGTGCCGTCGGGGACCGGCAGCACCACGTCGGAGCCGTGGGCGCCGTTGCGGTGCGAGCCCGCCCCGTGGCCGCCGTGCTCCGCCTTGCGGTGCGGGCTGTGGTGGTAGTCGACGAGGGTGGTGATGTCGGGGTCGACCCGCAGGATCACCGAGCCGCCGGGACCGCCGTTGCCGCCGTCGGGTCCGCCGAGGGGCTTGAACTTCTCCCGGTGCACCGACGCGACACCGTGGCCACCACGGCCGGCGCTGACGTGCAGCGTGACCTGGTCGACGAAGGTGGGGACAGCCATCGGGGTTCCTTCAGTGGAGCGTTGGTCGAGAGTCAGGCGGAGAGCCCGGGTGAAATGGACGAAGGGCGGCCCCGATTTCAGGGACGCCCTTCGGTGAAGCTGGTTTCAGACGAGCGTCAGGTCACTCGCCCGGGAGGATGTTGACGACGCGACGGCCGCGACGCGTGCCGAACTCGACGGCACCGCCGATCAGCGCGAAGAGCGTGTCGTCGCCACCGCGGCCGACGCCGCTACCCGGGTGGAAGTGGGTGCCGCGCTGGCGGACGATGATCTCGCCCGCGTTGACGAGCTGGCCGCCGTACCGCTTGACGCCGAGGCGCTGGGAGTTCGAGTCGCGACCGTTCTTGGTGGACGCGGCGCCCTTCTTGTGAGCCATGAGTTCAGTCCTTCGCTGGAGCCGTCAGTGAGCAGGGCTCACAGGGAGATGTCGGTGACCTTGACCTGGGTGTACTTCTGGCGGTGACCCTGGCGCTTCTTGTAACCGGTCTTGTTCTTGAACTTCTGGATGATGATCTTCGGGCCCTTGGTGGCGCCGAGAACCTCGACGGTCACGGAGGCCTTGTCCAGCGCCTTCGCACCGGAGGTGATCGTCTCGCCGTCGACAGCCAGCACGACGGGAAGGCTCAGCGTCTGGCCCACCTCGGTCGTCACCTTGTCGATCTCGATGACGTCGCCAACGGCAACCTTCTGCTGCTTGGCGCCTGCGCGCACGATCGCGTACACCGCGGTCTCCTTCGTCGGTCTTGCATTCACGTCCGGGTCTGGCACTCTCGCACACGCTCCGGACGACCGCGAGGTCGTACGACGGGGTGGAAGAGCCACACAGAGGGCGCGCGCCGGGGCGCGCACCGAGAATCAATAGTACGGATCCCGCGCCCCCACCGCAAAACGAGATGGGGCCCGTGAGCACGGGGAGCGCGGATCCGGTGGCCATCCGGTGGCCAGCCGGTGATTCAGCGCTTGCGGGCGCCCTTCTTCTTGATCGGCACGTGCTCGACCGGGTGGGCGTCGTGGTGCGCCTCGCCGTCGAGACCGGGCACGGTCGGTGCCCCGTCCGCTGCCGAGCCGGGCGCCTCGACGGCGCTCGGCGGACCGGCCGGACGGGTGGCGCTGCGCCCACGGGTGCGGGTGACGACCTTGGGCGGCTCCGCGGTCGGCGCGTGCTCCGCAGGGGTCGGCTCCGCAGCTGCCTCGGCCTGGATCACCACGGGCATCGCTGCCGTCGTCGTGGTGGGCCTGCTCGCGCTGCGGCGCCTGGCCCGGGTGACGACCTTCGGCGGCTCCGGGGCGGCCGGAGGCTCCACGACGGGCTCCTCGACCCGGGTGGGCTCCACGACGTCCTCGACAGGGGTCTGCGCGGGCTTCTCGGCCCGGCCACGCCTGTTCCCGGTCCTCTCGGCGGACTTCTCCACGGCCTTCTCGACGGGCCGATCGGCCGGCTTCTCCACCGGGGTGGGCTCGACGTCGCCGTCGGCCGCGTGCTCGGCGTTCTCCGGCCTGGCGACCGCCGCGACGTCCTTGGGCGTGGGGATCGACGGCTTCTGCTCGGTGGTGTCGTCGTCCTGGCGGCCGCGTCCACCGCGACTGCGGCGTCCGCCCCGGCGGGACTCCTCCTCCGGCTTGCGGGGCTCCACGGGGGTGTCCTGGATGACGACGCCGCGGCCCTGGCAGTGCTCGCAGTTCTCGCTGAACGACTCGACGAGGCCGGTGCCGATCCGCTTGCGGGTCATCTGCACCAGGCCGAGCGAGGTCACCTCGGCGACCTGGTGGCGGGTGCGGTCACGGCCCAGGCACTCCACGAGACGGCGCAGGACGAGGTCGCGGTTGGACTCGAGGACCATGTCGATGAAGTCGACGACGATGATGCCGCCGATGTCGCGCAGCCGCAGCTGGCGCACGATCTCCTCGGCCGCCTCGAGGTTGTTCTTGGTGACGGTCTCCTCGAGGTTGCCCCCGGAGCCGGTGAACTTGCCGGTG
>DASTUX010000075.1:0-12542 GCA_035759395.1 Nocardioides sp.
ATGCTCATCGCCGGCCGGGTGACCCTGTTCGCCAGCGGTGTGCGGATCAAGGGCTGGCGGCCGGCGTGGATCGCCGGTGCCGCTCTGCTCGGCGTGGCCAAGATCCTGGAGAACATGGAGATCGGCCACAACGTCATGCACGGGCAGTGGGACTGGATGAACGACCCGGAGATCCACTCCTCCACGTGGGAGTGGGACACCGCCCAGCCGGCCGAGCAGTGGAAGCACAGCCACAACTACATCCACCACCAGTTCACCAACGTGCTCGGCCACGACAACGACATCGGCTACGGCATCCTGCGGATGGCGCGCGAGCAGCGCTGGCACCCGGCCAACCTCGGCCAGCCGGTCTACAACGCGCTGCTGGCCACGCTCTTCCAGTGGGGTGTCGCGCTGCACGACCTCGACCTGGAGGCGATCCGCAAGGGCAAGAAGGACCCTCAGGAGATGAAGCGGCAGCTGCGCCAGATCGCGCGCAAGGGCCGCAACCAGATCCTCAAGGACTACGTCGTCTACCCGGCGCTGTCCGGCAAGCAGTGGAAGTCGACGCTCAAGGCCAACGCGACCGCCAACCTGGCGCGCAACCTGTGGTCCTACATGATCATCTTCTGCGGCCACTTCCCCGACGGGGCGCTCCACTTCACCGAGGAGGAGCTCGAGGACGAGACCCGCCCGGAGTGGTACCTGCGCCAGATGCTGGGCTCGGCGAACTTCGAGGGCGGCCGCACGCTCCACGTGCTGAGCGGCAGCCTCGGCTTCCAGATCGAGCACCACCTCTTCCCGGACCTGCCGAGCAACCGCTACCCCGAGATCGCGGTCAAGGTGCGGGCGCTGTGCGACAAGTACGACATCCCGTACACGACCGGCCCGCTGCACAAGCAGTACGGCCAGGCGCTGCGCACGATCATGAAGCTGTCGCTGCCCAACCGGTTCACTGCCTCCGACCAGCCGGAGCCCCCGTCGCCCCCGGTCGAGCGCGGCCGGCGCACGGACGCCGAGCGCCCGGTGCGTCGTACCGAGACGGGCGGCTGGTCGCGGAGCGCGACCGCATGAGCGCCATGACGGAGACGCTGCCGTTCGCCTGCGCGTACGACGACGGGTCGGGCTCGCTGGAGACCCTCAACGGCAAGCGGGTGACCCAGTGCGCGCTGAGCCGGATCTGTGGCGCCTGCGGGCGGTCCCTGGGGCGGCCGATCGCCTTCGTGGGCACGGAGCTCGAGGTGGGACGCAACGCCTTCCACTTCCCGCCGCTGCACGCCGAGTGCGCGCAGGTGCTGGTCGGGCGGGTCCCGGACTGGCGGGTCGTGACGACTGCGGCCTTCGAGTTCGTCCGACCGACCCGTGAGGACCTCGACCGGCGACCGACGTTCCAACCGAACTCGCTGCTCTAGATTGACCGCATGCCCAAGCCTGCTGCCGCCGAGGTCGACGCCGGTGGGCGCACGGTCCGCGTGTCGAGCCCCGACCGGGTCATCTACGAGGCGACCGACCGCACGCCCGAGGTCACGAAGCTGATGGTGGCGGAGTACTTCGCGAGCGTGGGGGACGGGCTGATGCGGGCGCTGCGCGACCGGCCCACCGCGCTCGAGCGCTGGCCCAAGGGCGTGCTGCCGGGCATCAAGCTGGGCACGGGCCGGCCGGGCGAGAAGGCCGACGCGTTCTACCAGAAGCGGGTGCCGATGGGCGCGCCCGACTACCTCGAGTCGGCGACGGTCACCTTCCCGTCCGGTCGCACCGCGGACGAGGTCTGCCCCACCGAGATCGCCGTGCCCGTCTGGTGCGCCCACATGGGCGCGCTGACCTTCCACCCGTGGCCGGTACGCCGCTCGGACGTGGACCGCCCCGACGAGCTGCGGATCGACCTCGACCCCCAGCCCGGGACCACGTTCACCGACGCGGTGCGGGTCGCGGGCGTCGCTCGCGAGCTGCTCGAGGAGCTGGGCATCGCCGGCTATCCGAAGACGTCGGGCAACCGCGGCGTCCACGTCTACGTCCGGATCGAGCCGCGCTGGGAGTTCATCGACGTGCGGCACGCGGCGATCGGCTTCGGTCGTGAGCTCGAGAAGCGTGACGCCGGCGTGACCACGGCCTGGTGGAAGGAGGAGCGGGGCGAGCGGATCTTCGTCGACTTCAACCAGAACTGCCGTGACCGCACCATCGCCTCGGCGTACTCCCTGCGCCCGCTGCCGGGCGCCCCGGTCTCCACGCCGATGACCTGGGACGAGCTCGCCGGGGTCACCGACCCGCGGGAGTTCAACCTGTTCACGGTGCCCGACCGGCTGGCGGGCGGCGGCGACCCGTGGGCCGGCATCGACGACGTCCACCACGACCTCACCCCGCTGATCGAGCTCTACGAGGAGTCCGGGCTGGGCGAGATGCCCTACCCGCCCGACCACCCGAAGATGCCGGGGGAGCCGCCGCGGGTGCAGCCGTCGAAGAAGGTCGAGTCGCACTGGGACGAGGCGGGCAACCGGATCGACCCCCAGTGACCGAGCCCCAGTGATCGAGCCCTGAAATGACAGAAGGCCCGCCGGCACCGGTGCCTGGTGCCGAGCGGGTTCCTTCCTTCCAGACGTTGGTCACTCGGCGCGTACGCCGCACTCGGAACTCCCCCCCGGTGCTCCGTGTCGGACCTTCATCCTCGTGGCATTGACACTAGGGGAGCCATCTCCACGACCGACCCACACGAGGTCCACGGGACGGGCAACGTTTGTCGACAATCTCTCCCCAGGGGTGTGTCGCGCCGAGCGGTAGCCTCGCCCTCGTGAGTGAGGACCAGCGTGTCGGGCGCAACCCGGGTGAACCCGAGAAGTCGGGGCCGGCGGGTGCGGACCGCTGGGTCGGCTACCTCGACTGGGTGCGTGCGGAGATCGTCGACGGCGTGCTGGGTCTCGGGATCGAGGAGCAGCGCACCACCAGGCTCCCGTCCGGCTGGACGCCGATCGAGCTGCTCTCCCACGTGCTGCACATGGAGCAGCGCTGGTTCGTGTGGGGGTTCCTCGGCGAGCAGGTCGACGAGCCGTGGGGCGACTGGACGGTCGATGAGCCCTGGGACGGTGAGGCCGACGGCCGCTGGCACGTCGCCGACGACGTCACGGCCGAGGAGCTGGTCGCGCGGCTCGGTGAGGTCGCGGCCCGCACTCGCGCGGTCCTGGCCGACCACCCGCTCACGGCGACCGCCTCGCCCGGAGGCAGGTTCGCCGACGACCCGCCGACGCTGGAGTGGATCTGCTTCCACGTCCTCGCGGAGTACGCCCGCCATGCCGGGCACCTCGACATCGCGGTCGAGCTCGGTCAACCGGTCAGAGGCCGGTAACGCCCTCGCCGCCGCCCGCCTGCTCGTCGAAGTTCTCGTGCTCGAGCAGGTGCAGGACCGGGACCCCGATCTTGCGCCGCGCGCGGGAGGTCCAGTCGACGTGGAAGAACTCGGCGACGACGTGCGGGCGGGTCAGGATGATCGCCTCGCGACCGTCGACGGCCGCGACCTTGGCGGCGAGCGCATCGATGGGCGGCGAGCCCACCACCTCTCCGACCGCCGTCGCACCTGCTCCGCGGAGCGCCGCGAGCGTGGTCTCCAGGTCGGTGTCGGAGCGCTCCTGGCAGTCGCGCCGGACCGCCTCGAGGTCCACGTCGCTCATGGCCATCGCCGGGGAGGCGAGCACCTCGCCTGCGGAGAGCGACCCCATGGCCGACTCGATCCTGGCCGCGGCGTCCTCCAGCGGCAGGAGCACGTGGTAGGTCACGGTCTCCTCGATCTCGTCGTGCAACGACCGCACCTGGGCCGCGTCCGCGGGGGTGAGGGCCTGCTCGACGAGCAGCACCACGTTGTAGGTCTCACTCATGACGAATCGTCTCCGCTCTCGGTGGTCGAGCCGGGTGGCACCACACCCAAAATCCTAGCGAGGTCGTAGCTCACAGGCTCCTCCAACTGCTCGTAGCCGCACGACTCAGGGTCCCGGTCGGTGCGCCACCTTCGGAAGTGTGCCGTGTGCCGGAAGCGCCGCCCCTCCATGTGGTCGTAGGCAACCTCGATCACCAGGTCCGGCCGCAGCGGCGTGAACGACAGGTCCTTGCCGGCGCTCCAGCGGCTCTGCGTCCCCGGAACCCGGTCGGGGTTGGCGATCGCCCATTCCTGCCATTCGCCCCACGGGTGCTCCTCGATCGGGCAGACGAGGGGCTGGAGCTGTTCGATCAGCTCGGCGCGGCGCTTCTCGGTGAAGCTGGCCGAGACGCCGATGTGCTGCAGCTTGCCCTCGGCGTACAGCCCGAGCAGCAGGCTGCCGAGCAGCGGGCGCTCGGGGGTGGACGTCTTGTGCTCGCGGTAGCCCGCGACCACCACGTCGGCGGTGCGCTCGTGCTTGATCTTCAGCATGGTGCGGGCGTTCTGCTGGTACGTCGCGCCCAGCGGCTTGGCGACCACGCCGTCGAGGCCGGCCCCCTCGAAGTGGGTGAACCACTCCTCGGCCAGGGCCGGGTCGGTGGTCGTGCGGGTCAGGTAGCAAGGACCGGTCAGGCCGGCCAGCGCCTCCTCCATCGCGGCGCGCCGCTCCGCGAACGGGCGGTCGAGGTAGGACTCGTCGCCGAGGGCCAGCAGGTCGAAGGCTACGAACCCGGCGGGGGTCTTCTCGGCGAGCATGTCGACGCGCGACTTCGCGGGGTGGATCCGCTCCTGGAGGACTTCGAACTCGAGGCGGTCGCCCACAGCGACGAAGAGCTCGCCGTCGAGCACGCACCGCTCGGGCAGCTGCTCGCGGATCGCGGCCACGACCTCGGGGAAGTAGCGGGTCAACGGCTTGGTGTTGCGGCTGGTCAGCTCGACCTCGTCGCCGTCCTTGAACACGATGCAGCGGAAGCCGTCCCACTTGGGCTCGAAGCTCAGGCCCCCATGCTTGTCCGGATCGGGGATCCCGGTGACCGACTTCGCGAGCATCGGCTGGACGGGGGGCATGACGGGGAGGTCCACGCGACGACCCTAGCCGCGCATCGTCATACGAAGTGGTCGCTATCGCGACCGATTCGTATGACGTCCCGCCGCGGGCCCTATCGTTGCTTCCCTATCCCCGGTTGGTCTGCCGGCAGGGCCCGCCTGACTTTGAATCAGGACTAGCGACGTAGGTTCGACTCCTACCCGGGGAGCATGGCCACTGCTGTACCGAACGACCTGACCGTCATCGTCCTCGCGGCGGGCGGGGGCACCCGCATGAAGTCGAAGACCATGAAGGTGCTCCACCCCGTGGGTGGGCGCACCATGATCGGTCACGTCCTCAACGCCGTCCAGGCGATGGAGCCGCGTCGCATCGTCGCTGTGGTCGGCGTCCAGCGCGAGCAGGTGTCGGCCCACATCCAGGAGCTCGTGCCCGACGTGGTGCTGGCCGTGCAGGAGACGCAGTCGGGCACCGGGCACGCCGTACGTGTGGCGGTCGAGACCGCCGGTTCGATCACGGGCACCGTCGTCGTCGCGGCCGGCGACACCCCGCTGCTCGAGGGCGAGAGCCTGCGCGCGTTCGCGGCCGAGCACGAGGCGGCCCAGCACGCGGTGAGCATCCTCAGCGGCGTCGTGGGCGAGCCGTTCGGCTACGGCCGGATCGTGCGCAACGAGGAGGGCGACGTCGAGGCGATCGTCGAGGAGAAGGACGCCAGCCGCGACCAGCGCGAGATCCACGAGATCAGCTCCGGGATCCTGGCCTTCGACGCGGAGTTCCTCCTCGAGGCGCTGCCCCGGATCGGCAACGACAACTCCAAGGGCGAGTACTACCTGACCGACACCGTGCGGCTGGCCCGCGACGCCGGGCTGACGGTTGGCGCCTTCGTCATCGAGGACGTGGCGCAGACCCACGGCGCCAACGACCGGGCCCAGCTCGCCGACCTCGGGCGCGAGCTGAACCGCCGCATCGTCACCCGCGCGATGAAGGACGGGGTGACCGTCATGGACCCGGCCACCACCTGGATCGACGCCGACGTGGTGCTCGCCCAGGACGTGACGATCCTGCCGGGCACGCAGCTGCTCGGCGCCACGGTCGTGGGCGAGGACGCCGTGATCGGCCCGGACACGACGCTCAAGGACTGCGAGGTCGGCACCGGCGCGCGCGTCGTACGCACCCACGGCGAGCTGGCGGTCATCGGTGACGGTGCCAACGTCGGCCCCTTCTCCTACCTGCGACCCGGCACGAGGCTGGGCGCTGCCGGCAAGATCGGGGCGTTCGTCGAGACCAAGAACGCCGAGATCGGCGACGGCGCCAAGGTGCCGCACCTGTCCTACGTGGGCGACGCCGAGATCGGCGAGGGCACCAACATCGGCGCCGGCACGATCTTCGCCAACTACGACGGTGTCTCCAAGCACCGGACCACCGTCGGCCGGCACGCCAAGACCGGGTCCAACAACACCTTCGTCGCGCCCGTCACGATCGGGGACGGTGCCGGCACCGCGGGCGGCACGGTCGTACGCCGCGACGTACCTCCCGGCGCCCTCGCCGTCTCCAGCGGACCGCAGCGCAACCTGAAGGGCTGGGCCCAGTCGAAGCGGCCCGGCACGCCGCAGGCCGAGGCCGCCGAAGCCGCGGAAACGGCAGGTGGACGAGACGCGTCTCACCCGGGTGGAGCCGAAGTTGGGCAGACCGGCTCCGGTGGTGGAGAATCCTGAACGCACCCATCAGGCGATCCAGGAGCTGCGTCACGTGACCGGAATGAAGCGGACCACCGAGAAGAACCTGATGGTCTTCAGCGGACGGGCCCACCCCGGGCTCTCCGAGGAGGTCGCCTCCCTGCTGGGCACCGGTCTGGTTCCCCAGTCGGCCTACGAGTTCGCCAACTCCGAGATCTACATCCGCTACGAGGAGTCGGTCCGCGGGTGCGACGCCTTCGTGATCCAGAGCCACACGGCTCCGATCAACGAGTGGATCATGGAGCACCTGATCATGGTCGACGCGCTCAAGCGCGCCTCGGCCAAGCGGATCACCGTCGTCATGCCGTTCTACGGCTACGCCCGCCAGGACAAGAAGCACCGCGGCCGTGAGCCGATCTCGGCCCGCCTGATGGCCGACCTGTTCAAGACCGCCGGCGCCGACCGTCTGATCACGGTCGACCTCCACGCCGACCAGATCCAGGGCTTCTTCGACGGTCCCGTCGACCACCTGATGGCGCTGCCGATCCTGGCCGACTACGTCAGGGAGAAGTACGGCGACCAGCGGCTCGCCGTCGTCTCGCCCGACGCCGGCCGGATCAAGGTCGCCGAGCGCTGGTCGGCCCGCCTCGGCGGTGCCCCGCTGGCCTTCATCCACAAGACCCGCAACATCGACCGCCCGAACGAGACCATGGCCAACCGGGTCGTGGGCCAGGTCGACGGCCGCATCTGCGTGCTGGTCGACGACATGATCGACACCGGCGGCACGATCGTGAAGGCCGCCGAGGCGCTGATGGCCGACGGCGCCGCCGGCGTCGTCATCGCCGCCACCCACGCGATCCTGTCCGACCCCGCGGTCGACCGGCTCAAGAACAGCCCGGCCGCCGAGATCATCGTGACCAACACGCTGCCGATCAGCGACGACCGCAAGTTCGACAAGCTCACCGAGCTGTCGATCGCGCCGCTGCTGGCCCGGGCGATCCGCGAGGTCTTCGAGGACGGTTCCGTCACCTCCATGTTCGACGGCCACGCCTGACCAGCGCCGCCCGGGGCGCACACTGGCTGCGTTCTCGTCGGTCGACGGCCCGCTCCGCTCAAAGGCCGCCTTCCCTCCTCCGCCTTGCCATCGCACGCCCCGGACGACGCTGACGGAAAGGCGTTGCGGGCGGGGCGTCCGGCGGCCAGAGTCCCGGCATGACTTCGTACATCTCGCACACCACCGTCGACTGCGCCAACGCCTACGAGCTCTCCGAGTGGTGGAAGCAGGTGCTGGGGTACGTCGACGTCGACGGGGACCCCAACCTCCCCGGACACGAGGAGTGCATGATCCGCGACCCCGACACCGGCCACCTCGTGCTGTTCATCGAGGTGCCGGACGAGAAGGTGGTCAAGAACCGCCTGCACTTCGACATCACCCCGCGCCCCGGCTCGACCAGGGACCAGGAGGTTGAGCGGATCCTGGCGCTCGGCGCCACCTGGGTCGAGGACCACCGGAACATCCGGGGCCCCGGCATCGGCTGGGCCACCCTCGCCGACCCAGCGGGCAACGAGTTCTGCGTCCTGCGCAGCCAGGCCGAGCGAGAGGCCAACCCGGCCTGAGGTGATCGGCCCGGCCCCGGGCGGTGAGAAAGCCACGGATCCGGGCTCCGGAACGGTGGCTGTCTCACCGCTCACCACGTTCAGCCCAGGTCGTCGTACCGGTCCTCCCACTGCCGCCGCAGCACGGTCGGCAGATCGCCGTCGAGGGCGGCGCGGAACCGGGCGACCTGCGCGTCGGTGAGCCCGAGGGCAGGGAACGCCCGGCCCACGACCTGCGCGAACGCCTGCCCACGGGCGGCCCAGGTCGGCGCCTCGGCGAGGTAGCGGTCGACGTACGGCGCGACGAGGTCGGCCTGCTCGGCCTGCCAGAGCCCCTCCATCGCCGCGGTGAACAACCGGTTGTCGACGTCGGGAGCGGACACGACGGCCCACGCCTCCGCCTTGGCCTGCGCGGTCGGGCGGGCGGCGAGCGCTGAGGCCACGCCGACCCGGGCGTCGCTGGTCGCGTCCCGCTCGCCCTCGGCGCGGATCGCCGCCTCGTCCAGCGCGCCCAGGGAGGCCAGCCGGGTGACGGCCGTCCAGCGCAGGGCGGGGGAGAGCGGGAGCTCGCCGACGCTGCCCGCCTCCAGCCAGGCCGCCAGCGGCCCGGGCACGTCGCTGGTGGCGGCGAACCCGGAGGCGAAGGCCAGCGCCCGGTCAGCGCTCGTGGCGTGCTCGAGGCCGGTGGCGCACGTGGCGGCCAGCGTCGCCAGCGCCCCGGGGACTGCGTCGGACGCGACCCGCAGCGGGAGCACCCGCCCGAGCGTGCGGTTGAGCACCGCGGACACCATCGTCGCGCTGCGTTCGCCGGGGAGGTTGCGGGCGACGATGTCGACGAGCTCCAGCGGGTCCAGGTCCCGGGTCTGCACCCGGTCGAAGAACATCGTCCACAGCACCGCCCGGACCAGCTCGTCGTCGATGCGGCACAGCCCGGTCGCGACCGCGGCCGCCGAGGCGTCGTCGAGCACGATGCGGGCGAACGTCTCACCGTGGCTGTTGGGCACGACGGTCCGGCCGCCGTACGCCGGGAGCGCGACCGGCTCGTCGGCGAGGTCGACCAGCTCGTTGCCGACCTCGCGCGCCTCCTCGTCGTACGCCGTCACCCGGATGCGGTGGGGACGGATCCCGTCCCGGTGGAGCACCGGCACCCCGTCGCCGTCCCGCTCGACCCTGATCGTGTCGAACCCGGTGGTGCGCAGCCAGAGCTGCACCCAAGCGCGGACGTCGCGGTCCGAGGCCTCGTCCAGCGCGGTGACGAAGTCGTCCAGCGTGGCGTTCGCGAACCGGAAGCGGGTCAGGTAGGTGTTCACGCCGCGCAGGAACGTCTCGTCGCCGAGCCACGTGACCAGCTGGCGCAGCACCGAGTTGCCCTTGGAGTAGGAGATCGAGTCGAAGATGTTGGCGGCCGAGTCGACGTCCGGCACGTCCTCCGCCTCGGGGGCGACCGGGTGGGTCGAGCGGCGCTGGTCCGCGTCGTACGCGCTCGGCTTGCGGCCGACCTCGTGGCCGAGGAGCGCGCCGTGGAAGCCGGCGCCGTCGGCCGCCACGCGGTAGCCCATGTAGTCGGCGAACGACTCCTGCAGCCAGGTGTCCTCCCACCAGGTCATGGTCGCCAGGTCGCCGAACCACATGTGCGACATCTCGTGGGCGATCACGGCGGCGCGGAACAGCCGCAGGTCCTCGGGCACGGCGCCGCGCGGGAGGTACTCGTCGCGGTAGGTCACGCAGCCCGGCATCTCCTGGGCGCCCCAGTTCAGCCCCGGCACCAGCACCTGGTCGTAGGAGTCGAAGGGGTAGGGCTCGTCGAACAGCTCCGCGAAGTGGTCGTAGCAGCCCTCGGTGATCGTCCGGAGCTCCTTGGCGTCGCGGTCCAGCTCGGCGGCGAGCGACGCGCGGGCGTGCCAGCCGAACGGCAGCCCGGCGTGCTCCCAGCGGTACGACGCCCACGGGCCGGCCGCGACCACGAAGAGTGCGGGCGGGATGCGCAGCGTCGTGGCGAACCGCCACCGACCGTCCGCGGACTCGAGCGTGGCGCCGTTGGCGAGCACGGTCCAGGCCGGGGGTGCGGTCACGGTGAGCGCGATCGTGGCCTTGAGGTCGTTCTGGTCGAAGCAGGCGAAGATCTTCTGGGCGATGTCCATGCCGCAGTAGGCGCCGACGTAGCGCTCGCCGTCGGCCGGGTCGGTCATGGTGTGCATGCCGTCCCCGTCGGTGACGTAGGGGACCCGGGCGTCGACGACGACCTCGTGGGTGCCCGCACCCAGCCCGGCCAGGGGCAGCCGCCGGCCGTCGTACCCGCCGTCGCCGCGGTCCTCGCCGTCCACCGTCACCCGGACGTCGCGCGCGTGGGCGAGCTCGAGGAACGTGTCGGCGTCGGCGGTGAACCGAACGGTTGTCCGCACGCCGAACGTCGCCGCGTCGGTCAGGTCGAGGTCGACGTCGTAGGACACGTCGGAGACGACGGCGGCGCGGGCACGGGCTTCGGCGAGGGTGAGGGACACACGACGACCCTAGGGGGCGCGGACGTCGATTGGCTCCGGGGTTTCCGCGCGGCTAGACTGCTGCGGTTGCCTCGGCGAGGGAACACCCGGAGTCCGGGAGTTCCGTGATCGACAGGGCTGGCTGACCACAGGTGCGCCGCGCTGACTCGATCCTCGAGTGCGCGGCGTTTTCTCGTTCCGGGGAAGCCGCGTCCGGGGCGGCCACACACGTTCAAGCACAGAGCTGACACCAGCTGAAGCCAGTCCGTACGAGGAGAGAAGTCGCATGTCCGCCGAGAAGATCACCGCTGAGTCCCGCACCGAGTTCGGCAAGGGTGCCGCCCGCCGCATCCGCCGCGCGGACAAGGTCCCCGCCGTCGTCTACGGCCACGGCAACGACCCCATCCACATCACCCTCCCGGGCCACGAGACGATGATGGCGCTCAAGCACGGTGGCGCGAACGCGCTGCTCGAGCTCTCGATCGACGGCAAGAGCCAGCTCGCGCTGACCAAGCAGGTCCAGGTCGACGCGATCACCCGCCACCTCGAGCACATCGACTTCGTTGTCGTCCGCAAGGGCGAGAAGGTGACCGTCGAGGTCCCCGTGCACCTCAACGGCACCGCCGCCAAGGAGACGCTGGTCGTCACCGGCACCACGACCATCCAGCTCGAGGCCGAGGCCACGCACATCCCCGAGTGGGTCGAGGTCGACATCGAGGGCCTCGAGGCCGGCACCCAGATCCACGCCTCCGACCTCACGCTGCCCTCGGGCTCCGTGCTGCTGCTCGACCCCGAGACGCTGATCGTCAACATCACCGAGGCGCCCACCACCGAGGAGATCGAGGCCGAGCTCGCCGAGGCCGAGGCCGAGGCCGGCATCGAGCGCGAGGAGACGGACGAGGAGAAGGCCGCCGAGGACGAGGCCGCCGCCGAGGGCGAGGGCGACGAGAAGTCCGCCGACGCCGCCGACGAGGCCTGATCCTCCGACGCACCACCGGTCGAGCTTGCTGAGACCAGAGGGGACCGGGATTCTTCCGTCATGACCGAAGCCGAGACAGGTGCGCCTGTGTGGCTCGTGGTCGGGCTCGGGAATCCCGGTCCTTCCTATTCCGGCCACCGTCACAACGTGGGCTACCTCGTCACCGACGAGCTGGCCACCCGGATGGGCTCCTCCTTCCGCGCCCACAAGTCGGGGCGGGCGGACGTGGTGGAGGGCAGGTTCGGTACGCCGGGCGCGCCCGGCCCGCGCGTCGTACTGGCCCGTGCCCGGTGCTACATGAACGAGTCCGGCGGTGCGGTGTCGACGCTGGCGAAGTTCTACAAGGTCCCCCCGGACCGGATCATCGCCATCCACGACGAGCTCGACATCGGGTTCGGCACCCTGCGGGTCAAGCTGGGTGGCGGGGACAACGGCCACAACGGGCTCCGCTCGATGCGAGCCTCGCTCGGCACCGGTGACTTCTACCGGGTCCGGGCGGGCATCGGCCGGCCCCCGGGCCGCCAGGACGTGGCCGACTTCGTGCTCTCGAACTACTCGACCGTGGAGCGCCGGGAGCTGCCGTTCCAGGTCGACCACGCGGCCGACGCCGTGGAGTCGCTGATCACAGAGGGCCTCGAGAAGACCCAGCAGCGATTCAACTCCTGAAGACCCCTCGCTAGGGTGAGCCGGTGACTTTCGATCCTGGAACCCCGCCCGCCGAGGCCGCCACCGACGACCACATTCTCGCCACCTGGCTGGCCACGGTCGCCGGTGCCCGCCTGCTCGAGGTCCGCACCGAGGGGCTGGAGGGCAAGGAGCTCAAGGACGCCGGCGACGTCGCCGCCCACGACCTCCTGATGAGCCTGCTCGCCGAGCACCGCCCGGA
>DASTUX010000076.1:0-47229 GCA_035759395.1 Nocardioides sp.
AAGGACATCGCGACCTCGCACGACGACGAGATCAGCAAGCAGGCCCGGATCCTCGAGCTGATCCACGCCTACCGCGTGCGCGGCCACATGATGGCCGACACCGACCCGCTCGAGTACCGCCAGCGCAGCCACCCCGACCTCGAGATCGAGTCGCACGGCCTGACCCTGTGGGACCTCGACCGCGAGTTCGCCACCGGCTCGTTCGGCGGCGAGGGCCGCCGGTTCATGAAGTTGCGCCAGATCCTCGGGATCCTGCGCGACTCCTACTGCCGCACGACCGGCATCGAGTACATGCACATCATGGACCCCGAGCAGCGCCGCTGGATCCAGGAGCGCGTCGAGCAGCCGCACACCAAGCCCCCGCGCGAGGAGCAGCTGCGGATCCTGCTGAAGCTCAACCAGGCCGAGGCGTTCGAGACCTTCCTGCAGACCAAGTTCGTCGGCCAGAAGCGCTTCAGCCTCGAGGGCGGCGAGACGACCGTCCCCGTCCTCGACGAGATCTGCGAGGCGGCGGCCGAGTCGGACCTCGACGAGGTCACGATCGGCATGGCCCACCGCGGCCGCCTGAACGTCCTGGCCAACATCGTCGGCAAGAAGTACTCCCAGATCTTCCGGGAGTTCGAGGGCAACATCGACCCCCGCACCGTCCAGGGCTCGGGCGACGTGAAGTACCACCTCGGCGCCGAGGGCGAGTTCGAGGCCGGCTCGGGCGACAAGATCAAGGTCTCGGTCGCCGCGAACCCGTCACACCTCGAGGCCGTCGACCCGGTGCTCGAGGGCATCGCGCGCGCCAAGCAGGACGTGCTGGACCGCGGCGCCGAGTACCCCGTGCTGCCGCTGCTCGTCCACGGTGACGCCGCGTTCGCCGGCCAGGGGGTCGTGGCGGAGACGCTGAACCTCTCCCAGCTGCGCGGCTACCGCACCGGCGGCACGATCCACCTCGTCGTCAACAACCAGGTCGGGTTCACCACCTCGCCCGGCTCGTCGCGCTCCTCGCTCTACTGCACCGACGTGGCGCGGATGGTCCAGGCGCCGATCTTCCACGTGAACGGCGACGACCCCGAGGCGTGCATCCGGGTGGCCCGGCTCGCGTTCGAGTACCGCCAGGCGTTCAAGAAGGACGTCGTCATCGACCTCGTCTGCTACCGCCGCCGCGGGCACAACGAGGGCGACGACCCGTCGTACACCCAGCCGCTCATGTACGACCTGATCGAGCAGAAGCGCTCGGTGCGCAAGCTCTACACCGAGTCCCTCATCGGCCGTGGCGACATCACGATCGAGGAGGCCGAGCAGGTCCTGCGCGACTACCAGCTGCAGCTGGAGCGGGTCTTCACCGAGGTCCGCGAGGCGAGCACCCAGCCCTCGGAGTGGACCACGGTCCCCGACTACCCCGAGAAGCCCGCCGGCGAGGCGACCACGGCGGTGTCGACCGAGGTCCTCAAGCGGATCTCCGACGCCTACGTCACCCCGCCGGACGGCTTCACGGTGCACCCCAAGGTGATGCCGCAGCTGCAGCGCCGCGCGGCCGCGATCACCGACGGCCCGATCGACTGGGGCACCGGCGAGATCCTCGCCCTCGGCTCGCTGCTGATGGACGGTCGCCCGGTGCGGCTGGCCGGCCAGGACTCGCGCCGGGGCACGTTCGTGTCGCGGTTCGCCACGATCATCGACCGGGTCAACGCCGACGAGTGGACCCCGCTGACCTCGCTGACCGAGGACCAGGCGAAGTTCCACGTCTACGACTCGCTGCTCTCCGAGTACGCCGCCCTCGGCTTCGAGTACGGCTACTCCGTGGCCCGTCCCGACGCACTCGTCATCTGGGAGGCGCAGTTCGGCGACTTCGTCAACGGCGCGCAGACCGTCATCGACGAGTTCATCAGCTCCGGCGAGACCAAGTGGCGCCAGCAGTCCGGCGTCGTGCTCCTGCTCCCGCACGGCTACGAGGGCCAGGGTCCGGACCACTCCTCGGCACGCATCGAGCGGTTCATGCTGATGTGCGCGGACGAGGCGTTCGTCGTGGCCCAGCCGTCGACGCCCGCGTCGTACTTCCACCTGCTGCGCCAGCACTCTCTCGGCGAGGAGCACCGTCCCCTGATCGTCTTCACCCCGAAGTCGATGCTCAAGCGCAAGGAAGCCGCCTCGCAGCCCGACGACTTCACCGACGGCTCGTTCCGGGCGTTCATCGGGGACGAGACGGCCGACCAGTCCAAGGTCGACACGCTGCTGCTGTGCTCGGGCCGGGTGACCTGGGACCTGATGGTCGAGCGGGCCAAGCGCGAGAACCCCGAGCGGTTCGCGATCGCCCGGATCGAGCAGCTCTACCCGTGCCCGACCGACGACATCAAGCACGAGATCGCGCGCTACCCGAACCTCAGGGCCGTGCGGTGGGTGCAGGACGAGCCGGCGAACATGGGTCCGTGGCCGCACTACCAGCTCAACGTGTGGCCCGATGTCGACGCGACCGTCGAGCCGGTCACCCGCGAGCAGTCGTCGTCCCCGTCGGTGGGCACCGTCAAGCGGCACACGGCCGAGCAGAAGGACCTGCTCGAGCGCGCGTTTGCCTGATGTACTTCACCGACCGCGGGATCGAGGAGCTCGAGAAGCGTCGGGGTGACGAGGAGGTCACCCTGGCGTGGATCGCCGAGCGCCTCCAGGAGTTCACCGACACGCACCCGGAGTTCGAGACGCCGGTGGAGCGGTTCGCCACCTGGCTGGCGCGCCTCGACGACCCCGAGGACTGACGACCGGGGAGCGAGTGGGTCAGGCGATCGCGCGACTCGGTCGCGGCACCCGGACGATGGTGCCCGGGTAGCGGGAGTTGCACAGGTGGACCAGATGGCCGACCGAGTGTGCCGACACCCCCGCCGCGCGCGTGAGGTCGATCGTGAGCCAGCAGGCCGTGCGCCGGAAGGCCCGCTCGATCTCGTCGACGACCTGCGTCCACTCGTCCGGGCCGAACGTGCCGATCAGCTCGAGTGTGCTGGTGCCCGGGTCGTAGTGCGAGGCGAAACTCGTGTCCATGGTCCCTCGAATGCGTCGGCTGCCTGGTCGTCGTCCCCGAGGACCAAGGCATACCCGCGCCCCACGTGATCCAAACCACATGGGTGAAGGAAATCTCAGTCCTGCTCGTCGCCGGCGGCCCTGCGGACCGAGTCACGGATCTCGAAGACCTCGGTGGCGAGGCCCCCGAGCGCTCCGGCGATGTCCTTGACCGCGGTCGTGACGATCCCCACGACCTCACCGACGGTCGTGGCCGCTGCCTCGACGGCGCCCTGGACGGCGTCCTTGCGGATCTCGGTCCTGCTCAGCTGGTCCCTCATGGTCACCAGTCTCACCGCCCCACGTCGGGCGCGCCCACCGGGTCCGGCTGCTGGGCGCATCGCCGTGTCGGGCGCCGCCCGCGGTGAACGGGCGTACACCGCGGTCTAGCATCGTCGGCATGCCCGAGCCGTCCGCGTTCAGCTCCGAGAGCAGGGGTGAGCGCAAGGAACGCACCCGACGCGCGATCCTCGACGGGGCGCTCGCACTCTCCGACGAGAGCACGCTGGTGGCCCTGTCGCTGCGCCAGGTCGCCAAGGAGGTCGGCATCGTGCCGACGGCGTTCTACCGCCACTTCGACTCGATCGAGGCACTCGGCCTGGCGCTGGTCGACGAGTCGTTCGTCTCGCTGCGCGCGATGCTGCGCGACGTACGCCGCAGCGACCCGGCGTTCGGCGACATCATCGACCGGTCGATCCGGGTGCTCGTCGAGCACGTGCACCGGGAGCGCGCCCACTTCCTGTTCATCGCCCGTGAACGGGCCGCCGGCCCGCCGGCCGTGCGGGAGGCGATCGAGGAGCAGATCGAGCTGTTCGAGCGCGAGCTGGCGACCGACCTGGCTCGCATCCCCGGCGTCGAGCCCTGGTCGGCCCGGGACCTGCGGGTGCTGTCGAACCTGATCGTGACGCTGATGGTCGCCACCGCGGAGCGGATCCTGGGCGCCGCCGGTCGACCCGACGCCGAGCAGCAGATCGTCGAGGACACCCGCGTCCAGCTGCGGATGCTCCTCATCGGCTCGCTGAACTGGAAGTCCAGCTCCTGAGCGTCTAGCGCGGGCGGACCGACACGTCCGGGATGGTCGCGTCGGGCGGCAGGTCGAGCACGTACAGGATCGTGGCGGCCACCGTCGCGGGCTGGATCCAGTCCGCCGCGTCGTACTCCTTGCCCTCCTGCTCGTGCACCTTCTCCTGCATCGGCGTCGCGGTCCGGCCGGGGAAGACGCTCGTCACACGCACCCCGCGTCCCTGCTCCTCGGCGCGCAACGCGTCGGCCAGGGCTCGCAGGCCGTGCTTCGACGCCGCGTACGCCGACCACTCGGGGTGGGCGGCCAGGCCGGCGCCGGAGTTGACGAGCACCACCGTGCCGCGGCGCCGGCGCAGGGCCGGGAGCGCTACCCGGGTGAGCACCGCGGGGGCGACCAGGTTGACGGCGACCTGCTCCTGCCAGACCGCGGTGGGGAGGTCCCCGACCTTGCCGAGCTCGACGACACCGGCCGCGTGGACCACGGAGTCGAGCTCCTCGGGGAGGTCGGGCTCGAGCGCCTCGACGGCGGCGGCATCGGCGAGATCGGCGACGAGCACGATCGCGCCCGGGTGCTCGGCGCGGAGGTCCGCCGCCCGCTCCTCCGAGCGGGCGGTCACGACCACCGAGTCCCCCCGGGCGAGCAGCTTGCGCACGAGCACGGCACCGATGCCGGACCCGGCGCCTGTCACCAGGTGCGTGGAGCGATTCATCGGGTGAAGACGATCTTGCCGAACACGTCACCCTCGGCCATCGCGGCGAAGCCGTCGCGTGCCTCGGTCATCGGCAGCACACGGTCGACCAGTGGGCGGGTGCCGGTCGCGTCGAGCAGGCTCACCAGCGACGCCAGCTCGGCGCGGGTCCCCATGGTCGAGCCGATCACGCGCAGCTGGAGGAAGAAGATCCGGGTCAGCTCGGCGTCGTCGACGTTTGGCCCGGACGTCGTCCCGGAGATGACGATGGCGCCCCCGGGTCGCAGCGAGCGGACCGAGTGGGACCAGGTCGCGCGCCCAACGGTCTCCATCACGGCGTCGACCTTCACGGGCAGCCTGGCGCCGGACTCGAAGACCTCGTGCGCACCGATCTCGAGGGCGCGTGCCCGCTTGGCCTCGTCGCGGCTCGTGGCCAGCACGCGCAGCCCACCCGCGCGGGCCAGCGTGATCAGCGCGGTCGCCACGCCTCCCCCGGCTCCCTGGACGAGCACGGTGTCGCCGGGCTTGAGGTTGCCCTGGACGAAGAGCATCCGGTACGCCGTCAGCCACGCCGTCGGCAGGCAGGCGGCCTCCTCGAAGGAGAGCGACGACGGTTTGGGGACGACGTTGCGCCTCGGCACGACCACCTTGTCGGCGAACGTGCCCTGGTGGCGCTCCGAGAGCAGGGACCGCTTCGTGTCGAGCGTCTCGTCCCCCATCCAGTCGGGATCGGAGACGACGGCGTGGACGACCACCTCGTTGCCGTCCTCGTCGTACCCCGCGGCGTCGCAGCCGAGGATCATCGGCAGCGCCTCCTCGCGCAGCCCGACGCCACGCAGCGACCAGAGGTCGTGGTGGTTCAGCGAGGCGGCCTTGACGGTGACCGTGGTCCACCCGTCGGGCGCGACCGGATCGGGACGCTCCCCGACCACGAGGCCGGCCAGCGGGTCGTCGGAGGAGAACTTCTCGGCGTAGACAGCGAACATGCTGCCGAGGCTATCGGCGCGCGACGCCGTCGCGGCGAGCGGCCTCGGCCACCGCGGTGGCCACAGCGGGACCCACCCGCGAGTCGAACGGCGAGGGGACGATCATCTCCTCGGACAGCTCGTCGCCCACCAGGTCGGCGATCGCGTTGGCCGCGGCGAGCTTCATGCCCTCGGTGATCGCGGTCGCGTGCACGTCGAAGGCGCCCCGGAAGATCCCCGGGAACGCCAGCACGTTGTTGATCTGGTTCGGGAAGTCCGAGCGCCCGGTGGCCACCACGCGCGCGTGCCGGTGGGCGACGTCGGGGTGCACCTCCGGTGTCGGGTTCGCGAGGCCGAAGATGATCGAGTCCGCGGCCATTGTCGCGACGTACTCCTCGGGCACGGTGCCGCCGGAGACCCCGATGAAGACGTCGGCCCCGACCAGCACGTCGGCCAGCGAGCCCGAGCGACCGAAGTGGTCGGCGGTGTCGAGCGCCAGCGCCCGCTTGACCGGGGTGAGGTCCCCGCGCGCGGAGTTCAGGACGCCCTTGCGGTCGACGACGGCGAGGTCCTTGATGCCGGCCTCGAGCAGGATCCGGGCGACCGCGACGCCGGCCGCACCCGCACCGGAGATGACCACCCGGGTCGACTCGGGGTTGCGACCGGTCAGGCGCAGGGCGTTCTGCAGGGCCGCGAGGGCCACCACGGCGGTGCCGTGCTGGTCGTCGTGGAAGACGGGGATGTCGAGCATCTCCTTGAGCCGCGCCTCGATCTCGAAGCAGCGCGGGGCGGAGATGTCCTCGAGGTTGATCCCGCCGAAGCTCGGCGCGAGCCGGGCGACGGTCTCGATGATCTCCTCGACGTCGGTGGTGGCCAGGCAGATCGGGACGGCGTCGACGCCGCCGAACTGCTTGAACAGCACGGCCTTGCCCTCCATCACGGGCATCGCGGCGGCCGGGCCGATGTCGCCCAGGCCGAGCACGGCGGTGCCGTCGCTCACGACCGCGACGGTGTTGGGCACCCAGGTGTAGTGCTGCGTCAGGGACGGGTCGGCCGCGATCGCCTCGCAGACGAGGGCCACGCCGGGCGTGTAGGCCAGCGAGAGGTCGTCGGGGCCGACCAGCGACACCGTGGACCGGGTCTCCATCTTGCCGCCGACGTGGAGGTCGAAGACGGGGTCACCGGCGCGCGGATGGGACGCGCTGCCCGTGTCGCGAGGGGCGTCGGACTCTGCTGCAACCATGGCTATCGACTCTCCGGGCTCGGGGTGACGGGGGCCAGCTCGACGCGGGGCGGGTGGCTCGCGGAACTCGTCGGACCAGGGGGGTCTCCCTGCGTCCAGTCTGGCACAGCGATACCCGCGGATCGCCCGCCCGCCCGCGAATGAGACCCCTCAGCCGACGCCCGGCGCTGGGCCGTCGCCACGGGCACGCAGCCAGCGCGGCCGCGGCCAGGCACGCGCCAGGACGACGGCGAGGACGTCCGCCTCCGGCACGGGTCCCCGGTGCCGGGAGTCGACCCCGCTCACCGGGTTGTCGCTGAGCAACCACCAGCCCGCCCGGCCGGACGCAGTCGTACGTCGTTCGACCGCCCGCTTGACGGCCAGGGTGCCGTCGGCGAACCGGGCGAGGACCAGGGCGCCGGGCCGGACCCGGGCGCCGTGGACGACGAGCAGGCGGTCCCTCGCCGAGATGGTGGGCAGCATCGAGTCGCCGCGCACGACCGCGAGTCCCAGCCGTGGCAGGCGTCTCGACCGCTCCGGACCCGCCTGTTCGACGTCTGGCACGCGGAGTAGTGTCGCAGCCGAGCCAGCCCGCAAGACGAGAGGACACCGTATGTTCGCGCGACTTTTCGCCCCCACCGTCGAGGTATCCGCCCACTGCGACCTGCCCTGCGGCGTCTACGACCCCGCCCAGGCCCGCATCGAGGCCGAGTCGATCAAGGCCATCATCGCCAAGGTCGCCGACAACGACGACCCCGACTTCCGCACCCGGGCGGTCCTGATCAAGGAGCAGCGCTCCGAGCTGGTCAAGCACCACCTCTGGGTGCTGTGGACCGACTACTTCAAGCCCCCGCACTTCGAGAAGTACCCGCAGCTCCACACCCTCGTGAACGAGGCGACCAAGCTGGCCGGTGCGACCGGCACCAAGGGCGAGCTGGACGCCGGCGTGGCCGACAAGCTGCTGGCCAAGATCGACGAGATCGCCGAGATCTTCTGGGAGACCAAGAAGGCCTGATCGGCGGGACACATGCGGGGCTGGTCATCGGGTACACCATCCGGAGACCAGCCCCGACTAGTCTGCGAAGCGCACTCTCCCCCCACGAAGGACGGCGACCATGTCTTTGCCCGGGTCAATGAGCGGGCCGGCCAGCGTTGAGCCCGACCACCGCGCCGACGTCGAGCTGCGGCTGCCCGCCGACAGCGCCTACGTCTCGGTGCTGCGGACCACCACGGCCGGGCTGGCCGCCAGGCTCGACTTCCCGATCGACGACATCGAGGACCTGCGCATCGCGGTCGGCGAGGCGAGCGCGATGGTGCTCCCCGAGGCCGACGAGGAGGCCGACCTCTGGTGCCGGTTCTACCTCGGCTCCGGAGAGCTGACCGTCACCGTCGGTGTCAGCGCCACCAGGGCCCCCGCCCAGCCCGACTACGACAGCTTCGCGTGGCAGGTGCTCAGCACCCTGGCCACGAGCGCCGCCGCCGACACCACCGACGGCGCCTACACCGTCCGGCTCACCATGGTCCCGGGCCACCTCGGAGCCGGCCTCTAGCCATGGACCTGGACACACGGGACGACGGCGTCGCGCCGCACGGCCCAACGGGGGTCGAGGTGACCCGGCAGCGCAGCGCCGAGCTGTTCGTGCAGCTGCACGACAAAGGTGCCGACGCGCCCGTGCGCAGCGGCGCCCGCGACGACCTCGTCCGCCTGCACCTGCCGCTGGTCGAGCACTGTGCCCGCCGCTTCCGCAACCGCGGCGAGCCGCTCGAGGACCTCGTCCAGGTCGGCACGATCGGCCTGATCAAGTCGATCGACCGGTTCGACACCGACCGCGGGGTGGAGTTCTCGACCTACGCCACGCCCACGATCATCGGCGAGATCAAGCGGCACTTCCGGGACAAAGGCTGGGCGATCCGGGTGCCCCGCCGGCTCCAGGAGCTGCGGATGCAGATCACCGCGGTCACGGCCGAGCTGAACCAGTCCCTCGGCCGCTCGCCCACGCCGCGCGAGCTCGCCGAGAGCATCGGCTGCACCGTCGAGGAGATCATCGAGGGGATCGAGTCCAGCAACGCCTACGCGACCCTCTCGCTGGACGCGAACGACGACGATCCCGACGGCGGCGGCAGCATGCTCGAGGTGCTCGGCGTGGACGACATCAACCTGGAGCACGTCGAGATCCGCGAGTCGATCAAGCCGCTGCTCGACGGCCTCGAACAGCGGGAGAAGACGATCCTGCTGCTGCGGTTCTTCAAGAACATGACCCAGTCCCAGATCGCCGAGGAGATCGGCGTCTCGCAGATGCACGTCTCGCGGCTGCTGAGCAAGACCCTCGAGCAGCTCCGGCTCTCGCTGGAGGACTCCGTCTAGGACGGTCCCGTCAGGTCGGTCGGTCCGCGAGCGCGTCGATGCTCGCCGGGTGCAGCAGCCCGACCACCACGACGACGGCCACGACGGCCAGCGCGATCGCCACGGGGGTGGTCGACCCGCCGCGGAAGCTCCACGCCACGCCCAGCTGGATCAGCTGGGCGAGCAGGATCGGGCTCCGGGCCCAGGAGTGCAGCCGGGTCACCGCCCAGGCACAGCCGACCAGCAGGGCGCCGTACCCGACGAAGAAGATGCTGGTGCTGAGCCCCATGGCGACCCTGTTCGAGGAGAGGCTGCCGAGCTCGACCAGGGAGTAGAGCAGCACCAGCGCGCCCTCCACGGCGACCAGCGAGGCGGCCACGATCAGCGGTGCGGGAAGGTCCGATGCTTGCCTGTTCACGTGCGCAACCCTAGAGAGATGTGACGCGCGTGACGAAAGAGAGTGGCCACAGGGGTTGTTTAACGGTCCAATAGTTGCCACGCTTGACGACGCGCCTCGTGAACGCGTTCACATTGCCACGTACACGCGCGCCCGCAGGACCTGCCCCCGCCGGCCTGCACAGACTCATGAGGAAAGAGGGATCCCCCAGCCATGGATTGGCGCCACCGTTCTGCATGCCTCGAAGAGGACCCGGAACTGTTCTTCCCGATCGGCAACACCGGTCCGGCCATTCTCCAGATCGAGGAGGCCAAGCAGGTGTGCCGACGCTGTGAGGTGCGCGAGCAGTGTCTCGCATGGGCGCTCGAGGCTGGCCAGGACCACGGGGTCTGGGGCGGTCTGAGCGAGGACGAGCGACGCGCCCTGAAGCGCCGCAACGCCCGCACCCGCGTCCGCACAGCCTGATCCCACCCCGCCTACTCCCCACGCGCGGCGGTCAGTCGAGAGGTACGTCGACCGCCGCGCGAGTTCCCTGTCCCGCCGGCACGGCCCCGAGCTCGAGCTGCCCGCCGAGCTCCGACTCGACGAGCGTCCGCACGATCGACAGCCCGAGGTTCGTCGACTGGTCGAGGTCGAACCCCTCGGGCAGCCCACGCCCGTCGTCGTCCACGGTGAGGTGCAGTCGACCCACCAGACGACGGACGGTCACGACGATCTCCCCGAGCGACTCCCCGGGGTCGGCCGCGTCGTAGCCGTGCTCGACGGCGTTCTGCAGCACCTCGGTCAGGATCATCGCGAGCGCGGTCGCCACCTCGGAGGACAGCACCCCGAACTTCCCGTCCCGGCTGACCCGGACCCGGCCGCCGACGGCACTCACCTCGGTGACCATCCGGCCGAGCCGGTCGGCGATCTCGTCGAAGTCGACGTACTCCTCCGAGGCCTGGCTCAGGGTCTCGTGGACGATCGCGATCGTGCCGACCCGGCGGACCGCCTCCTCGAGCGCGGAGCGACCGGGCTCCGAGTCCATCCGTCGTGCCTGCAGGCGCAGCAGGGCGGCCACGGTCTGGAGGTTGTTCTTCACCCGGTGGTGGATCTCGCGGATCGTGGCGTCCTTGGTGATGAGCTCCCGGTCGCGGCGCCGCAGGTCGGTGACGTCGCGCACCAGCACCAGCGCCCCGATGTGGTCGCCGGCCGGCCGCAACGGGATCGCCCTCACGATCAGCGACACCTCGTCGGTGCCGATCTCGGTGTCGCGGTGCGCCCGGCCGCCGAGGACGGCACTCAGCGTCTCCTCGTCGGGCCGGCGCCGCGGCGGGACGAGGTCGCGGGTCAGCTCGGCCAGCGACAGGCCCGCGAGATCCCCGGAGAGGCCGAGCCGCCGGTAGACCGAGAGCGCGTTGGGGCTGGCGTAGACCACCCGGCCGGCCGCGTCGACGCGCAGGAAGCCGTCACCGACCCGGGGTGAGTCGGCGTGGTCGCTGCGTGGACCGGGCTCCGGGAAGAAGCCGTTGGCGATCATCTGGGTCAGGTCTGCGGCGGTCTGCAGGTAGGACAGCTCGAGGCGGCTGGGTGTCCGCACGCCGAGCAGGTTGGTGTTGCGCGCGACCACCGCGATCACCCGCCCCGCGCGTCGCACCGGGATCGTCTCCACCCGCACCGGCACGTCGTCGCGCCACTCCGGGTCGCCCTCGCGCACCAGCCGGCCCTGCGTGTACGCCGCATCGAGCATCGGCCGGCGCCCGGTCGGCACGAACGCGCCGACCACGTCGTCGACGTACGCGGTGGGGCCGGTAGTGGGCCGCATCTGGGCGCCCGCCCAGAACCCCTTGCCCTCGCGGTCGGGGAGCCAGAGCACCAGATCCGCGAACGACAGATCGGCGATGATCTGCCAGTCCGCCTGCAGCAGCTGCACCCAGGCGACGTCCTCGTCGTCGAGGTCCGTGTGGCTGCGGACTAGCTCACTGAGAGACGGCACACTCGTCAGCGTAGTCAGGCACGGACCCCCGGGCGTGTCCGCACAGGGCTTTGGCAAGATGGGTGCCATGTCGGGGTCGTACTGGAAGCAGGTCCACTCCGGCGGGCTACAAGTCCCGTCGGATCGGCCTCTCGACGACCTCACGGCCGAGCTGACGCGGATGCTCGGCTCGCCCGATCCCGCGCAGCGCGACGGCACGGCGTACCCGACGCTGGCCACCTGGGTCGACCGCGGCGTCTACGACGACCTCCTCAACGGGCTGGGCGACGGCATGGCCGCCGGCCTGCGCGTGGGGCTCGGCGAGCGCGGCACCGACACGGTCTTCCGGCGCAGCTTCTCGGCGCTCGTGCTGGCCGAGTGCATCGCCCGCGACAACAGCCGACCGCTGCTGCCCGGCGGCAAGATCCTCGACTGGGGCGACCGGATCGCCGCCTGGCTGCTCCGCGAGCGCGACCTGCGCGGCTTCGTGCCCGGCAAGGGCTGGGCCCACTCCATCGCGCACGGCGCCGACGCGCTGGGCACCCTGGCCGAGTCGCCGCACATGTCGACCGCCGAGCTGACGGTCCTGCTCGACGTCATCGCCGACCGGCTGCTGCTGCCGACGGACCAGCTCCTCACCTCCGGCGAGCCCGACCGCCTCGCGCTCGCCACCATGAAGGTCCTGCGTCGCAACCGGGTCCCGCTGCGGGTCCTGGAGCCCTGGATCGCGCGGTTGGGTGCCGCGGCCGGCACCGTCGCGTCGTACAACGACCGCGACCCGTACCTGCTGGGTGGCAACGCCGAGGCCTTCCTGCGCGCGCTCTACCTCCAGCTGTCGCTGGGTCCGTTCCCGCCGGAGGTCCGCTCGGACCTGCTGCTGGTCGTGGTGGACGTGCTCAAGCGGACCAACCCGCGGTACCTGCGCCCTACCCTTGAGTAGCCTTCCGGCATGAGCGACGCCACGCCCGCCGGGACTCCCGCCTCGACCCCGCCGACCACGAGCGGCCATGCCGGCGAGCTCGCCGTCTCGGTGGCCCGGGCCCACGGCGTGGAGACGATGTTCACGCTCTCCGGCGCGCACGTCTTCCCGATGTACGACGGTGCGGTGAAGGCCGATCCCCCGATGCGGCTGCTCGACGTACGCCACGAGCAGACCGCCGCGTTCGCCGCCGAGGCAACCGGCAAGCTGACCCGGGTCCCCGGCCTCGCCGTCCTGACCGCCGGCCCGGGCGTCACCAACGGGGTCAGCGCCATCGCGCAGGCCCAGTTCGCCGGCTCCCCCATGGTCGTCGTCGGGGGCCGCGCGCCCGCCAACCGCTGGGGCAGCGGCAGCCTGCAGGAGCTCGACCAGCCCCCGATCGTCGCGTCCGTCTCCAAGCTCGCGACCACGTTGCACACCGCGGCGGACGTGCTCGGCGGCGTCGACCAGGCCTTCACCGCGGCGCGCTCCCCGCACCGCGGCCCGGTCTTCGTGGACGTGCCGATGGACGAGTTCTTCAACTCCGCGTCCGGCCCGGCCCCCGTCGTCGGGGCCACCCGCGGTGCGGACCCGGACACCGACAAGGTGGCCGAGATCGCCGCCCTGCTCGGCCGCGCCGCCCGCCCGGTGCTGATCCTCGGCACGGACGTGTGGGCCGACCACGCGGAGGAGGCGGCCCTGCGCTTCGTCGAGGCGACCGGCATCCCCACGATCACGAACGGCATGGGCCGCGGCGTGGTGCCCGGCGGACACCCGCTGCTGGTCACCAAGGCCCGCGGCCAGGCGCTGGGCGAGAGCGACCTCGTGGTCGTGGTCGGCACCCCGCTCGACTTCCGGCTGGGCTACGGCGCCTTCGGGGGCAAGGACGGGGCCGAGCCGGCCCAGGTCGTGCACGTCGCCGACTCCCCCGGCCAGGTCTCGGGGCACGCCAAGCTCGCCTCCGCGGTGTCGGGCGACCTCACCGCGGTCTTCGACGGCCTCCTGACCGACCTCGAGCGACTCCCCCGCCGGGCCGACTGGAGCACCTGGGTCGCCGGCCTCCAGGACACCGTGGCGGCCGCGACCGACCGCGACCTCGCCCTCCTGCGCGCCGAGGCGGACCCGATCCACCCGGCGCGCATCTACGGCGAGCTGGTCCCGCGACTGGCCGACGACGCCGTCGTCATCGGCGACGGTGGTGACTTCGTCAGCTTCGCGGGCAAGTTCGTCGAGCCGAAGCGTCCCGGCGGGTGGCTCGACCCGGGTCCCTACGGCTGCCTGGGCGCAGGTCTCGGCGCCGCGATCGCCGCCCGGATCGCCCGCCCCTCCTCGCAGGTCGTCCTGCTCCTGGGCGACGGCGCGGCCGGGTTCTCGCTGATGGACGTCGACACGCTGGTGCGCCACGACCTGCCGGTCGTCATGGTGATGGGCAACAACTCCGCCTGGGGCCTGGAGAAGGGCCCGATGCAGATGCTCTACGGCTACGACGTGGTCGCCGACCTCGCGCCCCGCACGGCGTACGACGAGGTCGTCCGCGCGCTCGGCGGGGCCGGCGAGACCGTGACCGACCCGCGCCAGATCGGCGGCGCCCTGGACCGCGCCTTCGAGTCGGGGGTGCCCTACCTCGTCAACGTGATCACCGACGTCGAGGCGGCCTACCCCCGCGCCACGTTCGGCATCTGAGGTGACGACGGTGCAGCTGCGCAGGGCCAGGCCGGCCGACCTCGACGCCGCGGGCGAGGTCACGGTCGCGGCGTACGCCGACTTCACCCTGGGCCCGGACGACCCCTACGTCGCACGGCTGCGCGACGCCGCCACCCGCGACCGCGAGGCGGAGCTGTGGGTAGCCGAGGACGACGGCGAGATCCTCGGCAGTGTCACCGTGTGCCCGCCGGGCTCGCCCTGGCGCGAGCTGGCCGGCCCGCACGAGGGCGAGTTCCGGATGCTCTCGGTCGCCCCGGGGGCCCGGGGCCGTGGCGTCGGCGAGGCGCTGGCCCGGCTCGCGATCGAGCAGGCCCGCGCCCAGGGCGCCTCGGCCGTCGTGCTGTCGAGCCTCGAGGAGATGGCCGGCGCGCACCGCCTCTACGGTCGCCTGGGCTTCTCGCGCGCCCCCGACCGGGACTGGGCCCCGGTCCCCGGGGTCTCGCTCATCGCGTTCCACCTGCCCCTCGACCCCGACCAGGAGTGACCAGGAGTGACCAGGAGTGACATGGACGCGACCCTGACCTTCACCGTGGGCGACGACGACACGGCCGTGGCGCTGGGCTCCGGCAGCCTCCCCGTGCTCGCCACCCCGCGGCTGCTCGCCTGGTGCGAGGCCGCCACCTGCGCGGCCCTCGAGGAGTCGCTGCCCGAGGGAGCAACGAGCGTCGGCACGCGGGTCGAGATCGAGCACGTCGGCGCCAGCGCCGTCGGCCAGGACGTCGAGGTGACCGCCTCGTCGTCGTACGTCGACGGGCGGCTGCACCGCTTCACGGTCGCGGCGCGGCACCTCGGTGGCAACGGCAAGGTCGTCGGGACCGGCGAGATCACCCGCGTGGTGGTGGAGACCCAGCGCTTCCTGTCCCGCCTGTGACCCGGACCGGATTTCTCCTGCGCCCGGAACTTTGAGAGACTGGCCCTCGGCCCTCGCGGGTCACACCCGATTCGAGGAGGACACCATGGGCAAGACCGGTCGCAAGCGCCGCGCGCGCAAGAAGAACAAGGCGAACCACGGCAAGCGTCCCAACGCCTGACTCCAGGCCCCAGACGCCACAGCACTGAGCCCCCAGCCGATCCGGCCGGGGGCTCGTTGCATGTGGTGGGTCAGGGTCAGGCGTCGGTGATCCGGATCTGGACCTCGCGGATGCGGAAGAGCACCCGCTTGCGCAGCTCGTCGGGAGCCGACTCGGAGCAGGACCGGGCGATCACGGACTTCACCGTGCGCTGGAGGTCGTACTTCTCCAGGCAGGGGTTGCAGGCGTCGAGGTGGCGACGCACGGCCGAGCAGTCGGCCTCGTCGAGCTCGTTGTCGAGGAAGTAGACGATGCGCTCGAGGTAGTCGGCGCACTCGCCCGAGGTGACCTCGTCGTGGGAGTCGTGGGAGTGGCTCACGAGGCACCCCCGTCGCGGCCGACCGGCAGCAGGTCGTTGGTGCGTACGTAGTCCGAGAGCATGTCGCGCAGCTGGCGGCGGCCGCGGTGCAGCCGGGACATGACGGTGCCGATGGGGGTTTCCATGATCTCGGCGATCTCCTTGTAGGCGAATCCTTCGACGTCAGCCAGGTAGACGGCCAGCCGGAACTCCTCGGGGAGCCGCTGGAGCGCGTCCTTGACCTGCGAGTCGGGCAGGTGCTCGAGCGCCTCCATCTCGGCGGACTTCAGTCCCGTCGACGTGTGCGACTCGGCACGGGCGAGCTGCCAGTCCTCGACGTCCTCGGACATCGACTGCTGGGGCTGGCGCTGCTTCTTGCGGTAGGTGTTGATGAACGTGTTCGTCAGGATCCGGTAGAGCCACGCCTTGAGGTTGGTCCCGGGCCGGAACTGGTGGAACGACGAGTAGGCCTTCGCGAAGGTCTCCTGGACCAGGTCCTCGGCGTCCGCGGGGTTGCGGGTCATCCGCATCGCCGCCGAGTAGAGCTGGTCGAGGAAGGGGAGCGCGTCGCGCTCGAAGCGCGCGGAACGCTCCTCGTCGGTCTCGGTGGCGAGGTCCACCACCTCGTCGACCTCGAGGGCGTCTGAGGCGTTCAGGGAGTCAGTCATCGTCTCCCAGAGTAACGGGGCGGGCGGAGGTTCGAGCAGGGCGAGCACATGGGTGACAACACCTCACCCCCGCAAGCCATTCCCGCCCGGCCCGGCGCCGATCACCTCGCGCACGATCCACTCGAGGGTCGCCTCGACGATCACCCCCATCGCCTCGTCCTGCGAGAGGTCGCCGCGGGCCGGCACCTTGAAGCCGTGGTCTGCCCCGGGGACGACGCTCAGGTCGACGTCGCCGGGGAACTCGTCGGGGCGGCCCATGGGGTCGCGCTCCCCCTGGATGACCAGGGTCGGGACCCGCGTGCCCTCGAGCTCGTCGAGCCGGGACTTCTCCGGCCGACCCGGCGGGTGCAGGGGGAACGCCAGGGCCAGGCAGCCGACCGCACCGAGTCGCTTGGCGCACCGCGCGGCGGACCGGGCGCCGGCGGAGCGGCCGCCGACCACGAGCGGCGTACGGACGCGGAGCCGGTCGGCCGCGGCCACGAGCGCCTCGTCCAGGGTCGGGGGCGCCGTCGCGATCTTGCGCCCGGCCACCTTCCAGGGCTGTTCGAGGAGCACGACCGTGATCCCGTTGCGCGGCAGGTGCCGCGCCAGCGCCTGGAGGTCGCGGGTCTCGATGCCGTTGCCCGCGCCGTGGCTCAGCAGCAGCGTGGCGACGGGGTGGCGGGAGCGGTGGCTCACCAGCCTGGCCTCGCCCTGCGGAGTCTCGACGCGTCGTTCGAAGGTCACCGCGTGCTCACCCCTCCTCGAGCGGGAGGGGGTCGATCAGCTCCGGCCCGTTGTTGCGCACGTTGCTGACCAGGCTCGCGACCGGGTAGGCCTCGAGGTTCCCCGGTGCCGCCGGGACGAGCAGGTCGAGCAGCGCGTCACGGGCCGACAGCGTCGGGTCCAGCCACTGCGCCCAGCGGTCCGGCTCCACCATCAGCGGCATCCGGTCGTGGATGTGGCCGACGGCGTCCTCGGCCTCGGTCGTCAGGACCGTGCACGTCCAGCGGAACCGCTCGGGGTCGTCGTCGCCGCGTGTCGGGTCGCGCCAAATCTCGTAGAGGCCGGCCATCGCGAGCGTCCCGTGGTCCTTGGGCCGGATGAAGAAGGGCTGCTTGCGGGGCTTGCCCGCCTTGGTGAGGTCGTCAGTGGGGTACCACTCGAAGTAGCCGTCGGCGGGCAGCAGGCAGCGGCGCTTCGCGAAGGCCCGCTTGTACGCCGGCTTCTCCGCCACCGTCTCCATCCGGGCGTTGATCATCCGGTTGCCGATGGAGGGGTCCTTGGCCCACGACGGGACCAGTCCCCAGCGCAGCACCCTGAGCTGGCGCTGGGCCGGCTCCGGGACGGTCTCCCCCTCGGGCGTGCGCGGCGGCCGCTCCAGGACGGCGTACACCTCCTTGGTGGGCGCCACGTTGTAGTCGGCCTCCAGCGGGGCCGGAACCCGGCTCTCTACGACCTCGAACTCCTCGATGAGGTCCTCGGGGCGTCGGCTCGACGCGTAACGACCGCACATGCGGCAACCCTACGGCCAGGCGACCTACAGGCGCTTGAGCTCGTCGAGCAGCGCCCCGGCGGCGGTGTCCGAGCCGGGCAGCCCCTCGATCCAGACCCGTCCGGCCCGTGAACCGCTCTCCGAGCTGGCGACCATCCGGCGCAGCAGCCCCGTCCGCGGGACGAGCCGGTCGTCGCGCCGGGCCACGACCACGACCCTCGCCGGCCCCAGGCGACCGATGGTCTCCGGGCCGGCGAAGACGCCGCGCACCGTCTCCCCCAGACGGTGCGCCCGCAGCGCGTGGGTCAGTACGTCCGCGCGGCTCCCCCCGGAACCGTCGCTCCCGCGTGACACGTCGACCACCACGAGCGCATACGCCTCACGCACGCCGATGCTCTCCGTGAGCTCACCCCTGTAGAGCTCCGAGAGCCTGCCGCGCACGTGCGCCATCGTGGCCAGACCCGTCAGCGGGTCCTCGCACGACAGCTGGTGCAGGTAGCCGAGCGTCGCCTCCCCCCACGCGACCGAGACCGCCTGCATGCCCGGGTAGTCCGGATCGCGACCAGCCACCAGGCGGTACGTCGCGCGCAGTCCCTCCAGCGTCTCCTCCAGGGAGACGCCCTGGCGGGCCAGGTCGTGGCCCACCACTGCGCACGCATCGACCGAACCGGAGCCCGAAGCAAGGGCCTCCCCTACTGCCTCGAAGTGCGGCGGCAATACCCGCCTCAGCTCCTCCGACAGCTCCACCCCTGCTTCGGGACCCCCAGTCGTCAACCGCGTGGCCACCCCCGTAGCCACCCCCGTGATCTGCCGCGAGCCTGTCGCGAAGATCCCCACGGCTGCTCCCTCCGGTCGGTCGTACGGCAGTGGAACGCGACACCCGGGAGGTCATGACGCGAAACCCGAAACTTTTCTGCCGTCATCTTTCGATGCCCCGCGCGTTGTACGGATGTGAGCGCCACCATGCCGAAGGTCGAGGCCGGAGACGCCGAGCTGATCTCGGCGGTCCGGGGTGGGGACGTCGACGCCTACGGCGAGCTCTTCGACCGGCACGTGGAGGCCGCGCGACGGCTCGGCCGCCAGCTCGTGTCCGGCCCCGACGTCGACGACCTGGTCTCCGAGGCCTTCGCCAAGGTGCTCTCCGTGCTCCAGCGCGGCGGCGGCCCCGACCTGGCCTTCCGCGCCTACCTGCTGACGGCCGTCCGCCGGCTCCACGTCGACAAGATCCGCGCCGGTTCCAGGCTGCACACCACCGACGACCTGACCCCGTTCGACCCGGGGGTGCCGTTCCGGGACACCGCCGTCGAGGGGTTCGAGAACGCCGCCGCGGCCCGCGCCTTCGCCTCGCTGCCCGAGCGGTGGCAGATGGTGCTGTGGCACACCGAGGTGGAGGGCCAGAAGCCCGCCGACGTCGCGGCGCTGCTCGGGATGAGCGCCAACTCCGTGTCCGCGCTCGCCTACCGGGCCCGCGAGGGGTTGCGCCAGGCCTTCTTGTCGATGCACGTGCAGTCCGTCGAGGACGCCGACTGCACGTGGACCCACCAGCACCTCGGGTCCTACATCCGCAACGGCCTCGCGCGCCGCGACGCCAACCGGATCGAGAGCCACCTCGACGAGTGCCGTCCCTGCATGGCGATCTACCTCGAGCTCACCGAGGTGAACTCCAACCTCGCCGGGCTGCTCGCGCCGCTGCTGCTCGGCGGCGCAGCGACGGCGTACCTCGCCTCCGGCGGGACCACGGCCGCTTCGGGCGGCCTGGTGCTCCTGGCCGGTCGGGTCCGGGACCTGGTGACCGCCAACGCCCCGGCCACAGCGGTGGCCGGCGTGGCCGTCTCCGGCGTGATCGTGAGCGCCCTGTTCGGGACGTTCCAGGGCGGGACCGCCACGTCTCCCGAGGCATCGCTCGGTCCGGGCACCGGCGCCCACACCGGGCGCGCCGAGGCAGCCGACGACCGACCCGGCGGCCGGACCGGAGGACCGGCGGTCCCGCAGCCGGTCACGGACAGCACCCCGGCGCGCTCGCTTCCCACGGGCGACACACCCGCGCCACCGCCGTCGCCGACCACCGACGACAGTGCTCCCGACCCGGGTCCCGGCGACAGCCCCGAGCCGCAGCCGACCCTGCCCGGGCCACCACGGACCGACTTGACCGTCTCCGCGGAGGCGACCCGCAGCGCGCCGGCGACGTACGGCGTGCGCGTCGCTGTCGCGGGCCTCGCACCGGGGACCCGCGCGACGCTGGTGGTCACCTCGGACTCGACCGCGGCGACCCTCACCCTGGACCAGCGGTGCCTGTCGGTGGGGCTGACCCAGGGCTCGTGCGCGGTCCGGGTCACGCCGACCACGTTCGACTTCCTGGCCGTGACGCTGGGCACCACCAGGCTGACCTTCACCGTGCGCCCGGACGGACCAGCGGTCGAGACGCACCCCGCCGACAACACGACCAGCGTGGTCCTCACCCCCTGAGCCCGGCGCCGGCTGGTTGCCATCGTGTAGGAAGGAGCCATGACCGTCAGCAGACTCATCGCCCGCCCGATGCTCGCCTCGATGTTCCTCGTCGGTGGTGTCCACGCCCTCCGCAACGCCCCCGCCCTCGGCGCAAAGGCGGCGCCCGTGACCGAGAAGCTGGTGCCCCTCGTGAGGCGCGCCGTCCCCGCCGCTCCGATCCCCAAGGACCCGGTGACGCTGGTCCGGATCAACGCGGGCGTCCAGCTCGGCGCTGGGCTGGCGCTCGCGACCGGCCGGGCGCCGCGCATCGCCTCGGGCCTGCTCGCCGCCTCGCTCGTCCCCACCACCATCGCCGGGCACCGGTTCTGGCAGGAGACGGACAAGCAGACGCGCAGCCAGCAGCAGCTGCAGTTCTTCAAGAACCTCTCGATGCTCGGTGGCCTGGTCATCGCCGCGGGCGACACCGACGGGAAGCCCGGCGTCGCCTGGCGAGCCCGGCACGCGACCCGCGACGCCCGCCGCGAGGCCGGGCACCTCGCGGCCACCGCCCGGCGCGAGGCCCGGCTGGCGAAGGCGAAGATCGGCTGACTCCCTGCGTCGATAGGCTGCGCGCGTGACGCTCCCCGATCGCGACCCGTGGCCCGCACCGCGCGTCGACCATCCCGTCGAGGCGGTCGTCTCGCTGCCCGGGAGCAAGTCGCTGACCAACCGCGCGCTGGTGCTGGCGTCGATCGCCGACGGGCCCAGCGTCGTACGCCGCGCCCTGCGCTCGCGCGACACGTCGCTGATGGCCGCCGCGCTGACCGCGCTGGGTTCGCGGGTCGACACCTCGGGCGAGGACTGGCGGGTCACCCCCGGTGACTTCGCGTCCGACGTGTCGGTCGACTGCGGGCTCGCGGGCACCGTGATGAGGTTCGTCCCGCCGATCGCGGGTCTCTCGACCGGTGCGGTCGCCTTCGACGGGGACCCGCACATGCGCTCGCGCCCGATCGGCGAGGTGCTCGGGGCCCTGCGCGGCCTCGGCGTGACGATCGACGACGGCGACCGCGGCTCGCTCCCGTTCACGGTGCGCGGCACCGGGAGCGTCAAGGGCGGGCGGGTCGTCGTGGACGCCTCCGCCTCCTCCCAGTTCATCTCGGCGCTGCTGCTGGCAGGCGCGCGCTACGACGACGGGGTCGACGTACGCCACGACGGCAAGCCTGTGCCATCACTCCCCCACATCGACATGACCGTCGCCATGCTCCGCGAGCACGGCGTGGAGGTCGACGACACCGAGGCGAACCGGTGGGCGGTCGCCCCCGGTCCCGTCCGGGCGGTCGACCACGTCATCGAGCCGGACCTGTCCAACGCCGCGCCGTTCCTCGCGCTCGCCGCGGTCTCGGGGGGCAGCGTCACGGTCCGCGACTGGCCGAGGGCCACCACCCAGGCCGGGGACGCGCTGCGGGAGATCCTCACCCGGATGGGCTGCGAGGTGGAGCACGTGGACGCCGGGCTGCGGGTCCGCGGCACGGGCGAGCTGCACGGCATCGACATGGACCTGCACGACGTCGGAGAGCTGGCGCCCGCGGTGGCGGCCCTGTGCGCGCTGGCCGACTCGCCCTCCCACCTGCGCGGGATCGCCCACATCCGCGGCCACGAGACCGACCGGCTCGCCGCGCTCGCCACCGAGCTCAAGGCCCTCGGCGCCGACGTCACCGAGCACGAGGACGGGTTGAGCCTGGGCCCGGCACCGCTGCACGGCGGGGTGTTCCACACCTATGCCGACCACCGGATGGCCCACGCCGGCGTGATCGTCGGCGCCGCCGTCGACGGCGTCCTGGTGGAGGACATCGCCACCACCGGCAAGACCTTCCCGGACTTCGCGACCTTCTGGGCGAGCCTGCTGTGAGCGGGGCGACCGGTCGCTACGGCGAGCACGACCAGGAGCACTACGAGCGACCCCGCCGCCACACCCGACCCCGGACCAAGGAGCGCCCGACCTACGACGACGCCCTCGACGGCGTCGTCGTCACCGTCGACCGCGGCCGCTACACCCTGTTCGTCGACGGGGTGAAGGTGATGGCGATGAAGGCGCGGCCGCTCGGCCGCAAGGGCGTGGTGGTCGGAGACCGGGTCCGCGTCGTCGGCGACACCTCCGGTGCCGACGGCAGCCTGGCGCGGATCGTCGAGGTGACCGAGCGGCGTACGACGCTGCGCCGCACCGCCGACGACGACGACCCCGTCGAGCGGGTGATCGTCTCCAACGCCGAGCAGCTCGTGATCGTGACCGCGCTGGCGGACCCCGAACCGCAGCCCCGGCTGATCGACCGGGCGCTGGTCGCGGCGTACGACGCCGGCATGCAGCCGCTGCTCTGCCTCACCAAGTCGGACCTCGCCGATGCCGAGACGCTGCTGGTGACGTACCGCTCGCTGGGCGTGCCGTGGGTCGTGACCCGACGCGGCGGCGACCTGACCGAGCTGCGGGACCGGCTCCGCGGCCGGACCAGCGTGATGGTCGGCTCCAGCGGGGTAGGCAAGTCGACCCTGGTCAACGCGCTCGTGCCCGAGGCCAACCGCGACGTCGGCATCGTCAACGCCGTGACCGGGCGCGGTCGGCACACGTCGACCTCCGCGTTCATGCTCGAGCTGCCCGACCGGGAGGGCTGGATCATCGACACCCCGGGCATCCGCTCCTTCGGGCTCGCGCACGTCCAGCCCGAGGAGCTGATCGGCGCGTTCCCGGACCTCGACGAGATGACCGAGGACTGCCCGCGCGGCTGCACGCACGGGACCGACGAGCCGGAGTGCGGGCTGGACGCGGCGATGGCCGCGGGCGAGGCCGACCCGGAGCGGGTGTCGTCGTTCCGGCGGCTGCTCACCGCCCGCACCGACTCGGCGTACTGACCGGGCCCGCTAGCCCCAGACGGCCCGGGCCCCGGCGTCGCCGGTGAGCGTGACCAGCACGAGGACCGCGAGCGCGGCCACGGCGAGCAGCACGTTGAGCACGATCCGGACCCCGCCGGTGCGGGTGTGGAGCCAGCCGGCAGCCAGCGCCACCACCCCGAAGGCGAGCGTGACCCAGAAGAGCTTCGTGCCCCGCGCCTTGTGGGTGTCGACCGCGGGGAGCTGCTTGAGCTCCGGTCGGCTGTTCAGGAAGTTGTTGCCGGTGAAGTAGGCCACGACGATCGCGCCGGTGGCCAGGAGAGCGAGGGCAACCATCGGCCAGCGGAGGCGGTCGCGCCACGACGGGAACACCACGTAGAACAACGCCCCGAGCGCTCCCAGCGGCCCGAACACGACGGCGGCGTGCACCACGAGCGGGTGCAGCGGAAGTCCGTTGATCTCCATGGTCGAACGGTAGACCCGGCGATGGGGAATAGCCTGTGCCCCATGCCGATCTCCGGTCCCACCGACTTCACCGACGACCTGCGCCTCGCGCACGTCCTCGCCGACGACGCCGACTCGCTCACCGTGAACCGCTTCAAGGCGCTCGACCTGCACGTGATGACCAAGCCCGACCTGACTCCCGTCACCGACGCGGACAAGGACGTCGAGGACGGCATCCGCAGGACCCTGTCCCGGGTGCGCTCACGCGACGCGGTGATCGGCGAGGAGACCGGCTCGACCGGCCACAGCCAGCGCCGCTGGGTGGTGGACCCGATCGACGGCACGAAGAACTTCGTCCGCGGGGTCCCGGTCTGGGCGACCCTGATCGCGCTCGTCGTCGACGAGGAGGTCGTGCTCGGGGTCGTGTCGGCCCCGCAGCTCCAGCGCCGCTGGTGGGCCTCGGTCGGCAACGGCGCCTGGACCGGCCGCTCGCTCCTCAAGGCGACCCGCTGCCAGGTCTCCGACGTACGTCGCCTCGAGGACGCGTCGCTGTCCTACTCCTCGCTGTCCGGCTGGGACGAGCGCGGCCGCCTCGAGGACTTCATGTCGCTGACCCGCCGCTGCTGGCGCACTCGGGCGTACGGCGACTTCTGGTCCTACATGCTGCTCGCCGAGGGTGCCGTCGACCTGGCCGCCGAGCCCGACCTCGAGCTCTACGACATGGCCGCCCTCGACGTGATCGTCCGCGAGGCCGGTGGCCGGTTCACCTCCCTCGACGGCACCGACGGGCCGTTCGGCGGCAACGCCCTCGCCTCCAACGGGCACCTGCACGAGGCTGCCCTGTCGTTCCTCGGATCCGCGCCCGACGACGAGGACGACCCCGACTCGCGCCGCTCCGGCCCGGGCTCGGTGCACGACCTGAGGGCCCGCCGGGAGCGCGCGTCGGTCCCCCAGGACACCTCCGACGAGGAGCCCACGCAGGACTGAGGACCGACACGTCTCACCCCCGGCGCGTATGTCTGTACGTCGGTGCCGCGCCGCGAGTAGCGTCGTGATCACAAGCGAACCAGCGGATCCGACGGAGGTGGAGCCATGCGCATCAGCGACGTGCTTCGTGCCAAGCCCAGCCACGACGTCATCACGATCAACCCGGAGGCCAGTGTTCGCGAGCTGATCGCCCTCCTGGCTGAGCACAACGTGGGTGCGCTCATCGTGAGCTCCGACGGCTCGACCCTCGACGGCATCGTGAGCGAGCGCGACGTGGTGCGCCGCCTCCACGGGGACGACGCGGTCCTCGAGGGCGCGGTCTCGACGATCATGACGGCGGTGGTCGAGACCTGCGACGAGGAGACCCTCCTCGACGACCTGATGAAGACCATGACCGAGCGCCGCATCCGCCACGTCCCGGTGGTCAAGGACGGCCGGATCGCCGGGATCATCAGCATCGGCGACGTCGTCAAGCACCGCATCGACCAGCTCGAGTTCGAGCGGGACCAGCTCGACCACTACGTGCACCGGGCCTGAGCCGCACCCACCGCCCTCGCTAGGGTGGCCGCCATGGACAAGCCTGAGATCGACTTCTTCGACCCCGAGCCGCCGACCGACCTGGTCGTCAACGACGTCACCGTGGGCGAGGGCCCCGAGGCGACCGCCGGAGCGACGGTCTCGGTCCACTACGTCGGCGTCGCCCACTCCACGGGCGAGGAGTTCGACGCGTCGTACAACCGCGGCACGCCGCTGCAGTTCCGCCTCGGCATCGGCCAGGTCATCTCCGGCTGGGACCAGGGCGTGCAGGGCATGAAGGTCGGCGGACGCCGCCAGCTCGTCATCCCGCCGCACCTCGGCTACGGCGACCGCGGCGCGGGCGGCGTGATCAAGCCCGGTGAGACGCTGATCTTCGTGGTCGACCTGCTCGCGATCAGCTAGGCGTCGCCCTGCGGGCGCTCGGCTGCGCCTCACCAGGGCAGGTTGTCCCCCGCGGACTCGTCGGAGACGCGGGCGGACATCCCCCCGAGCTCGACGACGTCGCCCTTGACCAGCTGACGTCCCCGGCGGGTCTCGACCTCCCCGTTGACGCGTACGGCGCCACCGACGACGAGCGGCTTGGCCTCGGCCCCCGACTCGATCAGGTTGGCGAGCTTGAGGAACTGGCCGAGACGGATGGACTCGTCACGGATGGGCACGTCGATGGGCTCGCTCATGCGGACAGTCTCCCCCGTCAGCCGAGCAGGACCGTCACGGTGTGGATGACGACGCCCACCAGGCCACCGACGATCGTGCCGTTGATCCGGATGAACTGCAGGTCCCGGCCGACGTGCAGCTCGATGCGGCGGGCGGCCTCCTTGCCGTCCCAGCGCTCGATCGTGTGGGTGATCACCGCGGTCACCTCGGCGCCGTAGCGCTCCACGGCGAAGACCGCGGCGTCCGCGGCGTGCCCGTCGAGGCGGCGGCGCAGCTCCTCGTCCTCGGCGAGCCGCTCGGCGAAGCGGCACACCTCGGTGAGCAGCCGCCGGCGTACGGCGCCCTCGGGGTCGGTCAGCGACCCCTGCAGGGTCCGGCGCAGGGCGTTCCACAGCGAGATGCTCGAGGCGATGACCTGGGGGTGGTCGAGCATCCGCTCCTTGAGCCGCTCGGTGCGCGCCTGGGTGTCGGGATTGTCGAGCAGGTCCCGCGCGAGCTGGGCCAGCATCGAGTCGAGCGCCTGGCGCGCGTGATGGCGGGAGTCGTCACGGATGTCGCCGACCCACCGGACCAGCTCGAGGTGGATCCGCGAGGTCACGGCCTCGTTGAGCCGCGGCGGCGCCCACCACGGCGCCCGCTCCCCCAGGATCTCGGCGACGGTGTCGGGGTTCTGCTGCAGCCACTGGTGCAGCTCCTCGAGCGCCAGGTCGACCAGGCCGTGGTGGAGGTCGTCGCGCACCATCTCGCCGAGCAGCCCGCCCAGCAGCGGCGAGATCGGCTCCTCGCGGAAGCGCGGCACGAGTGCCTCGTTGACGAGGTCGGCGATGTGCTCGTCGCGGACCTTGCCCAGCGCGATCGCCGCCACGTCGGCCACCTCGTCGACCACGCGACGGGCGTTGACCGGGTCGGAGAGCCACCTGCCGACCCGCAGCGAGATCGTGGCGATCCCGATCCGGTCGCGGATGATGCCCTCCTGGAGGAAGTTCTCGCCGAAGAACTCCTCCAGCCCCTTGCCCAGCTCGTCCTTGCGACGCGGGATCAGCGCGGTGTGCGGGATCGGCAGGCCCAGCGGGTGCCTGAACAGCGCCGTCACCGCGAACCAGTCCGCGATGGCGCCGACCATCGACGCCTCGGCCCCTGCGTTCACGTAGCCGAGGAAGCCGTCCTGGCCCCGGGTCACGAGGTAGACCGCCGCCGCGAACAGCAGCAGGGACACCGCCAGCGTGCGCATCCGGCGCAGCCCCTGGCGGCGGATCTCGTCGGCGGCCGGGTCGGAGGCGATCATCGCGGTGGTCATCGCGGACGATTCTCCCCCAAGCGGTCCCCGGGACCGTCCCGCCCCGCGGTTGGCTCGCCCTCTAGGCTGGGGACCCGGGAGGCCCGAGGTCCTCCCGTGCGGCGCCGTGACGGATGCTGCTTCGACTCGGAGAACCAGGGGAACCCATGCGCCGCTCGATCGTCGCCGCAGTTCTGGCCCTGAGCACGGCCCTGACGGTGCTGACCGCCGCCGCGTCGTGGGCCGAGCCGCAAGGCCACGCCAGGGCCGACCACGCGTTGACCCGCGCACAACGGATCGTCGACGGAACGGCCAGCCCCGGCCCCGCCAAGCGCGTCGAGGCCACCTTGGCCATGCGCGACCTGTTCCTCTCGCTACCGGACCTCGACACCTCCGAGCGCCGGCAGGCGGCCTCGGTGCTGGCACGGCCCACCGACGGCGATGCCGACCAGTACGGCCACGGCTACACCGTCGACGCCAGGCGCACCTGCTCGGGCCACTTCTGCCTGCACTGGGTGTCCAGCACCGACGACGCTCCGCCCAGCAGGACGTGGGTCACCCGCAACCTCGCGACGCTCAACCGGGTGTGGCGCCACCACGTGGGCACCCTGGGCTACCGGCCGCCGGTCCAGGACGGCACCCGCGGCGGCAACAAGCTGTTCGACGTCTACCTCAAGGAGCTCGGCTCGCAGGGGCTCTACGGCTACTGCGCGCCCGAGCGTCGCAAGCCCGGCACCAAGTTCCTCGCCAGCGGCTACTGCGTCCTCGACAACGACTTCGCCCGCAGCCAGTACGGCGTGCCGCCCGACGACAGCCTCCGCGTCACCGCGGCGCACGAGTTCTTCCACGCGATCCAGTTCGCCTACGACTACGGCGAGGACCAGTGGTTCATGGAGGCGACCGCGACGTGGATGGAGGAGCGGTTCGCCGACGACGTCAACGACAACCGCCAGTACCTCTCCTACGGCCAGGTCGGCCAGCCCGCCGAGCCACTCGACTTCTTCAACTCCTCGGGCTTCAACCAGTACGGCAACTGGCCGTTCTTCGAGTACCTCAGCAGCCGCTACGGCAACCGGATCGTCAAGCGGGTCTGGGAACAGGCCGGGGCGTTCGAGGGGGCACCGGACAAGTACTCGACGAGGGCCCTCCGGTCGGTGCTCGGCGGCCGCGGCGCCTTCGAGAGCGTCTTCCGCACCTACACCGCACACAACACCATCCCCGGACGCACCTACGCCGAGGGCGACTCGTGGCCGCACGCCCCGGTCGACCGGCGCTGGGTCCTCTCGGCCGACAACCTCGAGGGCGAGCGGAGCTTCCGGATCGACCACCTGGCCTCGCGCAACGCGGTGCTCCGGCCCGACGAGTCGCTGGCGGGCGGACACTGGAGGGGCCGCGTCACGGTCGACGCCCCCACGGACGACACCAGCCCCACGGCGTACCTCCTGATCCGGAGGAAGAGCGGTCGCATCGTCGAGAAGGCGGTCCACCTCGGCCCCGCGGGCAACGGATCGGCCGAGTTCCCGTTCGGCCACGACACGATCCGGAGCGTGACGGTCACCCTCGCGAACGCCTCCACCCGGTTCAGCTGCTGGCACGAGATGTCCTACTCCTGCCAGGGCAGGTCGAGGGACGACGACCAGCTGTTCAACCTGAAGGTCGCCGCCTTCACCGGCTGACCGGCCGGCGCTGGTCGGTCGACTGCTCAGATCGGCGGGACGCCCGTCGGCTGCACCATCGCGCGCATCAGCCTCGAGGCACCCCGATGGCTGCCCGCCGCCGCCCGGGGGTTGGCCAGCAGGACCGGACACGCGGCGTCGCGCAGGACGGCCCGGGCCACCGGCCCCAGGTGCGACCCGAACGGCACGTGCGCGTCGTGCCGCCCGACGACCAGCAGGACCGAGTCCTGCGACGCCGCGACCAGCGCCTCGGCGGCATGGCCGTGCCTGGTGTCGATGCGGATCGGCAGGTCCGCCAGGTGGTCGCCCAGGTCGTGCAGCACGGCCTTGATCTCCTCGTGGACCCTCCGCTTCCACGTGGCGTTCTGCTCGCGCTTGAGGATGGCGTCGTCGTAGACGCTCGGGAACCACCACGTGTGCAGGATCCGCAGGGTGGCACCGCGGGACAGGGCCGCGTGCGCGCCCGCGTCCAGCACGGCGCGGCAACGCTCCGGGATGTCCACCCCCACCGTCACGACGCCCGCCTCGTCGGCTGGTGTCGGGTCCGACCAGCCGGCAGGCACCGAGATCACGGGGATGTCGGCCCGGGCCGCCACGCCACTGGCGCAGGACCTCGTGACCACCCGCCTCAGCCCGGAGGTTTCCCGGTGCTGGAGCACGATCATGCGAGCGTGGTCGGCCGCGGTCACGATGGAGGGGACCACGGGGCCGACCGCGAGCTCGGTGGTGATCGGGACCATGTCGCCGGGCAGGTCGCCGGGCAGGTCGCCGGGCAGGTCGCCGAGCAGGTCGCGTGCGCGTTCCTCCGCGGCCCGCAGCGTGTCCCGCCCGATGCGGTCGGCGTCCTGGCTGTCCATGAGGGCGCCCTGGGGCCCGGCCGGGTGCTCGTGCACGACGTGGACCAGGTGCAGCCCGCACTTCTCGCGTCTCGCCTCGGCGGCCGCGAACTCGAGACCGCTGCCGAGCGGGTCGTGGCCCACGGCGAGGACGACGGGAGGGACGGGGCGCTCGGTCTCGATCTCGGTCATGACAACTCCGCGGTGGCTGTGTGATCACTCCACGGTGCCGCGTCCCGCGATCAGGCTGTAGGGACCAACGTCCCCTCCTCGGACCGAGCGCCCCTGCCGGTCGGATCAGGCGATGACCGCGTCGATCGCCTTCTTCAACGCACTGGGCTGCGACGGGCGGGTCGGCGCGCCCTTCCTGGCCTCGAGCATCTCGGCACCGAGCTCCTGGAGGACGGTGCGGCCGAGGGCTTCACGCACCTTCGGGAACCACTCCTCCTCTTCCTCCTCCATGTGGTGACGCACGTTCTCGATCAGCACCGTGGTCTTGGCGGTGAAGCGTTCGCTGTCCGGCTTCATGGCCGCGAGCTCCACGACCAGCACGTCGGCGACGTGGTGCTCCTCGTAGGACTCGAGGATGTCGTCCTCGATGTCCGGCACCAGCTCGCGCACGCGGGGGTACATCACCTCGTTCTCGATGTAGGTGTGCACGGTGAGGAGCTCGATGATGCGGTCGACGGCCTTGCCCTTGGCGGCGTAGGCCTTGTCGCCGGCCTGCTCGAAGGCGGTGAAGGCCTTGCGGATCTCCTGGTGCTCGTCCTTGAGCAGGACGATGGCATCGGTGGACATGGAACTCCTTGTGGGTCGGGGGCGGGCGCCCTCGTCGTACCCCTCGGAGACCGCGGCTAACCGTTCGCGTCTACTCTTGTCCTCTCGCGGCGACCGCCCCTCGTGGACACCCGCGACACGCCGAACATCGAGCCCGTTCTCGGCGTGTCGCCTTGACAGTTCTTCATTCCAGTCACTCGAGGCAACTCGAGCACCTACACTCCCATGCGTGTCAGTTCGTGCCGCTCTCGCCTCCGTCCTCACCTGCCTCATCCTCGCCGCGGGGCTGGGTGTCGACGCCACGACGGCTCCGGCGTCGGCCAGCATCACCCAGCTCTGCGAGGGCTATGCCAGCTGCGCCGACGAGGGCATGTCCAACGCGGGCTACCGCGCCGCCAACGACACCATGTACTGGCGGATGTACTCGGGCCACAACTGCACGAACTACGCGGCCTACCGGATGGTCCGCGCCGGCATGGCCAACATCCGGCCGTGGTCGGGCGAGGGCAACGCCAGCAACTGGGGCCACGCCAACCGCTCGCGGACCGACGACACACCGGCCGTGGGCGCCGTCGCGTGGTGGGACGCCTACGACGGCCCCGCCGGCTCCGCCGGGCACGTGGCGTACGTCGAGCAGGTGCTCTCCCCCGACGTCGTCATCGTCTCCCAGGACAGCTGGCGCGGTGACTTCTCGTGGGCACGGATCGTCCGGGGAGGCGGGAGCTGGCCGACGGGGTTCATCCACTTCCACGACGCCCCGCTGACGAACACGGCGCGGCCTGCCGTGTCGGGAACACCGAAGGTGGGCGCCACCCTCAGCTCCTCGCCCGGGACCTGGTCGCCCGGGGATCCCACGATCCGCTACCAGTGGGAGGCCAACGGGGTGGACATCGCCGGCGCGACGGGCCCCGCCCTCACCCTTCGGGCGTCGATGCTCGATGCCCGGATCGCCGTACGCACGACCGCGTCCAAGCTCGGCTACCCGACGAGCGTCACCACCAGCGCGCCGACCCGACCGGTCGCCCCCGGCGTGATCACCAACAACGAGCCGCCGACCGTCGGCGGCGAGGCACAGGTCGACTCGACGCTCACCGCGACGGCCGGCCTCTGGACCCCGACGCCCGGCAGGTTGACCTACCAGTGGACGGCCGACGGCGCCCCTGTCGCCGGTGGTCGCACGGCGGTCCTGACCGCCGGCCCCGAGCTGGTGGGCAAGGCGCTCGCCGTCACGGTGACGGCGACGAAGAACGGCTACCCGGCCGTCTCGTCCACCTCGGCGGTGACCAACCCGGTCCTGCCGGGCACCTTCACGGTCCGCACCCCGCCCACGCTGGCGATCGACGGTCTCGACGGAGCCCCCCGGCCCGGCCAGGTCGTGACGTTCGATCGCGGGCGCTTCGCCCCCAGCGAGGCCGACGTCTCCCTGCAGTGGCTGCGCGCCGGCGTCCCCGTCGAGGGCGCCGTCGGGCCGACGTACCGGCTCACGCGAGCGGACCTGGGCGCGCGGATCAGTGCGCGGATGACCGTCACGCGGCCCGGCTACACCCCACTCAGGACGCGGACCGCGCCGACCTGGCGGGTCAAGGCGACGCCCCACCTGCACCTGGTCAAGACGCCCGGCCGCGAGCGCCTGCGGCTCGAGGTCACGGCCGGCGCCCCCGGCGGCACTCCGGTCCTGGGCACCCTGCAGCTCCGCCTGGGCCACAAGCTGCTCGGCGAGTACCCGCTCGGCCGCAACCCGAGGGTGATCAGGCTGACCGACCTGCCGACCGGCCTGCAGACCTTCACCCTGCGCTACACCGGCAGCGACACGGTCCGCGCCGCGACGCGTACCTTCCAGGCGCGGATCGGGTGAGCCGGCCCCGCAACTAGGATCGCCGGATGAGCGCAACCCTGGTCGCGAAGAACCTCTCCGGGGGACACGCCCATCGCACGCTGTTCGAGTCCCTCGAGCTGACCGTCTCGCCCGGCGACGTGGTCGGGGTGGTCGGCGCCAACGGCGCCGGGAAGACCACCCTGCTGCGACTGCTGGCAGGCGACGTGGCTCCCCTGGCCGGCACCGTGTCCGCCGCTCCTTCCGACGCCTTCGTCGGCTGGCTCCCCCAGGAGCACGAGCGCGTGCCCGGCGAGACCGTGGCGGGCTACCTCGCCCGACGTACGGGCGCCGAGGAGGCCACCGCCGTGATGGAGTCGACGGCCGCGGCACTGGGCACCGACGCACCGGGAGCCGACGACGCCTACGCGGTGGCCCTGGACCACTGGCTGGCCAGTGGCGCCTCGGACCTGGACGACCGGATCGCGCCGGTGCTCGCCGACCTCGGCCTCGACATCGGACCCGACGCCCTGATGACCTCCCTCTCCGGCGGGCAGGCGGCCCGGGTCGCACTGGCGGCGCTCCTGCTGAGCCGCTTCGACGTCGTCCTGCTCGACGAGCCGACCAACGACCTCGACCTCGCCGGCCTCGAGCGGCTGGAGTCGTTCGTCCGCGGGCTGCGCAGCGGCATCGTGCTGGTCTCCCACGACCGTGAGTTCCTCTCCCGCTGCGTGACCAGGATCGTGGAGCTCGACCTCGCGCAGAACAAGGTCGCGGTCTACGACGGTGGCTACGACGCGTTCCTCGAGGAGCGGGCGATCGCGCGCCGGCACGCCCGCGAGGCGTACGACGAGTTCGCGGAGAAGAAGTCCGACCTGGTCTCCCGGGCACGGACCCAGCGGGAGTGGAGCTCGCAGGGCGTGCGCAACGCGATCAAGAAGAGCCCCGACAACGACAAGATCCGGCGCAAGGCCAGCATGGAGTCCTCGGAGAAGCAGGCGCAGAAGGTGCGCCAGATGGAGTCACGGATCGCCCGGCTGGACGAGGTCGAGGAGCCGCGCAAGGAGTGGGCGCTGCAGTTCACCATCGGGGCCGCTCCCCGCTCCAGCTCGGTCGTCGCCACCCTCAACGAGGCGACCCTGCAGCTCGGCGAGTTCTGCCTCGGCCCGGCCTCGCTCCAGGTCAGCGCCCGCGACCGGATCGGGATCACCGGCCCCAACGGCGCCGGCAAGACCACGCTGCTCCGACTCCTGCTCGGCCACGAGAAGCCCGACACGGGCACGGCCAGCCTGGGTGCGTCGGTGGACATCGGCGAGATCGACCAGGCCCGCACCGGCCTCGCCGAGGAGTCGCTGCTGGGCGACGCCTTCGAGGCCGCCGTACCGTCGATGGCTCCCGCCGAGGTCCGCACCCTGCTCGCGAAGTTCGGCCTCAAGGCCGACCAGGTGGGCAGCGTCGTCGGGCGCCTCTCCCCCGGTGAGCGCACCCGCGCCGCGCTCGCCCTGCTGCAGGCCCGCGGGGTGAACCTGCTCGTCCTCGACGAGCCCACCAACCACCTCGACCTGCCCGCGATCGAGCAGCTCGAGCAGGCGCTGGAGAGCTACGACGGCGCCCTGCTGCTGGTCTCCCACGACCGGCGGCTCCTCGCCAACGTCCGCCTCGACCAGCACTGGCACGTCGTGGGCGGCCGGGTCAGCTCGTCGCTCGCCGGTCCCTCGGCAGGATCATCCGCCGGCCGAGGAACACCGCCACCACGGCGATGAGCACCCCGGCCACGTCGTCGACCACGTAGTGCCAGCCGAAGTAGACCGTGGCGAGCATGGTGGCCGCGAGGTAGACGGCCATCACCCGGGCCAGGCGACGCCGGCCGTAGTGACGCAGCATCAGCAGCACCATGCAGGTGAAGGCGACGTGCAGGCTCGCGAAGGCCGAGATGCTGACGAAGGCGTCCGGCGCCGAGGGGTCCGCCAGGAGGTGCGCCCGCTCGGCGAGGTACTCCGTCTGCGTCGACGTGATCACCGTGTCCGGCAGCTGCGTGAAGTCCTCGGGGGAAGCGGCGAACGGACCGAGCGTCGGGATCAGGTAGTAGGACCCGACACCGAGGATCCACACCCAGATCGCCGACGTCAGGAAGACGTAGCCGTCCCGGATCCGGTCGGTGAAGACCAGCGCCGCCACCAGCGAGAGCGGAACCAGGTAGGTGAACGACTTGTAGACCACCATCAGGACGTACGCCGCGGTGTGCTGGCCGAGGAGGTCGTGCAGCAGGACGGCGGGGCTGTTGCCCAGGAAGAGCCACGTCTCGAAGTCGACCAGGTGGTCGTCGCGCAGCGTGTTGAGGGCGTCCCAGCTCTTCAGGTTGCGGTAGCAGATGTAGACGACGTGGTAGGCGAGCAGGCCGCTGACGGCGAGCGCGACCCGCTCCGGGGAGCACCGTTCGCGGACGACCCGGACGGTGCCGCGAACGCTCCATCCGCCCCTGCCCGAACGGACCAGGACGTCGACGGCCGTCAGGATCGCGAAGAGGACCAGCGCGCTCGAGAGCCTGCCCCGGAACATCCTGCCCGCGGGATCGCGGAGGGGGATGTCGACCTGGTGGGACCACAGTGCCGTCACCACGACGAACGCGGCGGCCACCGCCCAGACACCACCCACCCAGCGCAGGACGTGCCGGGCGTGGCCCGGCGTGTCCCGGGCCGCTGCGGGGCCCCCGTGGGCCGGTGAGATCGCAGTCATCTTCGTCGGAACTATATCGGCGCAGCAGGTGCTCGTCCGGCTCTCTGCCGTGTCACCATGAAGCGACGGCGTTCCGCCCGGTCGACGCCGAAGATCCTTCAGGAGGACGACGGAGTGGTGCTCGACGTCCGGACCCCGGCTCCCGGGGTGGGTCCAGCACGGCCCCGTCGCCGTACTCCGTGGTCCCCGACCTCCTGGTCCGCCCACCCGGTCCCGGTGGCCCTGGTCGTCGCGGCCGTCCTGCACCTGCTCTGGCGGGCCTTCGTGGCCAACAGCGGCGGGGACCTCGCGGCGCAGGACGCGTGGGCCGAGTTCGCGAGCGTGCATCCCGGCAGCGCCTACAACCTCGCCTGGTACGGCGGCGTGCACCCGGTGTCCTACAGCGTGCTGTCGCCCTACGTCATGGCCGCGCTGGGGGTCCGCACCACGATGATGGTCGCAGGCACCGTCTCGGCCGGCCTGCTCGCGCTGCTCCTCGTGCGCAGCAAGGCGCTGCGCCACCCGCTGTGGCCGGCGTTCTACGGAGCACTCGCCTTCACCTGCAACGCCGTGTCGGGCCGGGTGACGTTCGGGCTCGGCACGATGTTCGGGCTCGCCGCACTGGCCGTGGTCTTCGGCTGGCCCACCCGGTGGCGCTCCACCGAGCTCAGCCACAAGTGGCCCCGGGCGGCCCTGGCCGTGCTGCTGTCGGCCATGGCGACGGCCTCGAGCCCGGTGGCCGGCCTGTTCCTGGGCGTCGTCGCCGCGGCCCTGTGGCTCCAGCGCCGACGGCCGGCGGCCTATGCGATCGGCGTCGCGCCCGTCGTCGTGGTGGCCCTGTCCTCCTGGCTCTTCCCGTTCTCCGGGCAGCAGCCGATGGGCTTCACATCGACGATCCTGCCGGTGGTGCTGGGGATCTGCGTCTTCGTACTGGCTCCCGCGTCGTGGCGCACGGTGCGCATCGGGTCGCTCATCTACGTCGCCGGCATCCTCGCGGTCTGGGTGGTCCCGTCTCAGATCGGCAGCAACGTGACCCGCCTCGGCCTCGTCTTCGGCGGGGTGCTGCTCGTGGCCGTCCTCGCGCAGGAGCCTCCGCTTCAGCGGCCGACCCGCTGGAGTCAGCCGGACGCCGGCGCGCGCAGGTTCGTCGCGGTGGTGCTCGCGATCACCACCGCCACGGTCTGGCAGGTGACCGTGGCCGTCTCGGACGCCGTCCACACGCGTCCCACAGCGGCCTGGACGGTCGACCTCGACCCGCTCGTCCACCAGCTCCAGACCCGAGGCGCCAACCAGGCCCGCGTCGAGGTCGTGCCCGCGCGCAGCCACCGCGAGGCCTCGGCGCTGGCGCCGTACGTCAACCTGGCGCGCGGCTGGAACAGGCAGGCCGACACCGAGCGGAACCCGATCTTCTACGAGCCCGGACTGCTGACCCCGGCGTCGTACCGCGCGTGGCTGGACCGCTGGGCGGTCAGGTACGTCGTGCTGTCCACCGGCCAGCCCGACCCCGCTGCCCTGGTGGAGGCGCAGCTGGTGGCGGGTGGCCTGGGCTACCTGCGTGAGGTGTGGTCCGACGACAACTGGCGGCTCTTCGCGGTCAGGTCGCCCACGCCCCTCGCTGACCCGCCGGCGGTCGTGACCCGCTTCGACGCCACGGAGGTGGTCGTCTACGTGCCCCGGGCCGCGACGGTCCTCGTCCGCATCCCGGCCTCCCCGTGGCTGAGCCTGCTCGACGGGCAGGGCAAGCCGGTCGAGGGGCCCGAGTCGACCGACCCGGCCACTCCCCCGGTCAACGTCAACGGCTGTCTCAGCGCGCAGGAGACAGTGCCCGCGGAGGACCAGCCCGTCGACAAATGGACGGTGTTGCACGCACCGCACTCGGGCACCTACCGGATCGCCGCTCCCTACACGCTGCCGCGCGGTACCGCGTGCCCCGAGGAGCTCGTCGCCCGGGAGTGACGGCCCGCCCGCATCGTCACCGAGCCTGCTCCCCCATCCGGATGACGAGCACCGCCAGGTCGTCGCTCGCCGGTTCGTCGACGAAGTCGGCCACCACCTGGCGGACCCGCTCCGCGACCGCCTGCGCCGAGAGTTCGTGCAGGTGTGCGAGCTCCTCGGCGAGGCCGTCCTCGCCCAGCATCCGTGGCCCGGCGCGTCGCTCGAGCACTCCGTCGGTGACGGCGACGAGCAGGTCCCCACGCTCGAGCAGATGACTCTCCTCGTCGTACGACACCTGGTCCAGGACCCCGAGGAGGGACTGGGGCCGGCCGATCTGCTCGACCCCGCCGGCCCGGCGTACGACGAACGGCAACGGGTGGCCCGCACTGACGAAGCTCATCCGCACCCGCCCTCCCTCCGCCTGGAGGGTTCCGCAGAGCACGGTGAGGAACCGCGAGCGCTCGCCCTCGTCGAGGATCGCGGTGTTGAGCCGCTCGAGGACCGCCGCTGTCGGGAACCCGGCCTGCGCCAGCGCACGGATCGTGTGCCGCGCCAGGCCCGTGACGGCAGCCGCTTCCGCGCCCGTGCCGCACACGTCACCCACGACGAAGCACCATCGTCCCTGGCCGAGACCGAACAGGTCGTAGAAGTCGCCCCCGGCGGTGCTGCCCTCGCCGGCCGCCTCGTAGACGACCCCGACGTCGTAGCCCGGCGCGACCGGTGTGGACGACGGCAGGAGGCTGCGCTGCAGGGCGTTGCCGATCGACCAGAGCTCCCCGTGCGCCCTGGCGTTGTCGATCGCGACGGCCGCCCGACGAGCGACGGACTCGGCCACCAGGAGGGGTTCGCCGCGGAGCGGGTCACCCTGTGCGCGCCCGAGGGTGAGGAGGCCGATCTGTCGCGCGCGCGCCACCAGGGGGATGCTCAGCACCTCACCACGGAAGGCGTCGTCGGGCAGGGCGTCCAGTCGGTCGGTCGACTCCGCCGCAAGGGCCTCCATCAGCGGACCCACCAGATGCTCGTCCTCGTGCCAGGCCTGCTGCAGGACCCGGTGTCCACGGCTGTCGTCGAGATGGACGGCGCACCAGACGGCCAGCTGGGGCACGCAGATCTGGCCGGTGATCGCCATCGTCATTTCCTGGTCGAGGGACCCGGCGAGGAGGTCCCCCGCGTCGGCGAGGAACGTGAGCCAACCCCGGCGGTCCCGCTCCAGGGCCTGGAGGCGGGCCCGGTCCGTCGCCATCGCGAGCGTGGCGGCAAGCCTCTGCAGCAGCACGGACTCGTCGGCGCTGAAGCCGTCGACATGGTTCGAGCCGACGGCCAGCGCCCCGATGACACGACCCTCGGCCGTGATGGGAGCCACGGCCAGCGACCGCAGGTGCGTGTCCGCCAGGAACGGGACCGGAGTCCGTCCGAGGTCCGGCAGGACCACGGGCAGGTGCGGGTTGCCGCCGTCCGGGGCTCCCGGGGCATCGGACGCCAGCGCAGTCCCGCGCAGGATGCTCGGCAGCCCGCTGACCGCCTTGACCTCGAACTCGTCCTCGAGGTCGCGCACCATCAGGACGTACGCCGCATCGGCGGACAGCCGGTCCCGGACCCGCTCCACCGCGAGGGCGAGGTAGTCGTCGAGCGTCAGCCGCACCAGCGCGTCGACCTGGAGCCCCAGGGCATCGGAGTCGGCGAGGACCGGGCCCACCGAGAGCTGCTGACGCTCCACCGGAGGCTCCGGGGTGCCGTCCGGCGAGCCCTCGACCTCGCCCGCCGGGGCGTACGCCGCCGCCCAGGTCTCCAGCCCCGGCGCGTCGGTCTCCCGGTCGAAGCGGAGCCAGACGCGCTTCGACGTGCTGGTGTACTCCACCCCCCACGCCGAGGCGAGGGTCGCGGTGATGAGCAGCCCGCGGCCCCGCTCGTAGTCGTCCGGCGGCACCTCGGCGACCATCGGAAGCCCGCGGCTCGGGTGCTGGTCCTCGACCTCGACCCGCACGCTCTCACCGTCGAGGGTCACCTGGAGCCGGGCCGGCGTCCCGGCGTGGACCACGGCATTGGTGACCAGCTCGCTGACGAGCAGCACCACGGTCTCGGTCAGGTCCGAGGCACCCCAGGACTCCAGCATTCCGCGCACGAACCGGCGTGCCTCCGAGACGGAACGCTCGTCCGCGGCGAAGGTCCGGTGCGCGTGCATCGGCAGTGTTGTCATGGGCACTCTCGGGGTTCGTGTGTTCCAACTCACAACATGGTGGCAGACTGCGCCAGAAGAGGCGTCCGGCAACGAGGAGGCGCGCGCCCATGCCACAGCAGCGGCCATGACAGCTCGGGCAAAGGGGCAGCCCCGCGGTGCCCGCACCACCGCCGTCGGGACGTCCGACGGCGAGATCGATGCCGCGCAGCTCAAGCGGCTCCTCACCGCGCTCAAGGCAATGCGCGACGGCAACTTCCGGCGTCGTATGGCGGAGTCCGACGGCCTCGTCGGCGAGCTCGCCGAGGTGTACAACGAGGTCGCGGAGCGCCAGCAGCACCTGGCCAGCGAGCTGGTCCGGGTACGCCGCATCGCGGGTCGCGAGGGCCGCCATGCGGAGCGTCTGGACCCCGGGATCGGCGAGGGCGCCTGGGCGAAGAACATCGAGGCCGCGAACGGTCTCGTCGACGACCTGGTGCGACACACCGGAGAGTTCGCCAAGGTCATCGGCGCTGCCTCCGAGGGCGACCTGACCCAGCGCATGGACGTGCAGGGCGACGGCCACCCGCTGCGCGGCGAGCCGCTGCGGCTGGCCCGCAGCGTGAACAGCCTGGTCGACCAGCTCTCGTCGATCGCCGACGAGATCACCCGCGTCACCCGCGAGGTCGGCACCGAGGGCAAGCTCGGTGGCCAGGCGCGAGTCCCCAACGCGGACGGCAGCTGGCGCGGCCTGATCGACGCCGTGAACACGATGTCGTCGCGGCTCACCGACCAGGTGCGCGACATCGCGCTGGTCACGACCGCGGTCGCCAACGGCGACCTCTCGCGCACCGTCACGGTCGAGGTTTCCGGGGAGATGGCCCAGCTCAAGGGCACCGTCGACCGGATGGTCGACCAGCTGTCGTCGTTCGCCGCCGAGGTGACCCGCGTGGCACGCGAGGTGGGCACCGAGGGCCGCCTGGGCGGCCAGGCCGACGTACGCGGGGTCTCGGGAACGTGGAAGGACCTCACCGACTCGGTGAACCTGATGGCGTCGAACCTCACCAGCCAGGTGCGTGGCATCTCTTCCGTGGCCCAGGCCGTCGCGCGCGGCGACCTGAGCCAGCAGATCACCGTGACGGCGCGCGGCGAGGTGGCCGAGCTCGCCGACACCCTCAACTCCATGACCGCGACGCTGCAGACCTTCGCCGACGAGGTCACCCGCGTCGCCCGCGAGGTCGGCACCGAGGGCATGCTCGGCGGCCAGGCCGACGTGCCCGGAGTGGCAGGTCGCTGGAAGGACCTCACCGAGTCCGTCAACTACATGGCCGGCAACCTCACCGCCCAGGTGCGCGACATCGCCCAGGTCACGACCGCGGTGGCCCGCGGCGACCTGAGCCAGAAGATCACCGTCGACGTGAAGGGCGAGCTCGCGGAGCTCAAGAGCACCGTGAACGTGATGGTCGACCAGCTGTCCGCGTTCGCGGCACAGGTGACCAGGGTCGCCCGCGAGGTGGGCAGCGACGGGATCCTGGGCGGCCAGGCCGACGTACCCGGCGTGGCCGGCACCTGGAAGGACCTCACCGACTCGGTGAACTCCATGGCCAACAACCTGACCACCCAGGTGCGCAACATCGCCCAGGTCACGACCGCGGTGGCACGCGGCGACCTCAGCCAGAAGATCACCGTCGACGTGCGCGGCGAGCTCGCCGAGCTCAAGACGACCGTGAACGTCATGGTGGACCAGCTCTCCGCGTTCGCCGACGAGGTCACCCGCGTGGCCCGCGAGGTCGGTGGCGAGGGCCGGCTCGGCGGGCAGGCGGCCGTCCCCGGAGTCTCCGGCACCTGGCGCGACCTCACCGACTCGGTGAACTTCATGGCCGGCACCCTGACCGCCCAGGTGCGCAACATCGCCGAGGTGACCACCGCGGTGGCCGGCGGCGACCTGACCCGCAAGATCACGGTCGAGGCGCGTGGCGAGATCCTCGAGCTCAAGAGCACCATCAACACGATGGTCGACCAGCTCTCCGCGTTCGCCGACGAGGTCACCCGCGTCGCCCGCGAGGTGGGCACCGAGGGCATGCTCGGCGGCCAGGCCGACGTCCACGACGTCTCCGGCACGTGGAAGGACCTCACCGAGAACGTCAACATGATGGCCGCGAACCTGACCTCCCAGGTGCGCAACATCGCCGAGGTGACCACCGCGGTCGCGAGCGGCGACCTGACCCGCAAGATCACCGTCGACGCCCGCGGCGAGATCCTCGAGCTCAAGAGCACCATCAACACGATGGTCGACCAGCTCTCCTCCTTCGCCGACGAGGTCACCCGCGTCGCCCGCGAGGTCGGCACCGAGGGCATGCTCGCCGGTCAGGCCCGCGTGCCCGGGGTCGCCGGGACGTGGCGCGACCTCACCGACTCGGTGAACTCGATGGCCAGCAACCTGACCGACCAGGTGCGCAGCATCGCCCGGATCTCCACTGCTGTCGCACGTGGCGACCTCAGCCAGAAGGTCTCCATCGAGGCACGCGGCGAGGTGGCCGCCCTCGCCGGGACCATCAACGCGATGGTGGACACCCTGCGTGCGTTCGCCGACGAGGTCACCCGCGTCGCCCGCGAGGTCGGCACCGAGGGCATCCTCGGCGGCCAGGCCCACGTCCGCGGCGTGTCCGGCACCTGGAAGGACCTGACGGAGTCGGTGAACTCCATGGCCTCCAACCTGACCACCCAGGTCCGCAGCATCGCGGTCGTCACGACTGCCGTGGCCAACGGCGACCTGACCCAGAAGACGTACGTCGACGCGCGCGGCGAGATCCTCGAGCTGAGGACGACCGTCAACCGGATGGTCGACCAGCTGTCGTCCTTCGCCGACGAGGTCACCCGCGTCGCCCGCGAGGTCGGCACCGAGGGCAAGCTCGGCGGCCAGGCCCAGGTCGCGGACGTCTCGGGCACCTGGCGCAAGCTCACCGAGAACGTCAACCAGCTGGCCGGCACCCTGACGACCCAGCTGCGCGCGATCGCCGAGGTGTCGACCGCGGTGACGCAGGGTGACCTCAGCCGGCAGATCACCGTCGGGGCCGAGGGCGAGGTCGCGGAGCTCAAGGACAACCTCAACCAGATGATCGACAACCTGCGCGAGACCACGCGCATGAACGAGGACCAGGACTGGCTCAAGACCAACCTCGCCCGGTTCACCGGCCACATGCAGGGAGGTCGCGACCTGCTCGACGTGACCCGGCTGATCGTGAGCGAGCTGACTCCGCTGGTGGGTGCCAGCCTGGGCTCGTTCTTCCTGCTCCAGGAGGGCGCCGGAGGTGACTCCTCGCTGCACCGGATCGCGTCGTACGGCTACCGCCCCCGCAAGGGCGTGCCCGGCACGTTCGCGCTCGGCGTCGGCCTGGTCGGCCAGGCCGCTCTCGAGCGCAAGCCGATCGTGCTCGCCGAGGTGCCCGGGGACTACGTCCGGATCTCGTCGGGGCTCGGCGAGGCCACCCCGGTCAGCCTGGCGATCCTTCCGGTGGTGTTCGAGGACCAGGTCCTCGGAGTGGTGGAGCTGGCTTCGTTCAGCACCTTCAGCAAGGTCCACATGCAGTTCCTCGAGCAGCTCATGGAGAGCATCGGGGTCTCGCTCAACGCGATCATCGCCAACTCCCGCACGGAGGAGCTGCTCGTCGAGTCGCAACGCCTGGCCTCGGAGCTCCAGAACAAGTCGGAGGAGCTGCAGGCGCAGCAGGGCGAGCTGCAGCAGACGAACGCCGAGCTCGAGGAGAAGGCGAGCCTGCTCGCGGCGCAGAACCGTGCGATCGAGATCAAGAACCTCGAGATCGAGGACGCCCGCCGCGGGCTCGAGGACCGCGCCGAGCAGCTGGCCCTCTCCTCGCGCTACAAGTCGGAGTTCCTCGCCAACATGTCGCACGAGCTGCGGACCCCGCTGAACTCCCTGCTGATCCTTGCCAAGCTCCTGTCCGAGAACACCGAGGGCAACCTCGATGCACGCCAGGTCGAGTTCGCCCGGACGATCCACAACTCGGGGACCGACCTCCTCCAGCTGATCAACGACATCCTCGACCTCTCCAAGGTCGAGGCCGGCAAGATGGACGTGCACCCCGCCGACGTCGCCGTCTCGGGGATCGTCGAGTACGTCGAGGCGACGTTCCGGCCGCTCATCGCGGAGAAGGACCTGCGGTTCTCGATCTTCGTGGCCGACGACGTCCCGCGGACCCTGCACTCCGACCAGCACCGCCTCCAGCAGGTGCTGCGGAACCTGCTGTCCAACGCGGTCAAGTTCACCTCCTCCGGCGAGGTGCGGATGGAGATCCGGACGGCCGTGGGCGAGCACTTCGCGCTCTCGTCCCTGACCAGCGTCGACCGGGTCCTCGCGTTCTCGGTCACGGACACCGGGATCGGCATCCCGGCCGAGCAGCTCCGGGTGATCTTCGAGGCGTTCCAGCAGGCCGACGGCACGATCAGCCGGAAGTTCGGTGGCACCGGGCTCGGCCTCTCGATCAGCCGCGAGATCGCCCGCCTCATCGGCGGGGAGATCCACGCCGCCAGCGAGCCCGGCCGGGGCAGCACCTTCACGCTGTACCTGCCCGAGCGACTGGGGGTCGGCGCGCCCTCGAAGCCCGCGCCCACCCCCCGGAGCGGCGAGGACGCCTCGAGGGTGGGGACCGACCCGCGCGTCACCCCCGACGAGGCCGACAGCATCGACCCGGGCGACCGGGTCCTGCTGGTGGCCCTCTCGGACCTCGACCAGCGCAGCGACGTGACCGCCGTTGCCCGGGAACGGGGATTCAAGGTCCTGGCCACGTCGCAGGCCGAGACCGCGCTCATGACTGCGCGCCGCGAACGCCCGCAGGCCATCGTCCTCGGGATGGACCTGCGCGTCCGGGACGGGTGGTCCCTGCTGCACGCCCTCAAGCACAACCACGAGACCCGCCACCTCCCGACCGTGGTCGTGCACTCGCCGGACGCCGCGGACGGCGTCCACCACGGGCGGCTCGCGGGCGCGATCGACATCATCGACTCGCCGGTCTCCCACGAGCGCATCGCGGTCGTGATCGAGGAGCTCGGCTCGTACCTCGACCGCGCCACCAGGTCGCTCCTGGTCGTGACCAGTGACGCCGTCGACGAGACATCGGTCGTCGTCGCCCTCTTCGGTGACATGCCCGACGTCGAGACGAAGGTGGTCACCAGCGTCGACGAGGCGTACGCGGCGCTCGACGACTCGGCGTACGACTGTGTCGTCGTCGACCTCAAGCTCACCGGCGGCAGCGGCTTCGACGTGGTGAAGCGGATGCGCTCGCGCAAGGCGCTCATCGACACACCGGTCGTGGTCAGCACCGGCGCGGACCCCACCAAGCGCGACCTGACGCGACTGGAGCAGTACGCCCAGAAGATGGTCGTCACCTACCCGTCGACCGCCGAGCAGCTCATCGACCAGATCGCCCTGTTCCTGCACCGGTCCGACATCGGGCTGGCCCAGGGCCAGGCCGGCGCGGCGCGCAGCCCCGGCGACGACCAGATCTTCGTCGGCAAGCGGATCCTGATCGTCGACGACGACGCCCGCAATGTGTTCGCCCTGACCAGCGCCCTCGAGCAGCACGGCATCGATGTCAGGTACGCCGACAGCGGCGAGGAGGGCATCCAGATCCTCCAGCGCGAGCCCGAGATCGACCTCGTGCTGATGGACGTGATGATGCCCGGGATGGACGGCTACACGGCGATGCGCGAGATCCGGAGGATGCCCGCGCAGCGTGACCTGCCGGTGGTCGCGCTGACCGCCAAGGCCATGCCCGGCGACCGGGAGAACAGCCTGTCGGCGGGCGCGTCGGACTACGTCACCAAGCCGGTCGACGTCGACCGGCTCCTCGGCGTGATCAGGCAGTGGATCTCGTGAACGAACGCGCAAAGATCCTGATGGTGGACGACCGGCCCGAGAACCTGTTGGCACTCGAGGCGATCCTCACCACCCTCGACCAGGAGCTGGTCAAGGTGGAGTCGGGTGAGGACGCCCTGCGCGCGCTCCTGAAGGACGACTTCGCGCTGATCCTGCTGGACGCGCAGATGCCCGGCATGGACGGCTACGAGACGGCGACCCGGATCAAGGGACGACAGCGCACCAAGAACGTCCCCATCATCTTCCTGACCGCGGTCGACAAGGACAAGAACAACGCCTACCGGGGTTACGCCGCGGGCGCCGCAGACTACATCTCGAAGCCCTTCGACCCCTGGGTGCTCCGGGCGAAGGTCAAGGTCTTCGTCGAGCTCTGGGCGACCGGTCGCCAGCTCGCCACGCAGGCCGCCTTCCTGCGCCGCCAGATCGCCGACACGCAGGGCTCGGTGGACGTCGTGGGCGAGCTGCGGGATCGCGTCGCGGGTCTCGACGAGGCGATCGACCAGCTGGCCGTCGAGCTCAGACCCGGTGATGACGCGGGGGTCCACGAGAGCATCGACCGGGTCCGGCGCCGACTCGGCACGCTGCAGCAGGCCATCGACGTTCTCGACACCCCCGTGGTGTGACCCCGCGGCTGGTAACTTGCCGCCAGGCTGGTGCGCACCGCAGGGGTTGCGCGCGACATCGACTCGGGGGTGGGCGTTGAGCGAGCATCGAGCTGCCACCCCCGACGGGAAGTCCACCGTCGAGCAGGCCCAGAGCTCGATAGCCGCGATCTGGGACCGGGTGCGTCCGACCGTCCTCGAGGGCGTCGCGGTGATCGAGGAGGCCGTCGTCGCGCTCCTCGAGGGACGTCTCGGCGAGGAGGAGCGGGCCGCAGCCGAGCGGGCTGCCCACAAGATCGCCGGCTCGGCGGGCACCTTCGGCTTCCATCGGGCCACGGGGCTGGCGCGAGATCTCGAGGCGCTCTTCGCCGTCGGGACGGAGCACGACGAGCAGGCCGGAGCGCTGGGGGCAGACAACGTCGACGCGCTGCGACGTGAGCTCGCGGCACGGATCCCCTCGCCCACGAACGCCCCGGCCGAGCACGGAGCGCGGCTCCTCGTCGTACGCCCCGCCGACGAGCTGAGCGAGCGCATCGGCTCGACGGCGATCGCGCACGGCCTGCAGCACCGGAGCGCCGACGACCTGGCGACAGCGCGGCACGCGATCCAGTCGGCGCCGCCGGACGTCGTCCTGCTCGACCTCTCGCACCTGGCTGGCGACGGCCTGACGCTGCTCACCGAGCTCGACGCCATGACACCGCGGGTACCCGTGCTCGTCCAGGTCGGTGACGGTGGGTTCGTCGACCGGGTCGAGGCTGCGCGCGCGGGCGCCACCGCCTTCCTGCCGACGGCCCTGTCACCCGGACGGATGGTGGAGGCCGCGGTCGGCGGGCTCGAGCGCACGAAACAGGTGGCCGGCAGGTTGCTCGCGGTCGACGACGACCCCGCCCTCCTCGCCATCCTGGAGGAACTCTTCCGCGATCACGCGCTGGAGCTCACGACGTTGAGCGACCCGAGCCGTTTCTGGGACGTGCTCGAGGAGACCGCACCGGACCTGGTGCTGCTCGACCTGGACATGCCGGACGTCGGCGGCCTGGAGCTGTGCCGGCTCGTGCGTGCCGACGCTCATTGGGAGACCTTGCCGGTGCTGGTGCTCACCGCCAGCACCGCGGCCGACTCGCTCCACGATGTCTTCGCGGCCGGTGCGGACGACTTCGTGGCGAAGCCCGTTGTCGGCCCCGAGCTGCTCACGCGGGTTCTGAACCGCCTGGAGCGGGTGCGGCTCTACCGACAGCTGGCCGAGACCGACCCGCTCACCGGACTGCCCAACCGGCGCAAGTTCGCGATGGACGTGCGGCGTCTGCGCGCGATGGCGTCGCGCTACGACCAGCCGCTGTCGTTCGCGCTGCTCAACCTGGACAGGTTCAAACGGGTCAACGACCAGCACGGCCACACCACCGGCGACGCGCTCCTCCAGCGGCTCGCGGAGCTGCTGGCCCGCAGCTTCCGCACGGAGGACGTCGTCGCGCGGTGGAGCGGCGAGGAGCTCGCCATCGCGATGTACGGCATGCGGCGCGACGACGGCGTTGCCCGGGTCGCGGCGATGCTCGAGGCGTTCCGCGAGGAGACCTTCGCCACCGCCGACGGCCCGCTGAACGCCACGTTCAGCGCCGGCGTCGCGCAGTTCGGGGTGGACGGCGACGAGCTCCACCAGCTGTACCGGCGAGCGGACGAGGCCTGCGCCCAGGCGAAGGCCATCGGAGGCGATCGGGTGCTGCCCGCGGGGTGGTCCCCCGGGGCGGATGACGGGTTGATGGACGTGATCATCGTCGAGGACGATCCGGTCCTCGCCTCGCTCCTCACCCATG
>DASTUX010000077.1:0-4415 GCA_035759395.1 Nocardioides sp.
TCGGCTCAGCAAGCAGGCCAGGGCCGGGACGACGATGCCGTTCGCCATCGACGTGTCGGGACAGTTCGCCGGCCAGGTGACGGTCAACAACATCGTGCGCGGGTCGGCGCAGTTCGCGTCGGTGGGCTACTGGCTCGACCGGGAGTTCGCCGGCCGCGACGTGATGCCGCGCGCCGTCGCCATGGTGATCGACCACTGCTTCACCACCTCCCGGCTGCACCGGATCGAGATCGCGATCCGGCCGGAGAACTCCAACTCGCTACGGGTCGTGGAGAAGCTCGGGCTGCGGGAGATCGGCTACGCCCCGAGGTTCCTGCACATCGACAGCGACTGGCGCGACCACCGGATCTACGCGGTGACGGTCGAGGAGTGTCCCGGGGGGATGCTCGCGCGCCTCGGCCGCTGATCGTCCCCAGGACGTCATACGTTCTGTGGCCTCTATGCCACGTTTCGTATGACGTCCTGCGGGGATCATTTCCCACGAGTCACACGAGTCATTTTGCGACACACCTATGGACATGCGCCCCGTCGTGGGGTAGCGAACCTAATCTCTGAACCGTGGACCTGAGCGCTTTCATCTTCGTCGCCCTCGCCGTGGCGTGGGCCGTCTATCTCGTGCCGAAGGCGATGAAGCACCACGACGACGTGGTGCGCAGCCGCTCGGTCGACCGCTTCTCCCACACGATGCGGGTCCTGGCCCGCCGCGAGCCGGTGGGCCGCGACGCCCGCCTGGTCGTGACGCCGGGTCGCGCCGCGTCCGCGCCGGTCGTGACCGCGAAGGGCGCCGAGCCCACCCCCGTACAGGCCCGCGCCCGTCGCCAGGCCGCCAACTCCGCCGCCCGACGTCGTCGCCGGGTCCTCGGCGCGATCCTCGTCGCGAACCTTGCCGTGGCCGGCGTCGCCGCGTTCGGTGTCATCGACTGGGTGTACGTCGCCATCCCCGTCGGGCTGCTCGTGGCCTGGCTGGTCGCGTGCCGGCTGATGGTCCGCAAGGAGCAGGCTGTCTGGGCTCCGGTCCGGATGCCGGTCGCCACCGAGGCGGATGCCCCCGTGGCCGAGTCGGCCGGCGTCGACCTGTCCTTCGAGAACGCCGACACCTCGAGCATGGCCGCGGCGATCGCCCCCGGCCCGATCGACCCGAACCTGTGGGACCCGATGCCGGTGACGCTCCCGACGTACGTCACGAAGCCCGCGGCCACCCGCCGCACGGTCCGCACGATCAACCTCGACGACAGCGGTGTCTGGACCTCCGGCAACACCGAGGCCGACTCCCAGATCGCCCGCGAGGCCCACGCCGCCGACCACGCCGCCCGCACCCGCCAGGCCGACGACCACCGCGCGGTCGGTTCCTGACCCCAGGAATCCTCGGCCGCTAGGGTCGGCCCATGGCCAAGCCCGTGCACCTCGAGCAGTCCCACACCTACTCGACCGGCGTCGAGCACGCCTTCGACGTCGTCCTGGCGACGCCGCTGCCGGAGGTCTTCAGCAGGCGGTACGCCGCCATCCCCGCGATCCGCGAGGTCCGTGACCAGGGCGGCGCGTGGGGGACCGTCGGGCAGTCCCGGACGATCGTGCTCGCCGACGGCGGCACCATGCGCGAGGAGCTGACCCAGGTCGACCGGCCGCACAGCTTCGGCTACGCCATCACCGACATCACCGGGCCGATGAAGCTGCTGGCCGCCTCCGCCGACGGGCTGTGGACCTTCGACGCCGCGGGCTCCGGCGTCGAGGTCACCTGGGCCTGGGAGCTCCGTCCGGCGTCCCCGGTCGCGGCCCTGGTGATGCCCGTCTTCGCTCGCTTCTGGCGTGGTTATGCACGCCGCGCGATGGAGCAGCTCGAGGCACTTCTCCCGGTCTGACCGGCCCCCGGGAGTCGATTGGGAACGCATCGAGGTCGGGTGCTAACGTTTCGCTCCGCGTCGTAGGACGCAAAGCTGGGGCTGTGGCGCAGTTGGTAGCGCGTCTCGTTCGCAATGAGAAGGTCAGGGGTTCGAATCCCCTCAGCTCCACCAAACCCGCTGTGCCGTTCGGTGCTAGCGACCTCCGTCGCTTGCGGCCACCGTGGCCGCAAGCTGGGCACGATTCTTCACCTCGAGCTTTCCCAGGATGCTCGAGACGTGTCGCTCGACCGTCTTGCGAGACAGGAACAGCGCGCCCGCGATGTCCGGGTTGGTGGCGCCAACGGCGATGAGGTTCGCGATCTCACGCTCGCGGTCGCTCAGGGCGGAGAGGCCACCGGCCTGCCTTGCCCGCGCTCCGCGTCGCCAGGTGCGGATGCCGAGCTGGCGCAGGAGCTGGTCGATGTGCGCCCGCTCCGTCGTGGCCCCCGTCGCCTCCGTGATCGCCGAGGCCTGCCACAGCAGCGTCTCCGCTTCGGCCGTCTCGCCCTCGCCCGCCCTGACGAGCGCGAGGCTCGTGCGCGCCCAGATCGATTCGATCCCCATCCCCAGCCTGTCGGCCGTGTCGATGGCGTCGTGAAGCGAGCCACGGTCTCCGCGCCCTGCTGCGGCAAGGGCCGATCGGGCTCGTAGGTGGTCCCACGCCTGAAGGTCGCCCCGCGGGGGCGCGTGCTCCGCTTCCTCGAACCAGCCCACAGCCTCGTCGACGGCTCCGACGCGCGCCAGCGACTCAGTGGCCGCCCTGATGAACTCGAGGCCGCATCGGGTGCATCGCGCGTCCTCCATGTCTCGCCTGCCGCTGGCGATGCGTGCGTGCACCTCGTCGGCGCTCGCGGCTCCGTCGAGCCGTGACCGCCAGCGCACGATGGCCCCATTGAGGGGGATGCGATGGTGAGGGTCCCGTTCGTTCTCGCACATTGCCCGAAGGCCGGCGAGCGCGGCCTGGTGGTCGCCGGCGGAGATCGTGCTGATCAGCCGCCACATCCGTGCGCCCATGGCCGGCCGAGAGAATTCGCCGATGCGCTCCGCGAGCGCCTCACATTCGTCGGCCACCTCCTGTGCCTCGAGAAGGCGGCCGGCGTCGTACCTCGTGTGCGCGAGCCACGCCCCGATGTCCAGGGCGATCACCGGAAGAGACGCACGGCGCGCTCCCAGCCATGCCGGTCCGAGCCGCTCCTCGGCTTCGGCGAGGCGGCCGAGGAGCGTGAGGGCCGAGCCCCGCCTGAGGCTTGCCTGCAGCGATGCCTCGATGCCGGCACCGGCGGCAATCCGTGTCATCTCCTCTGTCAGGGGCAGGATGTCCTCCGGCGCGTTCGCCTGCATTGCGTCCACGCAGGCGAGCACGAGGGTGCGTTGGTACGCGCTCTGGAAGCGTGGCTCGAGCGCCTCCGTCGGGGTGGTCGAAGCGGCCAGGGCGCGAGCGCGCTCGAGAGCGGCGATCGTGATGCTTCCCGCTTCCTGCGGGCGGTTGTCGAGCCATCGTGTGATCGCTGCGTCCGCGGCCTGGAGCTCCAGGAGCAGAACCGGGTCGTCGCTGCCGGCACCGCGAGCCCGCTCCAGGTGTGCGCGCGCATCATCGGTGCGCTCGAGCTGCTGTGCCGCTTCGGAGGCCCCCAGCCAGGCGCGCGCGCGGTCGTTCGGCGTACCCAGTCGGTCCGCGATGTGCGCCCATCGCTGCATCGCAAGCCCGTGCTGACCGAGCTCCGCGGCCAAGGAGGCGAGCTCGCCCTGCAGCTCGCACTCCTGTGGCGAGCGAGTCGGCACCGAGTCGATGAGAGCGACGATCGACCGCAGCCCGTCGTGGCCCACCAGCCTGCGCATCGGTGACCGTACGATCCGGAGGGTGAGCGGCAGGTGGTCGAGCCCTGCTCGGTTCTTGGCTTCCGAAGCCCTCAGCAGCAACGTGACGTTCTCGCCGGCGACGCTCTCCAACCACGTGGCGACCCGTGCGTGGATGTCGCGTCGCCGTTCGTCCGGAAGATTGGTCTCGACGGCGCCCCTCACGAGGTCGTGGACGATGCGGAACCCCCCTGGTTCCTCCACCAGCAATCCGGCTGCCATCAGCTCCACCCGTGCCGCCGTGAGCCGACCGTCCGGCCAGCCTCGGATCGCGACGAGATCCTCGAGCGGCACCTGCCGTCCGAGCACGGCGATCGTCTCCAGGAGCACCGTTGCGTCGCGGCCCGCTGCCGAGAGGCGGTCGGCGACGATGCGCGCGACATCGGCTTCGACGTCCTGGGCCGCGGCCAGGAGCTCGCACCAGAAGGGAGACCCGGCGGACCGGTCGGCGACCGCCGCGGCGGCGCGAGGATCCAGGGTTGGGTTCACGGCGCGCGCGAGCGCCACTGTTGAGCGCTGGTCGAGTGGTCCGAGCGTCACCCGCGTCAGCCCTTCGCCGAGCAGGCGCTCCAGGGACGTGAGGAGCCCGCTGACGGCAGCGGACCGCCGACCGCCGACGACGAGCGACAGCGGATCACCGTCGGCCTGGGCCCCGCGCACCAGGTAGTGGATGAGCGC
>DASTUX010000078.1:0-19833 GCA_035759395.1 Nocardioides sp.
CGGCGCTCGTGCAGGTCGACCACGTCCTGGTGGGGCGCTCGCTCGCCGCACTGTCGGCGCGCACCCTCGAGATCCCGGGGTCCGACCACCGGGCCGTGGTCGCGGAGGTGGCGCGCAAGTGACCGAGCCACTCGAGCGCACGCCGGCCGAGGTGGCGGAGGACGAGGAGTTCTTCCGCCGCTACGGGCCGTGGGCCGCCCTCGACCCGCCCGGCCTCGCCGCGTTCATGGCGGGCTTCGACCGCCCGTGGTGGATCGTCGGCGGCTGGGCGATCGAGGCCTTCACCGGTGCACCGCGTGAGCACGAGGACGTCGACCTCTCGATCCTGGCCTGCGACGTCCCGGCGTTCCGGGCCCATGTCGGCGACCGGTGGCACCTGTGGTGCAACCACGGCGGCACCCTGCGCCCGCTGAACGACCGGTTCCCGGACGTGCTCGACGTCGAGAGCCAGATCTGGGTCCGCGAGCACGCGCTGGCGCCCTGGATCATCGACCTGCCGATCACTCCCGACCGCGACGGGCTGTGGACCAGCAAGCGGTGGCCCGAGCACGTCGCTCCGCTTGCCGAGGTCACCTGGGTCGCCGAGTCCGGAATCCGCTACCTCAACCCGGAGGTCGTCCTGCACTTCAAGGCGCGGCTCGGTCGCCCCAAGGACGACCGCGACTTCCGGCGCACGCACCCGCTGCTCTCGCCGAGCCGGGTCGCCTGGCTGCGCGACGCCGTACGCCGCACCGAGCCGGGGCACCCGTGGCTCGCCGAGCTCGACGCGGGATGAGGCGCTCCGAGCCGGGACGATGCGCGCCCGGCTGGTGCCACGCCGTACTCTGGTCGGTGCGATGAACAGCCCCGCCCGCTCCGTCTACCTGGACCACGCAGCGACCACGCCGATGCTGCCGGCGGCCGTCGAGGCGATGACGAGCCACCTCATGGACGTGGGCAACCCCAGCTCGCTGCACGCCTCGGGACGCAAGGCCCGCCGGGTGGTGGAGGAATCCCGCGAGACCATCGCGCAGGCCCTGAACTGCCGCCCCGGCGAGGTCGTGTTCACCTCCGGTGGCACCGAGTCCGACAACCTCGCGCTCAAGGGGATCTACTGGGCCCGCCGCGCCGCCGACCCGCGGCGCACCCGGATCCTCTCGACCGCGGTCGAGCACCACGCCGTCCTCGACCCGCTGCTCTGGCTCGGTGACCGCGAGGGCGCCGACGTGGAGCTGCTGCCGGTCGACCAGCGGGCCCGGCTCGACGTCGATGCCCTGCGCGCGTCGGTCGCGCGTGACCCGGGATCGGTCGCCCTCATCTCGGTGATGTGGGCCAACAACGAGGTCGGCACGCTCCAGCCGATCGACGAGGTCGTCGCGATCGCGGCCGAGCACGGCATCCCGGTGCACACCGACGCCGTCCAGGCCGTCGGCGCCGTCCCGGTCGACTTCGCCGCGTGCGGGGTCGACGCACTCACGCTCACCGGCCACAAGGTCGGCGGACCCTACGGCGTCGGCGCGCTCGTCGTACGCCGCGAGGTCGAGGTCACCGCGCTGGCGCACGGCGGCGGCCAGGAGCGCGACATCCGCAGCGGCACGATCGACACCCCGGCGATCGCCGGCCTGGCCGCGGCCGTGGAGCTCTCCGTCAAGCAGCAGGCCGACCACGCGGCCCGGGTCGGCGCCCTGCGCGACGAGCTCGTGCGTCGCGTGATCGAGGCGGTGCCGGATGCGCACCTGCACGGCGCCCCGATCGACTCCGCCATCCCGGCCCGCCTGCCCGGCAACGCCCACCTCGGCTTCCCCGGCTGCGAGGGCGACTCGCTGCTGATGCTGCTCGACGCGCGCGGCATCGAGAGCTCGACCGGGTCTGCCTGCTCGGCCGGCGTGCCGCAGCCCTCGCACGTCCTGCTCGCGATGGGCTGCACCGACGAGGCCGCCCGGCACTCGCTCCGGTTCTCGCTCGGCCACACCAGCACCGCCGCCGACGTCGACGCCCTGGTCGAGGCGATCGGCCCCTGCGTCGAGCGCGCACGGGCAGCGAACCTCCGGGGGCGTTGATGAAGGTCCTCGCTGCGATGTCCGGCGGCGTGGACTCGGCGGTGGCCGCCGCGCGGGCCGCCGAGGCGGGTCACGACGTGACCGGCATCCACCTCGCCCTCTCCCGCAACCCGCAGTCGTACCGCTCCGGCGCCCGAGGCTGCTGCACGATCGAGGACTCCAACGACGCCCGCCGCGCGGCCGACGTGATCGGCATCCCCTTCTACGTCTGGGACCTGAGCGACCGGTTCCACGAGGACGTGGTCGAGGACTTCATGGACGAGTACGCCGCCGGCCGGACGCCCAACCCGTGCCTGCGGTGCAACGAGAAGATCAAGTTCGCCGCGGTGCTCGACCGGGCGCTGGGGCTCGGCTTCGACGCGGTCGCGACCGGGCACTACGCCCAGCTGCGCACCGGCGCCGACGGGATGATCGAGATGCACCGCGCTGTCGACCACGGCAAGGACCAGTCCTACGTGCTCGGCGTGCTCGACCAGGAGCAGCTGGCGCACTCGGTGTTCCCGCTCGGCGACTCCAACAAGACCGACGTACGCCGCGAGGCCGCGGAGCGCGGACTCCTGGTGGCCGACAAGCCCGACAGCCACGACATCTGCTTCGTCGCCGATGGCGACAACGCCGGCTGGCTCCGCGAGAAGCTGGGGGACCGGGCGCCCAACCACGGCGGCGAGATCGTGGACGAGTCCAGCGGCGAGGTGCTCGGTCGGCACGAGGGCACGATCGGCTTCACGATCGGGCAGCGCAAGGGCCTGCGGATCGGCCGCCCGGCACCCGATGGGAAGCCGCGCTTCGTCCTCGACATCGAGCCGGTCACCGGCACCGTCACGGTGGGGCCGCGCGAGCGGCTCGCCGTCGACCGCATCTCCGGCATCCGCGCCCGCTGGTGCGGCACCGTGCCCACCGAGCCGTTGCACGGCACCGTCCAGCTGCGCGCCCACGGCGACGAGCACCGCGCGGTCGTCGCGACGAGCCCGGCCGGGGACACGGTGGAGATCGAGCTGCTCGACCCGGCGTACGGTATCGCCCCCGGCCAGGCGGCCGTGATCTACGACGGCAGCCGCGTGGTCGGCTCGGCGACGATCGCCGCCACCGAGCGGGTCACCGCACCGGTCAGCGGCCCGGCGGGCGAGGCACGATGACGATCGCGACCGGCGTCGGGTCGTGGCCCGGCGACGACACCGAGGCATTCCTCCGGGCGACCCGTGCCGTGCTCGAGGAGCTGCCGGACCTGCCGCACCTGCCCGAGCTCCCGGGCCGCGGCCCCGCCGCGACCATGACCGGGCGGGCGCTGGCGGTCCTGAGCGGCCTGGGCGTCGACCTGCAACCGGCCGGGTGGCGGTTGACCGATGCCCCCGGGCTCGACCACCGGCGGGCGCGCAGCCAGCTCGCCCAGGACCTCGACGTCGTCGAGGAGCAGACGGACGGCTACACGGGTTCCTTCAAGATCCAGGTCGCCGGCCCGTGGACGCTCGCCGCGACCGTCGAGAAGCCCCGCGGGGACAAGGTGCTCAGCGACCACGGTGCCCGCCGGGAGCTGGCCCAGGCCCTCGCCGAGGGAGTGCGGGACCACGTCCGCGACGTACGCCGCCGACTGCCCGGCGTGGACCGCCTGGTGGTCCAGGTCGACGAACCCGCCCTCGCCTCCGTCCTGGGCGGCAAGGTCCCGACCGCGTCTGGTTGGGGCCGGCACCGGACCGTGCACCCGCCCGAGGCGTCCGACACGCTCGGCTGGGTGCTGGACGCGATCGCCGACGAGGGGGCCGAGCCCTGGGTGCACAGCTGCGCCGCCGGCACCCCGCTCGACCTGCTCCGCAAGGCGGGCGCCCGCGGGCTCTCGGTCGACCTCGCCATGACGACGGCGGCCGACCGCGACTCGCTCGCCGAGGCCCTCGAGGCGGGGGAGACGGTGGTCCTGGGCGTGCTGCCCTCCACCGACCCGGCCACGCCCCCGGACGAGAAGGGGGTCACCGAGTCGGTGCTGCGGTGGCTGGACATGGTCGGGCTCGACCCGGCGACGGTCGGGGCGTCCCTCGCGATCTCGCCCACCTGTGGGCTCGCCGGCTCGTCGGACGCCTGGGCGCGGCGCGCGCTCGGCCTGCTCCGCTCGAGCGCCGGGAACCTGACCGACTGAACCGAGCCCTCGGCCCGAGGAGGAAACAGCCACGCCGTCGTCGACGCGGGGGAGGACCTCGACGGCTGGGGCTGACCCGTCGCCCGACGCACGAGGGCCCGGCCACCGTGCAGGTGGCCGGGCCCTCGTCGTACGACGGTGCCGGGGTCAGATGACCGGGGCGACCTCGGGGCCGTCCGTGGCCAGCTCGGTGTGCTTGACGTTGAGGAACGTCCACACCACCACCGAGGCGAGCAGGATCATCCCGGAGCCCGTGAGGAACGCGGCCGCGGCGCCGTCGGTGAACGTCGCCTGGAAGCCGGCCGCCTCGATGAAGGACAGCGAGGTGCCCGGGATGTGCATCGACGGGTCGATCCCGGCCGCCTTCGTGGCCTCGAGCAGGGCCGGGGAGACCGACTCGGCACGGTTGTTGACGAAGTGGAGCGAGACCGTGCTGAGCGTCGCCAGGCCGAGCGCGCCACCGACCTGCTGCATGGTGTTCAGCACGCCCGAGCCGATGCCGGAGTCCTCGGTGCGCACGTGGTGCACCGCGGTCAGGGTCAGCGGGACGAACACCAGGCCCATGCCGACGGACATCATCACGATGAACGGCAGGATCGAGGTCCAGTAGTTCACGTCCGCCCCGGCCGTCGTGCCGTGGGCGAGCGCCTGGACGACTGCCGACGGCGAGTCGTCGATCGAGAGGCGCGAGAACCCGAGCAGGGCACCGGACGCGAGCAGCGTGCCGATGCCGGCGATGTAGCGGGCGTCGACGCGGTTCACCAGGTTCGAGGAGAGTCCCGCGCCGAGCACGATGCCGAACGAGAACGGCAGGAACGCGAAGCCGGTGCGCAGCGGGGAGTACCCGACGAGCTGCTGGATGAAGAGGCTCAGGAAGAAGAACATCGCGAACATCGCGGCCGGGACCAGCATCATCACCACGAAGCTGGCGGCCCGGGTGCGGTTCTGGAAGATCCGGACGGGCAGCAGCGGGTGCTCCACGCGGGACTCGATGAACGCGAACAGCACCAGCAGCGAGACGCCGGCCACGAGCGCGGCGATCGTCCACGGGTCGTCCCAGCCGTGCGCGGCCTGGCCGGCCCGGGTCAGGCCGAAGACGATGCCGAGCAGGCCGAGCGTGCCGGTGAGCGCACCGGGGATGTCGAGCTCGCCGCGGTGCGACTCGGACTCCGCGAGCACGCGCGGGGCGAGGAGGGCGGCGACGAGGCCGATCGGGACGTTGATGAGGAACGTCAGGCGCCAGCCGCTGAAGTCGAAGCCGGCGGCACCGTCGAGGCCGGTCAGCCAGCCACCGAGGATCAGGCCGACGGCCGCGCCGGCGCCGGACATGGCGGCGTACACGGCGAAGGCGCGGTTGCGCTGCGGGCCGGCCGGGAACGTCGTCGTGATCAGGGCCAGGGCGGCGGGGGAGGCGAGCGCCGCACCGAGGCCCTGCAGGCCCCGGGCGCCGAGCAGCAGCCCTTCGTTCGTGGCCAGGCCGCCGAGCAGCGACGCGACCGCGAAGATGATCAGGCCGGTCATGAAGATCCGGCGGCGGCCGTAGAGGTCGCCCAGCCGCCCGCCGAGCAGGAGGAGGCCGCCGAAGGCCAGCGCGTAGCCGGTGACGATCCAGGACAGGTTCGCCTGGGTGATGTCGAGGTCCTGGCCGATGAACGGCAGCGCGATGTTGGCGATGGTGGCGTCGAGCACCACCATCAGCTGTGCGATCGAGATGAGCACGAGCGCCCATCCGAGGTGGAGGTGCTTGCCCGGGGCGCGCGCCTCGGTCTCCGTGAGGTCGGTCATGGTGTTCCTTCTGTAGTGCGGGTCCGGGTCGCTGGTCAGCGACGGTGGGAGCAGGTGGCAGCGGGGACGATGATCTGGTCGATGACACGGGTGATGAGTGCCTCGTCGGGCAGCTCTCCCATGACGTACATGCGGTGCAGTGCGATGCCGGCCAACGCGGGGGCCAGCAGGTCGATGTCGACGTCGTCGCCGATCTCGCCGCGTTCGCGGGCACGCTCGAAGATCGAGCGCGACAGCGCGGCCTTGGGGCCGACGACCTGGGTGCGGAACGCCGTGGCGAAGTCCTGGTCGCGCGAGATCGCGGTGATGACGCTGGCGAAGGTCGCCACGGACTTCTCGTCGGTGAGGCCGCCCAGTCCGCAGAACGACTCGATCAGGTCGCCGCGCAGGCTGCCGGTGTCCGGGGCCTGCGGGGTGCTCTTGACCGAGAGCAGAGCGTCGATGACGAGGCTGACCTTGCCGTTCCAGCGGCGGTAGAGCGTGGCCTTCGACGCCTTGGCGCGGGTGGCGACGGCGTCCATGGTGAGCCGGTCGTAGCCGACGTCGCCGAGGACCTCGAGGGTGGCGTCGAGGATCTCCTGCTCGCGGTCACCCTCGACGCGGGGTCGAGCGACCGCAGCATCGGGGCCGGGCGAGGTCATGGATCCCCTTCGGGTCGATGAAACGAAACCGTTTCGTTTCATCGAACAGCGTAGGGGTGCGGTGCATTCCCGCCAACTCGACTATTTTCCGGGCTATTTCCTGGACTGCTCAGCTCGGGGGCTCAGCCCAGTAGGGCGAGGGCGCTCTCGAGCGCGACGTCGTTCCAGGCGCCGGTCCGCTTCAGCATGTAGTGGCCGACCGGGCCCATGTCGCACAGCTGCGCGGACGCCCCGGCCGCGCCGGCCCGCTCGACGTACTCGGCGGTGGCGCGGTACGACGTGATCCGGTCGCGTCGTCCGTGGGCGGCGACCAGGTGCTTCCCGGCGAGGGCGGAGACCCGCTCCCCGCGCGGGAACCACGGCGCCAGGCCCACGACACCGAGGACCGAGCGGTCATCGGCCACGTGGACGGCGGTGCGAGCCCCCATGGAGTGCCCGAGGAGTACGACGGGCAGGTCGCCCAGCTCGCGTCGTACCTCCTCGAGCGCCCAGCGCGCGTCGGACTGCGCGCCGAAGCCCCCGTTCCAGCCGCGTTGCCGGTAGCGCAACAGCCAGGTGCTCACCCCCGCGGTGTGGGCGCGGGGTGCGATCGAACGTTGCATCGCGAGCGAGCGGCGCCACGAGGCACTGCGGCCGTCGACGATGGCCGTCGACGTCTCCTTGCCACCGTGCAGCATGAGCACCACCCCGCGAGGGGCTCCCGGCGCGTCCGAGCGGGTCAGCGATGGCTCGCTCACCCGCACCTCTGCTCCCGGTTGCACCCTCGACTCCTGGTCCTGCTCCGCGTTCGACCTCACGACCTTCATTCGCAGCGGCAAGGGTGCCAGATTGGTCCAAGCCGCAACCGGTGCGGGCGTTCGGCGGCTGTCGGCCCGACCCGGCAAGATGTGCACATGAGCGCGACGCCCGAGCCCGGTTCCGATCTCTGGCTGGAACGCCGTGGTGAGCACCGCCTGCTGGCCGAGCAGGTGGAGGAGGCGCGCTGGCGCTACTACGTGCTCGACGACCCGACCCTCTCCGACGCCGAGTTCGACGTGCTGATGCGCCGGCTCGAGGAGCTCGAGTCGGAGGTGCCGGAGCTGCGCACCCCCGACTCGCCCACCCAGAAGGTCGGCGGTGCGGTCTCGACGCTGTTCACCGCGGTCGACCACCTCCAGCGGATGGAGAGCCTCGACAACGCCTTCTCGTACGACGAGCTGGCCGCCTGGCACGCCCGGCTTGCCCGCGACGGGGTCGACGACCCGGCGCTGCTGTGCGAGCTCAAGGTCGACGGCCTCGCGATCAACCTGCTCTACGAGGACGGGCGCCTGGTGCGGGCGCTGACCCGCGGCGACGGCCGCACGGGGGAGGACGTCACCCCCAACGTCAAGACGATCGCGAGCGTGCCGCACCGCCTCACTGAGTCGAAACGGTTCCCGGTCCCGAAGTTGGTCGAGGTGCGCGGCGAGGTGTTCCTGCCCGTGGCCGCCTTCGAGCGGCTCAACGAGTCGATGACCGACGCCGGCAAGCCGGTCTTCGCCAACCCCCGCAACGCCGCCGCGGGGTCCCTGCGCCAGAAGGACCCACGGGTCACCGCGACCCGCGACCTCGGCATGGTCTGCCACGGCATCGGCGCCCGCGACGGCTTCGAGCCACGTGCCCAGTCCCAGTCCTATGAGGCTCTCGCTGCCTGGGGCCTGCCGACCAGCGACCAGGTCCAGGTCCTGCCGACGCTCAAGGACGTCGAGGGCTACATCGAGCGGGCCGGCGAGCAGCGTCACACGATCGTCCCCTACGAGATCGACGGTGTGGTCGTGAAGGTCGACGACGTGACCCTGCAGCGACGGCTCGGTTCGACCAGTCGCGCGCCGCGGTGGGCGATCGCGTTCAAGTACCCACCCGAGGAGGTCAACGCCAAGCTGCTCTCCATCGAGGTCAACGTCGGCCGCACCGGCCGGGTCACGCCGTACGGCGTCATGGAGCCGACGCGCGTCGCCGGCTCGACCGTCGAGAACGCCACGCTTCACAACGCCCACGAGGTCAGGCGCAAGGACGTCCGGCCCGGCGACACGGTCGTGCTGCGCAAGGCGGGCGACGTGATCCCCGAGATCGTCGGCCCCGTGCTGCCGCTGCGCCCCGAGGGGCTGCCCGAGTGGGTGATGCCCACCGAGTGCCCCTCCTGCGGCACCCCCCTCGCCCAGCAGAAGGAGGGCGACAAGGACCTGCGTTGCCCCAATCACGAGAAGTGTCCGGGGCAGGTGCGCGAGCGGGTCTTCCACGTGGCGGGCCGCGGCGCGTTCGACATCGAGGGGCTGGGCTACGAGGCGGCGGTCGCGCTCCTCGACGCCGGGGTGATCACCAACGAGGGCGACATCTTCGACCTCAGCGCGGAGCAGCTGCTCACGACCGACCTGTTCACCCGCGCCGCCAAGAAGACCGAGGGCGAGGGCCGGGTGCTGTCGGCCAATGGGCAGCGGCTGCTCGACAACCTCGACAAGGCCAAGGCGGTGCCGCTGTGGCGGGTGCTGGTCGGGCTGTCGATCCGCCACGTGGGGCCGACCGCGGCACGCGCACTCGCCACCGAGTTCCACTCGATGGAGGCGATCCGCGCCGCCACCGAGGAGCAGCTCGCCGCGGCCGAGGGGGTCGGGCCGACGATCGCCGAGGCGGTGATCGAGTGGTTCACGGTCGAGTGGCACCGCACCATCGTGGACAAGTGGGAGGCCGCAGGGGTCACCATGGCCGACGAGCGCGACGAGTCCACCCCGCGCACGCTCGAGGGGCTGACGATCGTGGTGACCGGTTCCCTGGTCGACTTCAGCCGCGACTCCGCCAAGGAGGCGATCCTGTCCCGTGGCGGCAAGGCCGCGGGGTCGGTGTCGAAGAAGACCGACTACGTCGTCGTGGGGGAGAGCGCCGGCTCCAAGGCCGAGAAGGCCGAGCAGCTCGGCGTCCCGATCCTCGACGAGGCCGGCTTCAAGGCCCTGCTGGAGGGCGGGTCGGACGCGTTGTGACGGCGACCCGCCCTCGGGCGCTCAGGACTCGAAGGTCTGGTTTCCGTACCGGAGGTCGTCGGGTGCAACGCCGCCGCCCTCCGACGGGATCGTCTCCGAGCCGGTCGTGCACTCCGCGGTGGCCGGCGAGCACGTGACGACGTGGTGGCCCCTCACCGTGAACAGGTCGCCGTCCGGGGACCAGCCGTAGTCGAACGAGCCGCCGTCCAGCGTCACCTTCGTCCCATCGTCCACGCCGTAGACGTCGAACGAGGTGCCGTCGCCGGCGTCGATCGTCGCGAACCGTCCGTCGGGCGAGAGCTTCACGAAGCCGTACTTCTGCGGGGGGATGGTGAGCAGGACCTTGCCGGTGGCGACGTCGATGACCTCGTGCTCCTGGTCGTCCTGGGCGACGGTGCGTCCCCCGTCGACGTCCGGGTAGCCGCGAGGGACGTTGTCGGTCGTGCCGATCTCGCCCGTTCGCCAGTTGACCGTGCGGGTCACGTCGTTCGTCCCCACGTAGACGATGTCGCCGCTGAGCGCGACCGGGGGTCCGGACCAGCCGCCCCACCGGAAGTGACCGGGCATCTCGACCCGGGCGACCTCCGCGTCGGTGGCGACGTCGTGCACGACCACCTCGACGGTGCCGTCCGTGACCTCGGTGTAGGCGAGGTACGGCTGGCGGGGGTCGACGCCCGGGACGGTCTCTTCGGTGACGACCGAGACGTGCTGCACGTCCCCGTCCGGCGTGACCAGCGAGAAGCGCTGCGGTCCGCCGCCGTCGCTGGCGTTGTTGTTGCCGTGGCGCACCAAGAGACCGACGGACGTGTAGTACGTCGACTTGATCGCCTTGTCGTCGATCGAGACGTGGTGCGCGCCGCCGTCGTAGTAGACGGTCGTGCCGAGGGTGAAGACGGCGCCGTGGCCGGTGGCCGGACCGGCCGGGTCGACGGCCCGGCCCTGGCCGCCGCCCGTCGTCAGGGCGAACCCGACCCCGAGGGCGGCGACAACGGCGAGGGCAGCGGCCCCGGTGCCCAGGTGGCGACGGCGGCGGATGCCGCGGCCCCGGGCAAGGACGGCTTCGGCGGCGGGGGCGGGGACGAGGAGGCGGTCGGCCTCCTCCCGCAGGAGGGTGGCGAGTCGGTCAGTCATGCTGGGCTCCCAGGGTGTGCGGGACGACGGCGTCGCCGAGCAGCGAGCGAAGCTTGGCGAGTGCGTCCGAGGTCTGGCTCTTGACCGTGCCCTCGGAGCAACCGAGGGCGGTGGCCGTCTGTGCAACCGACAGGTCCTCGTAGAAGCGGAGGACGACGACCGCGCGCTGCCGCGGCGGCAGCTGCCGGAGAGCGGTCACGAGGGCGGGACGGTCGCTCGGGTCTCGCTCGTAGCCCGGCTCCGGCAGCACCCCGGAGAGCCGCTCGTTGCGCCACGATTTCTTGCGGAACCACGACGCCGCCGTGTTGACCAGGGCGGTCCGGGCGTAGGCCGGGGCGGCCTCGAGGGCGCGGACACGTCGCCACGAGGCGTAGGTGTGGGCGAGCGCGGTCTGCACGAGGTCCTCGGCGAGGGCGTGGTCGCCCAGCAGGAGGTACGCCGTTCGGTACAACGATGCCCACGAGGCGTGGACGAACTCGGTGTAGTCGGCATCGGACGGTGGTCGCCCGGGACGGTGTGGCATCGCTTCTCCCTCGTTCGGTCACCTGAAAGACGCAGGCCGGCGCCAACCGGTTGGGTGAGGGCCACGGTTCGCCCGGATCGACGCGATTTCGAGCGCGGGGGGACCGCTCGTAGCATGGATCGGATGACCCGCCGCAGTCGTCCACCCCAGTCCGAGTGCCGCCACCGCGCAGCACGCCGGTCCGCCTGGGCCTGGCTCGTCGCGCCGGCGCACCGTGCGGCCGTCGTCGCCCTCGGCGGAACCCTGGCGCTGGTGGGCCTGATCGTCATGGTCGCGGTCGCCGGCGGCACCGGTCGGTTCACCCCGCTGCCGCTCCCGCAGGCCAGGGACTCCGGGGCGGGCACGGCCGGGGCTCCGGGCGCCGGCCTGCGGACGTCGCCGCCGGACCCGGGGACGTCGTCCGCGTCGACCTCGCCGACGCCCCTGCCGGGAGCACCCACGTCGTCGACCTCACCGAGGACGGCCGCGGTGCGGTCGGAGAGCCGGGGATCGCTCGACCAGCAGCCAACCCCCTCGAGCCCACCGAGCACGCTCGACACGTCCGTCAAGTCCCCACACCACGGCAAGCCGCCGTGGTCCCGCGGGGGAGCCCACGACGACAAGCCCGACGTCACTCCTTGAAGTCGGAGTCCAGGGCCAGGATCTGCTCGCGCAGGATGTCGCCGTGCCCGGCGTGGCGGGCGAGCTCCTCGACCATGTGCACGTAGATCCAGCGCAGGGTGAGCGGGCCGCGCCGATTGTGCTCCGCCAGGTCGTCGAGCCCGTACGCCGCCGCGATCTCGTCCGCCTCGGCCCACGCCGTCCGGTAGTCCTCGACGACCGAGGCGATCGTGTCGTTGTCGGTGAGCACGAAGCTGTCGTGGGCGTCCTCGGGCAGGCCGAGCTCCTCACGGCTCCGCCCGGCCAGCGAGACGTGGAACCACACCTTCTCCACGAAGGTGGCGTGCTTGACCAGGGCCAGCGGCGTCGTCAGCGACGGCACCAGCCGCCGCCGCGCCTGCTCGTCCGTCAGGCCGTGCAGGGTGCCGACGATCTCCAACCGGTTGTCGTGCAGGAACGCCTCGAGCTGTTCGCGCTCGGTGCCGGTCAGTCGCTGCTCGCTCAGGTAGTCGTCGGTCACGGCAAGGAGCCTAGGTGCAACGGGGCTCCGGCCCTGCTCCCTCGCCGATGATCACCGCGCCCCCTGGCGTCCGGGGGCGGGTTCCCGGCCTCCTAGGATGGTCCCCATGCCTGAGATCACTCGAGACGAGGTCGCGCACCTGGCGAACCTCGCCCGGATCGACCTGGACGACGCCGAGCTCGACCACCTCGCGCCGCAGCTCGCGGTGATCCTGGAGTCGGTTGCCTCGATCAGCGGCGTCGCCGGCGACGACATCCCGCCGACCTCCCACGCGCTGCCGATGACCAACGTCTTCCGCGAGGACGTGGTGCGGCCCGGCCTGACCGCCGAGCAGGCGCTGTCCGGCGCCCCGGCGAAGGAGCAGCAGCGGTTTTCCGTGCCGAGGATCCTGGGGGACGAACAGTGAGCGAAGCGAGAGACCGCGTCGGCCGTGAGCCGAGGGGCCGCCGTGACGCTGCGGTCGAACTGCGAGCGATCGAGGTAGTGCAGTGAATGACTGGACCCGCAAGACGGCCGCCGAGCTGGCCGACGCGCTCGCCGCGGGCGAGGTGACCTCGGTCGAGCTGACCCGGGCCCACCTCGACCGGATCGCCGAGGTCGACGGCGCCGTGCACGCGTTCCTGCACGTCGACGCCGAGGGGGCGCTGGCCCAGGCCGCCGCGTCCGACGCGCGCCGCGCTGCGGGGACCCCCGCCTCGTCGCTCGACGGCGTCCCGATCGCCGTCAAGGACGTCCTGACCACCGAGGGCCTGCCGACCACCTGTGGCTCGCGGATCCTCGAGGGCTGGATCCCGCCGTACGACGCCACGGTCGTCGCCCGCCTCCGTGAGGCCGGCCTGCCGATCCTCGGCAAGACCAACATGGACGAGTTCGCGATGGGCTCGTCGACCGAGCACTCTGCCTACGGCGCGACCCACAACCCGTGGGACCTCGACCGGATCCCGGGCGGGTCCGGTGGTGGCTCGGCCGCCGCGGTCGCCGCCTTCGAGGCCCCGCTCGCGATCGGCACCGACACCGGTGGCTCGATCCGCCAGCCCGGAGCCGTCACCGGCACGGTCGGCGTCAAGCCGACGTACGGCGGGGTGTCGCGCTACGGCCTCGTCGCGCTCGCCAACTCGCTCGACCAGGCGGGTCCGGTGACCCGCACGGTGCTCGACTCCGCGCTGCTCCACGAGATCATCGGCGGCCACGACCCGCTCGACTCGACCAGCGTCGACCAGCCGCTGCCGCCCCTGGTCGCCGCGGCCCGCGAGGGCGCGGCCGGCGACCTGACCGGCGTACGCATCGGTGTCGTCCAGGAACTGGGCGGCGAGGGCTACCAGCCCGGTGTCCTCGCTCGCTTCCAGGAGTCCGTCGACCTGCTCGTCGCCGCCGGCGCCGAGGTCGTCGAGGTCTCCTGCCCGAGCTTCGTGCACGCGCTCGCCGCCTACTACCTGATCCTCCCTGCCGAGGCCTCCAGCAACCTCGCGAAGTTCGACGCCATGCGCTACGGCCTGCGCGTCCTGCCCGAGGGCGTGGAGAACCCGAGCGCCGAGGAGGTCATGCGGGCCACCCGCGACGCCGGCTTCGGCGACGAGGTCAAGCGCCGGATCATCCTCGGCACCTACGCGCTGTCGAGCGGCTACTACGACGCCTACTACGGCCAGGCCCAGAAGGTGCGCACGCTGATCAGCCGCGACTTCGAGGCCGCGTTCGCGCAGGCCGACGTGCTCGTGTCGCCCACCGCGCCGACCACGGCGTTCAGGCTCGGCGAGAAGGTCGACGACCCGATGGCGATGTACCTCAACGACCTCGCGACCATCCCCGCCAACCTCGCGGGCGTGCCCGGCATCTCGGTGCCGAGCGGCCTCGCCGACGAGGACGGGCTCCCCGCCGGCTTCCAGATCCTGGCTCCGGCGCTCGCCGACGACCGGCTCTACCGCGTCGGTGCGGCCCTCGAGGCAGCGCTGGCCCGCCAATGGGGCGGACCGCTCCTCGACAAGGCACCCGTCCTGGAAGGAGCGTCCGCATGAGCACGACCACGGAGGCGACCCTGGTCGGCTGGGACGAGGTGCTCGAGGCGTTCGACCCCGCCATGGGCCTCGAGGTCCACGTCGAGCTGAACACCAACTCCAAGATGTTCTGCGGTTGCCCGACGGAGTTCGGCGCAGAACCCAACACCCAGGTCTGCCCCACCTGCCTGGGCCTGCCCGGTGCGATGCCGGCGGTCAACCGGGTCGCCGTCGAGTCGGCGATCCGGATCGGCCTCGCCCTCAACTGCGAGATCGCCGAGTGGTGCCGCTTCGCGCGGAAGAACTACTTCTACCCGGACATGCCGAAGAACTTCCAGACCTCGCAGTACGACGAGCCGATCGCGTTCGAGGGCTGGACCGAGGTCGAGGTCGACGGCGAGACGTTCCGGATCGAGATCGAGCGCGCGCACATGGAGGAGGACACCGGGAAGTCGCTGCACGTCGGCGGCTCGACCGGCCGCATCCACGGCGCCGACTACTCCCTCGTCGACTACAACCGCGCCGGCATCCCCCTGATCGAGATCGTCACCAAGCCCATCATGGGCACCCGCGAGAAGGCCCCGGCGATCGCCAAGGCGTACGTCGCCCACCTGCGCGAGCTGATCCTCGCGCTGGGTGTGTCCGACGCCCGCATGGAGCAGGGCTCGATGCGCTGCGACGTGAACCTGTCGCTGGCCCCCGCAGGCACCGGCGCCCTCGGCACCAGGACCGAGACCAAGAACGTCAACTCGCTGCGCTCGGTCGAGCGGGCCGTCCGCTACGAGATGCAGCGCCACGCCGCCGTGCTCCAGTCCGGGCAGAGCATCCTGCAGGAGACCCGGCACTGGCACGAGGACACCGGGGTCACCACGAGTGGCCGCGAGAAGTCCGACGCCGAGGACTACCGCTACTTCCCCGAGCCGGACCTGGTGCCCGTCGCGCCGTCGCGCGCGTGGGTCGAGGAACTGCGGGCGACGCTGCCGGAGCCGCCGCGCGAGCGCCGAGCCCGGTTGCAGGCCGAGTGGGGCTTCTCCGACCTCGAGATGCGCGACACCGTCGGTGCCGGCGCGCTCGGCCTGGTCGAGGAGACCATCGCCGCGGGTGCGTCCCCGCAGGCCGCCCGCAAGTGGTGGCTCTCGGAGATGGCCCGCCGCGCCAACGAGTCCGGGGTCGACATCGTCGCCCTCGGCGTGACCCCGCTCCAGGTCGCCCGGGTCCAGGCGCTCGTCGACGAGGGTGCGATCAACGACAAGCTCGCCCGCCAGGTCTTCGACGGACTCCTCGAGGGGGAGGGCACGCCCGACGAGATCGTCGCCGCGCGGGGGCTCGCGATCGTGTCCGACGACGGCGCGCTGGGTGCCGCGGTCGACAACGCGATCGCCGCCAACCCCGACGTGGCCGACAAGATCCGCGAGGGCAAGGTCGCCGCCGCCGGTGCGCTCATCGGTGCCGTGATGAAGGAGATGCGCGGCCAGGCCGACGCCGGCCGGGTCCGCGAGCTGATTCTGGAGAAGCTCGCCTGACCGCTGTTGGTACCCTGCCCGGAGTCACTCATCACGCCCGCAGCTGGGGAAAGCCGGTCCGAATCCGGCGCTGACCCGCAACCGTAGGCCGTCTCCCAGTTTTCCGACTGTGAGCGGTGAGCCGGAGCACCCGCTGCGTCGCGTCCTGAACACACGCTGTCGAGGAAAACAGCGGGTGGCGCTGCGAGGCATCCGGCCTCGCTGCCTCCCGCTGGTGCAGCGGGAAGGATAGCCATGACATCGCTCCTCCACCGTTCGGCCGTTGCCCTGGCCGGCGGGGCACTCATCGCCACCAGCATCGCGGGGACCGCACAGGCCGCACCTGACGACAACGGCGGAAGCTGGCTGACGCGCCAGCTGACCAACGGGCTCGTCCACAACGGCCAGTACGACTTCGACGACTACGGCCTCACCGCCGACACCGCCTTCGCCCTGAAGTACATCGGGGGCCAGCGCGACTCCGTCCGTGAGATCCGCAACGCCCTCTCCCAGCACGTCGACAGCTGGACGACCGGCGTCGACTTCGGGAGCAGCGACGTGTACGCCGGCTCGACGGCCAAGGCGGTCGTCCTCGCCGAGTCCACCGGCGCCGACCCGCGCGCGTTCGGCGGGGTGGACCTCGTGGCCCGGCTGAACAAGCGGGTCAGCTCGACCGCCCCCACGGTCGGACGCATCCAGGACAAGTCGGCCAGCGACTACGCGAACGTCATCGGCCAGGCGCTGGCGGCCCGCGGCCTGTCGGTGGCGGAGTCGGGCAAGGCCGACGAGGCGGTGCGGTTCCTGCTCAAGCAGCAGTGCTCGGCCGGCTACTTCCGTCTCAACTTCGCTCGCAAGACCAGGCTGGACCAGACGTGCGACGGCGGTCGCCGCGCCACGACCAGCGCGCCCGACACCGACGTCACGGCGATCGCCGTACTCAGCCTCAAGGCGGTGCCGCACAAGACGCCCGCCATCCGCTCCGCGATCGCCGACGCAATCGCCTGGCTCGTGCGACGCCAGCACGACAACGGCAGCTTCGGCGGGGGACCGACGACCGAGGCGAGCAACGCGAACAGCACCGGCGTCGCGGGCTGGGCGCTGGGCGAGCTGGGGGCCTGCCACGCGGCGCAGGACGCGGCGCAGTGGGTGAAGAACCTGCAGGTCACCGGCGACCTGTCGGGCACGCCGCTCGCGGGCGAGCGCGGCGCGATCGCCTACGACCGGGCGGCGCTCAAGGCCGCGAAGGCCAACGGCATCGGGGACACCGAGCGCGACCAGTGGCGCCGGGCGACCTCGCAGGCTGCCCCGGCGCTGGGCAACCTCCGTCTCGCCACCTGCCTCCAGCGGTGATGGGTCGGCACGTCGTCCGGGTGGTCGCCGCGGTCGTGCTGACCGCGGCGACGAGCCTCGTCCTGCCGTCGGCGCCGGCCTCGGCAGCAGCCTGCTCGACCGCCCAGGGTGTCACCGTGGTCGTCGACTTCCACGAGCTCGGCGGAGGTGTGCAGCAGGTCTGCGACTCCGGGGGCGCAGGCAAGACCGCGTCCCAGCAGTTCGGCGAGTCCGGCTTCGCCCTCGAGCGGGTCCAGCGCCAGCCGGGCTTCGTGTGTCGCGTCAACAACGCGCCCTCCGAGGAGCAGGACTCCTGCGTCAACACCCCGCCCAGCAACGCCTACTGGGGCCTGTGGTGGTCCGACGGCAAGTCCGGCAGCTGGTCGTATTCGAGCCAGGGCGTGGACTCGCTGAAGGTCCCCGAGGGTGGCTACGTAGCACTCTCCTGGAACGGCAGCAACGCCAAGTCGCCGCCCGGGGCCAGGGCGACCGCGCACCAGAGCCAGCCCTCCCCGTCACCGTCCAGCTCGAGCCCGAAGCCGCAGCCCTCGTCGGGCTCGTCCGGCGGCTCGCAGGCGTCCCCCTCCTCCGGGACCCAGGGCGGCTCCGGGAGCGGCGCGGGCTCTGCTGCCCCGTCGGCCTCCGCGAGCGGCGCAGCCACGCCGAGCGCGTCCGCGTCGAAGAAGCCCCGCCACAAGCCCTCCGCGTCCGCCAGCGAGTCGGCCTCCGCGAGCCCGTCGGACGACCCCACGGCGTCGTTCTCGACGAGCCCGGACGCAACGCCCGAGGCGGCCCCCGACGCGGCGGACCCGTCCGACGGCGGGCTCCCGACCTGGGTGGCGCCGGTGGCCATCGGCCTGCTGTTCGCGGCCGCGGCCGGCACCGCCGTCGTACGACGCAGACGGGGGACGCCCGGACCGTGAGCGGCCCCCTGAGCCGTGGTGCCCGCCTCCCGCGCGACCTGCACCCCGTGGCCTGGTGGCTGTGGGCGATCGGGCTCGCCACGGCCGCCTCGCTCACCACCAACCCTCTGGTCCTGCTGATGCTGGTGGGTGTGGCGGCGGTCGTGGTGATGGCCCGACGCTCGGACCAGCCCTGGGCCAGGTCGTTCCGGCTCTACGTCTGGGTGGGCGTCGTGATCGTCGCGGTGCGCGTGGTCTTCCGGCTGCTCTTCGGGGGTGTGTACGGCGGCCACGTGCTGCTCGACCTGCCCTCGGTGCCCCTGCCGGACTGGGTCGCCGGGATCACGCTGCTCGGGCCGGTGACGCGGGAGGCGCTGCTCGCCGGGTTCTACGACGGGCTCAGGCTGGCCACGATCGTGATCTGCATCGGTGCGGCCAACGCGCTGGCCAACCCCAAACGCCTGCTGCGCTCGGTGCCGCCGGCCCTCTACGAGATCGGCACCGCGCTCGTCGTGGCGGTGACGGTGCTGCCCCAGTTCGCGGACAGCGTGCGCCGGGTGCGGGCCGCGCAGAGCCTGCGGGCGGGGGAGTCCGGCCGCGTCGCGGGGCTGCGCCGGCTGCTGGTGCCGGTGCTCGAGGACGCCCTGGAGCGCTCGCTGGCCCTGGCCGCCGGGATGGACGCCCGCGGCTACGGGCGTGCCAACGGACTGACCCCGGGCCGACGCCGGGCGACCGGCGCCCTGATGCTGCTCGGCCTCGGGGGGATCTGTGTCGGGGTCTACGCCGTCCTCGACAGCACCGCGCCGCGCTACCTGGCGCTGCCGATGCTCGCGCTCGGTGCCGTGGCGGCGCTCGCGGGCCTGCTCAGCGCCGGCCGCCGGGTCGAGCGCTCCCGCTACCGGCCCGACCGGTGGCGCTGGCCCGAGGCCGCGGTCGTCGGCTCGGGCGTCGTCGTCGGTGCCGCCGGTTGGTGGGTGAGCCGGCACCAGGTGCTCGTGGCCTACCCCGGCCTCGACGTCGTCCCCGCCCTCAGCGGCGTCGCCCTGCTCGGCGTGACGGCCGGCCTGGTCGGGGCGCTCTGCTCGCCCCCCGCGGCCACCCCGTTCACCGCCGCGCCGCTGCCGGTGCGCCGGGAGGTGGCGGCGTGATCGAGCTGCGCGGCATCCGCTTCGCCTACGGCGACCGACCAGTCCTCGACGGGGTCGACCTGAGCATCGAGGAGGGCGAGCTGGTCCTCGTGTCCGGCCCCACCGGGGTCGGCAAGTCGACCCTGCTCGGCGTGGTCACCGGCCTGGTGCCCCGGTTCAGCGGCGGCACCCTCGACGGGGATGTGCTGCTCGACGGCGAGAGCGTCGTACGCCGCCCGCCCCGCGACCGCGCCCACGTCGTGGGCTACGTCGGGCAGGACCCGGCGGCGGGCTTCGTCACCGACACGGTCGAGGAGGAGCTGGCCTACGGCATGGAGCAGCTCGGGCTGCCGGCCGACACCATGCGTCGCCGGGTGGAGGAGACCCTCGACCTGCTCGGCATCGCGGACCTGCGGGCGCGCGACCTGCGCACCCTGTCCGGCGGTCAGCAGCAGCGGGTCGCGATCGGGTCGGTGCTCACCATGCACCCCCGCCTCCTCGTCCTCGACGAGCCCACGTCGGCGCTCGACCCGACGGCCGCCGAGGACGTCCTGGCCACGCTGACCCGGCTGGTCCACGACCTCGGCATCTCGGTGCTGATGGCCGAGCACCGCCTCGAGCG
>DASTUX010000079.1:0-14952 GCA_035759395.1 Nocardioides sp.
GGGCGAGTGCCGCGAAGTCGTGGCCGTCGACGTGCTCCCCCGGCACCGCGACGAAGAGGCCGCCGGGGACGGGGTCGCGGCTGTCGAGGAAGGCCGGGGCGTCCACGACGACGGACGGGTCGCCGTCGACCGCTCCCCCCACCACACGGGCGATCTCGGCGAGGCTCATCGGGATCATCGGGGTCCCCGCGGAGGCGTGAGCGCAGTGAGCGACATCGTGGGGTGGTTCATCGGGTGGCCAGCTCCTCGCGGATGGTCTCCCGGGCGACCTCGCGGTCGTCGAAGGGGTGCACGACGCCGGCGATCTCCTGGCCGGTCTCGTGGCCCTTGCCGGCGACCACGACGATGTCGCCGGGACGGGCCCGGCGTACGGCCTCACGGATCGCAGCCCGGCGGTCGCCGATCTCGAGGACCTCGGCACGTGCGCCGCCGGTACCGGCGAGCACCGCGGACCGGATCGCCGCAGGGTCCTCGGTGCGCGGGTTGTCGTCGGTGACGACCAGCACGTCGGCCAGGCGGGCCGCGATCTCGCCCATGATCGGCCGCTTGCCCGGGTCGCGGTCTCCCCCGGCCCCGAGCACCACGATCACCTGGCCGTCGGTCAGCGGGCGGAGCGTGCGGATGGCGGCCTCCACGGCGTCGGGCTTGTGGGCGTAGTCGACGACCAGGACGAACTCCTGGCCCGCATCGACCCGCTCGAGCCGCCCGGGGACGCCGCCGCCGGCCGCGATGCCGGCGGCCACCCGGGCGGTGTCGAACCCGGCCTCGGCGCAGGCCGCGATCGCGGCGAGCGCGTTGGCGACGTTGAAGTCGCCCGGCAACGGGACGGCGGCGTCGACCGCGATCCCGTCGGGGCCGAGCACGGTGAACCGCGAGCCACCGGCCTCGAGCTCGACGTCGACCGCCTGCCAGTGGGCCTCGCGGCCGGTCAGCGAGAAGGTCCGGATCGGGATCGTGGCCTCCTCGACCAGCCGCCGCCCGTGCTCGTCGTCGACGTTGACCAGGCCCAGCCGGGCCCGCTCGGGGGTGAACAGCGAGGCCTTGGCGGCGAAGTAGTCCTCCACGTCCACGTGGAAGTCGAGGTGGTCGCGCCCGAGGTTGGTGAAGACGACGACGTCGAAGACGACCCCGTCCACCCGGCCCATCACCAGCGCGTGGCTCGACACCTCCATCGCGCAGGCGGCCACCCGGCGCTCGCGCATCATCGCGAAGAGTCCGTGCAGGTCGGGTGCCTCCGGCGTCGTGAGCGCGGTCTTCAGGTCGACGCCACTCACCCGTGTGCCGACGGTGCCGATCACGGCCGACGGCACACCGGCGTGCTGGAGCCCGCTCTCGGCCAGCCGCGTGGTCGTGGTCTTGCCCTGGGTGCCGGTCACGCCGATCATCCGCAGCGACGTCGCGGGGTCGCCGTAGACCCGGGCCGCGAGGCGGCCGAGCACGGCCCGCGGGGCGTCGACGACGAGCAGGGGTACGTCGTCCCCCATCAGGTCGGCTGCCCGGTCGGCACCGCTCGGGTCGGTCAGGATCGCGACCGCACCGGCGCGGACCGCGTCCGGCGCGAAGTCGATGCCGTGGGCGCGGGTGCCCGGAAGGGCGGCGTACACGTCGCCCCGGAGGATCCGCTGCGAGCTCAGCGACAGCCCCGTCGTCCGGACGGCGGCGAGGGTGCCGCGCGCGGAGAAGCTCTCATCGACGCCCGCGAGCCAGGCCGCGAGGTCGGTGAGCAAGGTCTGGATCGGGCGCCGGGGGCGCGTTGCCGCGAGGGGGTCGTCGCTCACCACGCCGCGAGATTACCGTCCGCCGGCGCACCGGCTGCGCCCGCCCGTGGCTCGTCCACCGCGGTCACCACTCGGTGGGGAGGTGGGAGGGCCGGGTGCCCGTGGGAGGTACGGCGTAGCGGCGCAGCGCGTAGCTCATGATCTTGGAGAAGGCGGGACCGCCGACGGAGCCGCCACCACCGCCGTTGCGCGGGTTCTGGACGACGACGTAGATCGTGAAGCGGGGCTTGTCGGCCGGTGCGAAGCCGGCGAACGAGACCGTGAACGTGCCGTCGTAGCACCCGCACTCGGCCCCGACCCGCTGCGCGGTGCCGGTCTTCCCGGCGACCCGGTAGCCGGGCACCTGCGCACCGGGGGCGACGCCGACCTCGGGGTCGACGACCCGCTCCATCATCAGTGCGGTCTGGCGTGCGGCCGAGGCACTGACCACCCGGCGGGTGGTCCTCTCGTCGGTGCCGACCCGCTGTCCGGCGTCGGTGGTGGCGGATCCCCGGATCAGGCTCGGGTCCACCCGAACGCCGCCGTTGGCCAGGGTGTTGACCGCAGCGGTCATCTGGACGGCGTTCACCGACAGGGACTGGCCGAAGGCCACCCGGTCCTGCGTCTGGTGCGTCCACACGCTGGGGTCGGGGAGGATGCCCGGGGTCTCGCCGCGGACTCCGATGTCGGTGCGCTGGCCCAGCCCGAAGCGGGACAGGTAGGAGCGAAGCTCGCCGTCGTCGAACTTGTCGGCGGCCAGCACGGTACCGATGTTCGACGACTGGGCGATGACTCCCGCGAGCGTGAGGTGGATCGTGTCGTGCGGGAACCAGTCGTGGATGACCCGGTCCTCACGGGCCAGGGAGCCCGGGACCTTGAGCCGGGTCCGGGGCGTCACCTTGCCGGCATCGATCAGTGAGCTGAGGGTGAGCACCTTCTCCACCGAGCCGGGCTCGTAGACGTCGCTCATCGCGCGGGAGCCGAGGTCGTCCTCCGGGGACTCCAGCGGGGCGTTCGCGTCGAAGGTCGGGTCGTCGGCCAGGGCCAGGATCTCGCCGGTGAGGCTGTCCATCACGATGGCCACCCCGGAGTCGGCACGGGCGTCCTCGACGGTCTGGCGCAGCACGCGCTGGGTGTACCACTGCAGGTCCTGGTCGATGGTCGTGCGCAGGTCGCTGCCGTCGACCGGCGGCACGGTCGTGCTCTCGCCCAGCGGGATCCGGTTGCCGCCACCGAGCTCGTAGCTCGCCGAGCCGTCGGTGCCGGCGAGCTGCCTGTCGAAGGTCCGCTCGAGTCCGCCGAGGGCCTCGTCGGTGCCCATGAAGCCGATCAGGTTGGCGGCGACGTCACCGGCCGGGTAGTCACGGACCGGGTCGCGCCGGGTCGCCAGGCCCTCGAAGCCGGCTTCCTCGGCCGCCTGCAGCACGTCGTTGGCCAGGGTCGACGGCACCCGGCGCGCGATGTACTCGAACCGGCTGCCCTCCTCGCGCAGCCGCGCGAGGGTGGTGAAGTAGTCGACGTCGAGCCGGGTGGCCAGGAACTTCGCGAGCTCCGGCGCCTGGTCGGCGGTCATGTACGGGTCGGCCACCACCATCAGGCCGTCGACGGAGTCCGCGAGCGGCTCGCCGTTGCGGTCGAGGATGTCCCCGCGCTCGGCGGGGAGCTCGACCTGGACCATCCCCTCGGCGGCCGCCATCGCGGCGTACGACTTGGGGTCGATCCCCTGCAGCTGCACCAGGCGAGCCCCGAACACCGACAGCACCATCGCGATCACGATGAAGCCGAACCGCAGGCGGATGTGCGGCGCGCCGCGCAGGCTGCCGCGGGGGCGGCGGGGCGCGGGTCGGCCGCCTCGCGGCAACGGGTGGGTGGGGCGCACGTCGATCTCCGGTCTCAGCGGCGGTTCTGGTGGGACTGGTGCTTCTGGTGGTTCTGGTGTGACTTGGCGCCATGTCTACCGTCTCCGTGCCCGTGCCCCTTCGAGGGCGCGCTGGATCCGGCGGAGGAACCTGTGACGGCCTCCGGCGCCTCGACGTACGTCGGGGCGGGGTTGAGGCTCGCGGGCAGCGGCGGCGCCAGCGGCTCGATCCGCAGCCGCTGCAGCGGGGTCGCGACGGTCGGGACGCCGAGGACCTTGCCCGTCGACAGGTTGAGGAAGGCCGGCGTCGGTGCCGGGACCATGCCCATCCGCTGGGCCTGGCGCGCCACGCGCTGGGGGTCGCGCAGCACGTCGAGCTCCATGCCGAGCGTCTGCTCGCGGGCCGAGAGGGCGCTGGCCTGGTTCTCCAGGGAGGTCGCGGCGAACGACGCCTGCTGCATCGAGGTGTTGAACAGCAGGAGGCCGACGACGCCACCGAGCAGGACGAGGGACACGAGGGTCACGAAGGGCACCCGGGCGGCGCGGACGCGGCGACGGGGCACGACGGTGAGTCGGGCCCGCTCGACGGCAGCCTCGGCGATGCGCGGCATGCGCTGGCGGATCTGGAAGGCCGGACTGCTCATCGGGCTGCTCCTCTGCTGGTGCGGGGGGCGGGGCGGACACGTTCGATGGCGCGCAGCCGGACGGAGGCGGCGCGGGGGTTCTCGTCGATCTCGGCCTGGTTGGCCTTCTCGGAGCCGCGGGTCACGAGCCGCAGGGCGGGCTCGGACCCCTCGGGCACGAACGGGAGGTCGAGGGGGACGGTGCTGCGCGTGGCGGCGGTGAAGGCCTGCTTGACCAGCCGGTCCTCGAGCGAGTGGTAGGACTCCACGACGACGCGACCACCGACGGCGATCGCGTCGATCGATGCCGGGATCGCGCGGCGGAGCACGGCGAGCTCGTCGTTGACCTCCATCCGCAGCGCCTGGAAGGTGCGCTTGGCGGGGTGTCCTCCGGTACGACGTGCCGGCGCCGGGATCTCGGCGTACAGCAGCTCGACGAGGCGGCCCGAGCGGCTGAACGGCTCGACCTCGCGCTCGCGCACGATGGCCCCGGCGATCTTGCGGGCGAACTTCTCCTCGCCGTAGTCGCGCAGTACCCGCGTCAGCTCGGCGGCCGAGTAGGTGTTGAGGATGTCGGCCGCTGTCGGCCCCTCGGTCCCCATCCGCATGTCGAGCGGGGCGTCCTCGGCGTAGGCGAAGCCGCGCTCGCGCACGTCGAGCTGCATCGAGGAGACGCCGAGGTCGAAGAGGACGGCGTCGACGGCGGGGAGGCCCAGCTCGCCGAGCACGTCGGGGAGCTCGTCATAGACCGCCTGCACACCGGTGAACCGGTCACCGAACGGCGCCAGCCGCTCACCGGCGAGCTCGAGGGCGGCAGGGTCGCGGTCGATGCCGATCACCCGGGCGTGCTCGAGGCGGGTGAGGACGGCCTCGGTGTGACCGCCGAGGCCGAGCGTGCAGTCGACGAGCACCGCACCCTCGTGCTCGAGGGCGGGCGTCAGCAATGAGACGACCCGGTCGAGGAGGACCGGGACGTGGCGGGGGCTGCTCATGGCGGCGGCCTACCGACCCAGGCTCGTGAGGAGCAGGAGGGCGACCGCGAGACCCACCGAGGTGGCCGCGGAGAAGGCCATCACTGCGGCGGCCTCCTGGGCCTGGTGACGTACCCGGCGTACCGGTGTCACTGGTGTGGTGGTGCTCATGTCTCGACCCCGCTCGAACTCTTGCGTGTGGTGCTGCCGGTGGTGATGCGTGGATCCGCAGGACCAGGTCCCTGCCCGCTCCCTGAGTGGGAAGGAGTCGTCTGGAACCGGGGAAGGTGCCCCAGATGACTGGTGTAGGGAGCGGGCCCGAGACCTCGCCCTGCGGATCGCTGTGTTGTTGTGTCGGGGTCAGACCCCGGGGAAGACCTCTTCGCTGAGCTCGGAGAACTTCGTCTCCTGCTCCGCGGAGTACTGCTGCCAACGGGCCGGGTCCCAGATCTCGATCCGGTTCATCACCCCGATGACCACCACGTCCCGATCGAGCGAGGCGTACTCGCGCAGCATCGGCGTGATCGTGATCCGACCCTGCTTGTCGGGCATCTCCTCCGAGGCGCCGGCGAACAGGAAGCGGGTGTAGTCCCGCGCCCCCTTCACCGTCACCGGTGCTTCCTGGGCTCGGCGGGTGAGGTCCATGAAGTCGGCCATCGGCCACACCGTCAGACAGAACTCCTGCCCTCGAGTCACCACGAGCCCCTCCGCCAGTTGGTCCCTGAACTTCGCGGGGAGGAACAGTCGTCCCTTGTCATCGAGCTTGGGGGTGTAGGTGCCCATGAAGAACATCCAGCACCTCCCCCAGTCCCAGTTCCTCCACTGCGCACCACTTTACTCCACATTCCCCCACCGTCAACCATAGAACGCGTGTTTTGCCCCCGATCTGAGCGGGATTTCCGCTGCGTGCCCGGGGCCCTCCCCCGGCGCGTTTGCGCAGGTCCGGCGCCGGTTGCGGGCGGTGGGAAGGCGGCGTACGGCGTGAGGGGTGCGGCGGTGGAGCAAAGTGGAGGGAGAAGTGGGGCCGGATCGCAGGACGCGGGTTTCCGGCACGCCCTAACGTTGGAGTCAACGCACGACACGGGTCGGCGCCGCACTCTCGTGCGCAGGAACAGGGAAGGACCGGTTGTGGGAACTCCGAACGCAGGAGGGGCCGACCTCGAGACCCTCACCAGGGTCGTGGGCCGGGTGCGGGCGAACATCGAGCGCGTCATCGAGGGCAAGCCGGACGTCGTGACCTCGGCGATCGTCGTGCTGCTCGCCGAGGGCCATCTCCTGATCGAGGACGTCCCCGGCGTCGGCAAGACGATGCTCAGCAAGTCGCTCGCCCGCAGCATCGACTGCACCGTGCGCCGGATCCAGTTCACCCCCGACCTGCTGCCCTCGGACGTCACCGGCGTGTCGGTCTTCAACCAGAACACCCGGGAGTTCGAGTTCCGCCCGGGAGGGGTGTTCGCCAACATCGTGGTCGGCGACGAGATCAACCGCGCCTCGCCGAAGACGCAGTCCGCGCTGCTGGAGTGCATGGAGGAGCGCCAGGTCACCGTCGACAACACGACGTACCAGCTCGAGACGCCGTTCATGGTGATCGCGACCCAGAACCCGATCGAGATGGAGGGCACCTACGCCCTCCCCGAGGCACAGCGCGACCGCTTCATGGCCCGGGTGTCGGTGGGCTACCCGGTCGAGGCCGCCGAGATCGCGATGTTGAACTCCCACACCGGGAGCAACCCCCTCGACGACCTCGAGCCGGTCACGGACGCGGCCGAGGTGCGCAAGCTGACCGGGATCGTCCAGCAGGTCTACGTCTCCGAGGCCGTCCAGCGCTACACCGTCGCCCTGACCTCGGCCACGCGTCGCTCCGAGGAGCTGATGCTGGGCGCCTCGCCGCGCGCGACCCTCCACCTGGTGCGCGCCGCGAAGGCCGTGGCGGCCATGCACGGCCGCGACTACGTGCTCCCCGACGACATCCACACGCTCGCCCGCCCGGTGCTGGCGCACCGACTGCTGCCCAGCGTCGAGGCAGCGATGAGCGGACGCTCCACGACCTCCATCCTCGACGGCATCGTCGCGGCCGTCCCCGTGCCCGAGGGGACCCGTGCGTGAGGCACTCGCCGGTCTGACCGTCCGCGGGCGGGCGTTCGTCGCCGCGGGCGTCACGGCGATCGTGTGCGCCATCATCCTCGGCCAGGAGGAGCTGACCCGGGTCGGCGTGCTCGTGCTCGCGCTCCCCCTCGTCGCGGCGGCCGTCATCGCGCGCAACCGCTACCGCCTGGCCCTGGTCCGCACGGTCACCCCGCAGCTCGTGGCCGCCGGGCAGCCGGCCCGGGTGAGCCTCTCGCTGACCAACGAGGGGCGTACGCCGAGCGGCGTACTGCTGCTGGAGGACCGCGTCCCCTACGTGCTCGGCACCCGTCCGCGGTTCGTGCTCGAGGGCATCGGCGAGGGCTGGCGTCGGCACGTCACCTACCAGGTGCGCTCCGACGTGCGTGGCCGCTTCGAGATCGGACCGATGTCCGTGCGGGTCAGCGACCCCTTCGGACTGGTCGAGCTCGGTCGCGCGTTCCACACGACCGTCCCGCTCACCGTCACCCCGCGCACCGTGCCGCTGCCGAACATCCCCCTCGGTGGCGCGTGGACCGGCTCGGGCGACAACCGGCCGCGCGCGTTCGCGACCGGCAGCGCCGAGGACGTGACGGTGCGTGAGTACCGCCGCGGCGACGACCTGCGCCGCGTCCACTGGCGCAGCTCGGCCCACGTCGGCGAGCTCATGGTGCGCCGGGAGGAGCAGCCCTGGCAGTCGCGGGCCACCCTCTTCCTCGACAACCGGCTCCGCTCGCACCGGGGGCAGGGCATCGCCTCGTCCCTGGAGGCCGCGGTGTCCGCAGCGGCGTCGATCGCGGTCCACCTCAGCCACCGTGGGTTCACGGTCCGACTCGTCACCGCGAACGGCGAGGACCCGAACAGCGCCTGGCACTTCCGCGACAGCGACCTCAACACCGGCCCGCTGCTCGAGGCCCTCGCCGTCGTCCAGGCGATCCACCGGCCCCGGCTCGACACGGGTTGGCTCGCCGAGGGCGCCCACGGCGGCCTGACCGTCGCGGTCTTCGGCAGCGTCGAGGCCATGGACATCCCGATCCTGCGCCGCATGCAGCTCCAGGCCGGCTCCGCCATGGCCGTCGCCCTCGACGTGGACGCGTGGGTCGCGGCGGGCACGAACGGTGCGGCCACCCCCGCGCTGGCCCAGCAGGGCTGGCGCGCCGTCACGCTCGGACCCCGGGACCGGCTCGACGGGGTCTGGCAGGAGCTCGGACGCAGCGGCGCCCAGGCCTCCCGCAGCGGCCTGCCCGGTGCCCCGGTCCGGGGGGCGAGCCGATGAGCCGCGCCCGCGGAGGCTTCTCCGGCACCCTCGCCCCGGCGGTCGTCGCGGCTGCCACGACCTGGGCCGCGACCTTCTCCTGGCGTGGGTTCACCGAGGTGTCGGCCCACTTCATCGGTCCCCTGCTCGTCCTGGGGGCCGTGGTGGCCGGGGTCGGCGCCGCGGCCCGGTGGTGGCGGCTGCCGCTCGGGGCCGTCGTCGGGCTGCAGGTCGTGGCCTCGGGGATGCTCGCCAGCGCCATGCTGTGCGGCTCGCCCCTGCCGGTCGGGTCCGCCTGGGGGCGCCTCTCGACCAGCTTCGGGGAGGCGCTCAGCAGCGCCGACCGCTATGCGCCGCCGGTCCCGTCGCACGTGCCCGGCGTCCATCCCCTGCTCATCGTCGGCGGCCTGCTCTGCCTGCTGCTCGTCGACCTGCTGGCCTGCACGCTGCGGCGGGTCCCCCTGGCAGGCCTGCCGCTGCTCACGATCTACAGCATCCCGGTCAGCCTCACCGGCGGCGGCGTCTCGTGGTGGGTGTTCTCGCTGACGGCAGCGGGCTTCCTGGGGCTGCTCTTCCTGCAGGAGAACGACCAGGTCACGCGCTGGGGTCGACCGCTGGGCCAGTCCCCCGACGTCGCCGACCCGTCCGGCTTCGGCGTACGCACCGGGGCCGTGCGCGGCAGCGCGGGCTCGATCGGCGGTGTCGCGACCGTCCTCGCGGTGTTCCTGCCGCTGCTGATCCCCACCCTGAACCTGCACCTGTTCGACCTGGGCAGGGGTCCCGGCGACGGCTCCGACATCGTCATCGAGAACCCGATGGCCGACCTGCGGCGCGACCTCAACCAGGGACGGGACGTCCCGCTCCTCCGGATGACCACCGACGACCCGCACCCGCAGTACCTGCGGATCTCGGTGCTGAGCCGGTTCCTCGACAACGAGTGGACCTCCGGGGACCGCGACGTCCCCACCAACAACCTCGCCGACGGCGACATGCCGTCCCTGCAGGGCGTCGCCCCGGCCGTCACCCGCACCGAGTTCGACTACCGCGTGTCGGCCACCCGTGACTTCAAGTCGAGCTGGCTGCCGACCCAGGCGCCGATCAGCCGGATCGTCGCCGACGGCGACTGGCGCTACGACCCCGCGACGATGGACTTCATCGCCGGTGACAAGGACCTCACCACCGCCGGGCTCCAGTACTCGATGACCGGAGTCCAGCTGGGCCTGACGGCCGCGGCGCTCGTGAACGCGCCGTCGACCGCCGGCCTGGTCAGCAAGGAGTTCACCTCGTTGCCGACGGGCCTTCCGTCCAGCGTGCGCAACCTCGCCAACGAGGTGACCCGCGAGGCGCCGTCCCGCTTCGAGAAGGCGGTCGCCCTGCAGCGGTGGTTCCGCGAGACCGGTGGCTTCACCTACGACTCCCACGTGGCGCCCGGGAACGGGACCGACGAGCTCGTCGCCTTCCTCACCGAGGGCGAGGACGGCCGGACCGGCTACTGCGAGCAGTTCGCGGCGGCGATGGCGGTCATGGCCCGGATCCTGGGCATCCCGGCCCGGGTCGCGGTCGGTTTCCTGGAGCCGCAGGCGGTCGGCCCGCGGACCTGGGAGTACAGCTCGCACGACCTGCACGCCTGGCCGGAGCTCTTCTTCCCCGGGGCCGGCTGGGTGCGCTTCGAGCCCACCCCGGCGGGACGCGCCAGCGGCGTGCCCGGCTACACGACCCAGAACGTGCCGGCACCCAACCCGACGGGTGGTCCCGGCAACCCCCGTCCGAGCGAGGAGCTGCCGAGCCGTGGATCGAGCAGCAGCTCCGCCCCCACCGACCCTGCCACCTCGACCGACACCGGGGACACCGGTCCCGGGACCCGCTGGGCCCTCGCACTCGGCGGCTTCACCGGCGTCGTCCTCGGCTCGCTCGTGCTGCTGCTCCCCCGCACCCTGCGGCGTACCCGGCGCGACCGTCGCCTCGCCGGTGACCTGGAGGCGGCCTGGGCCGAGCTCCGCGCCACTGCCGTGGACCTCGGCGTTCCCTGGCCCGAGAGCCGCTCACCGCGCGAGACCGGGAACCACCTCGTGCGGTACTTCGGGGCCCCGGTCGACGAGTACACCCCCGACCGGCCCGCGCACGGCGCCGGCCTGAACCCGGACGCCGCCCTGGCCCTGGACCGGGTCGTGCACGCGCTCGAGCTGCGCCGCTACGCCCGAGCCGGGTCGGGCGAGCACGATGCGATGCGCACTGAGGTCGTCACCTGCATCGAGGCGCTGGAGGGTGGGGCCACGCTCGGCGCCCGGCGCCGTGCCCACTGGTGGCCGCGCTCGGTCGTGAGCCGTCTGCACCGGACGCAGGCGGCGTCGGCTGAGCGCCCGGTCCAGGCGCGGTACGGCGGGGTCGTCGACCACGTGGGTTGAGGGTCGGCCGACCGGTCGGGCTAGAAGCCGCCGTTCTGGTCGCGGCGACGGCGCCAGCGGGTCTCCATCCGCTCCATGAAGGAGCCGGAGGTACGGCGGGGCCGGTGACCGCGACCGGTGCGCCCACCCTCGAAGACGGTGAAACCGTGCGCGGAGTGGCCGGCGGTCCGGGGCGGGGCGGTGACCGACTGACGGCCACGCAGGGCGGTCACGGCGATGGTGGCCGAGGCCAGCATGATCATGAACCCGACGACGCCGACCACCCAGTACTCGGAGATCACGCCGGTCATCAGGACGGCGATGCCGACCGCGAAGACGCTGCCCGCGATGAGGGCCCGGCGCCGTGCCGAGCGGCGCAACGAAGTGCCCCGCAGGGTCGAGGCGAGCTTGGGGTCCTCCTCGACGAGGGCGCGCTCCATCTGCTCGAGCAGTCGGAGCTCCTCTTCCGAGAGCGGCACGCTGTTCCTCCACTCGGTCGAATCGGACCAGCCACGTCCCGGGCCTGGTGTGCTTCAAGTCTAGGCAGGGTGCGGTGATCCCGGTAGGCGGGTCTACGAAATTCGTGACCGAACTGTTCCCGCCGGACGGTCATCTTTGACGCACCGTTCACGACAGCAGGCTGGCCGGCCGCAGGGCAGCCGCCCCGAACCTCAGGGTCGCCCGGTCCACGGCCCGGTCCGCATCCGCCCAGCCACGCTCGCGCTCCCCGAGGAGCAGCTGCCGCTGGACGGTCCCGCGCGGGACCAGCCCCTCCACACGCACCCCCACCAGCCGCAGCCGCGCCCGCTGCAGCCCGAGGGCGTCGTACAGGCGGGTGGCGGTGCGGTAGATCTCCTGGGTCACGTCGGTGGCCTCGGGGAGGGTGCGCGACCTGGTGATCGTGGTGAAGTCGGCGAAGCGCACCGTGATCGTCACCGTCCGGCCGGCCACGCCCGCGACCCGCATCCGGCCGGTCACCCGGGCGGTGAGGCGCAGCAGCTCGCGCACGACCACCTCCCGGTCGTCGGTGTCGCGGGCGAACGTCTCCTGCGCCCCCATGGACTTGTCGGGGTCGCCCCCGCCGAAGGCCGGAGCGTTGCGCGGCGTGATCGTGCGCCGGTCGGTGCCCCAGGCCAGCTCGTGGAGATGGCTGCCCAGCCCCTCGCCGACCGCCCGCTGGAGGGTCCGCAGCGGGGTGTGCGCGACGTCCCCGACGGTGATCAGCCCGAGCCGGTGCAGCATCGCCCGGGTCTTCTCCCCCACCCCCCACAGCTCACCGACGTCGAGCGGGTGCAGGAAGGAGGTGACCCCCTCGGGCGGCACGACCACCACCCCGTCGGGCTTCGCCCGGCGACTGGCCAGCTTGGCCACCGACACCGAGGCGGCCACCCCCACCGAGCAGGTGATGCCCTGCTCGTCGTGGATCGTCGCCCGCAGCTGCTCGGCGATGTCCCGCGGCGAGCCGAGCCGGCGGGTGGAGCCGCGCACGTCGAGGAAGGCCTCGTCCAGCGAGAGCGCCTCCACCAGGGGCGTGACCCGGCGGAAGTTCTCCATCACCGAGGACGACACCTGCCCGAACGTCGCGAAGTCCGGCGCGATCACCACCGCCTGCGGGCACAGGCGCCGGGCCCGGGTTCCCGGCATCGCCGAGCGCACGCCGTACTGACGGGCCAGGTAGTTGGCCGACAGCACCACCCCGCGGGAGCCGCCGCCCACGATCACCGGCACGTCCTGCAGCTCGGGGCGGTCACGGGTCGCCACGGACGCGTAGAACGCGTCCATGTCGACGTGCAGGATCGGGCAGGAGTACGACGGGTCGGTCACGGCCGGCCCCCGGAACTAGCGTGCGAGCACGTGCAGCTGCATCGCGAGGGGGAGGTACTCGGGGCGCTCGGAGACGGCGTGCTCGAGCTCGACGAGGGCAGCGGTGGCACCGGGCTCGAGGTCGAGCAGGGACCCGGGGACCAGGTCGGAGAAGACACGCACGCCGTGCACGCCGGCGACCGTGAAGCCGGCCTCGGCCAGCAGCCCGGTGAGCTCGTCGTGGGTGAACCGGCGACCGGCCCGCCCGGAGGGCGCGGTGTCACCGAGGAGCGCGAGCGCCTGCTGGAAGTGGCCGGCCATGGCCCGGGCGACCACCGCGGCGTGCCGCTGGGCGACCAGGAGGCTGAGGGCGCCGTCGGGGCGCAGCACCTCGCGGATCGTGGCCAGGGCCGCCGCCGGGTCGTCGACGACCTCGAGGACGCCGTGGCAGAGCACCACGTCGGCGCTGTCGGGACCGGTGACCTCGAGCAGGTCGCCCATGTCGCCCTGCTGGCCGACGACCGCCACCCCGCGCTCGCGGGCCCTCCGGGCGAGGGAGGCCAGGGCGTCGGGGCTGGGGTCGACGACCGAGACCCGGTGGCCGAGCTCGGCGACCCGGACCGCGAACCCGCCGGTGCCGCCGCCGATGTCGAGGACGTCGAGCCCGTCCCGGCCGGCCAGGACCGGGGCCAGGGCCTCCCACACCACGGCGGTGCGGGCGGCGCCCCTTCGTTCGCTGGGCAGGACGTTGTCAGCCATGAGCCACACCCTAGTGTTCTCATCCCGCGCTCCCGGGACTGCGGTGCCACAGCTTGCGGGCGACGTCCCTGGTCGCCTCGCCGGCCGGTGTGATGTCGGAGTACGGCGACATCCGGAACCCGCTGGAGTGGACCAGCACCCGGCGCCGGTCCACCCCGTCGAACCCCTCGGGCACGACCGCCATCGCCTCGTGGACGGCATCCAGCCCGGACTGCTGCCAGGTCGCGAACAGCTCCGGCAGCTCCCAGCAGCCGGTCGCCCGCAGCGAGACCCCGCGTCGGCCGGTGCGGCGCAGCTCGCCGCGCACGACCAGCAGCCAGGAGTGGAAGACCGTGGCGGCGTAGGGGCCCTGGGCGTCCTCGAAGAAGGTCGCGTCCACCGGACCGGTCGCGTCGTCCAGGGTCAGGAAGATGACCCGGCGCCCGGACCGGATCGGCGGGGTCTGGGTGGCGACCTTGACCCCGGCGACCAGCAGCTCGGCCTTGCTGCGCCGCGACAACAGGTCCGCGCTGCGGGTGGTCCCCAGCTCGTCGAGGAACCGGGCGTAGGTCTCCATCACGTGACGGCTGGCGTCGAGGCCCAGGATCTCCAGCTCTGCCCGCATCCTCTCCTCGCCCGTCATCTCCGGCAGCCCGCTCACCTCGCCCTCCCCCGGGCCGTCGCCCAGCTCGAGCGCGAGCTGCACGGACGTCACCGGGGTCGGGGCCGCCGTCGCCCGGGACTGGGCCGCGGCCCGCGCCCACACCCCGGGCGGTCCCACCAGCTGTGCCTGCTGGGCGTCCAGCTGGGTCTCCAGCCGGACCGATGCCCGGTTGGCCGGCCTGCGTGCCGCCAGGCCGCGGCCCCGCCCGGCCCGTTCGGTCGCCCGGGCGTGCCGGTCCAGCTCGGCGACCTGGAGCAGCAGGTCGCGCCGGGTCACCCGGCCGCGGCGGCGCACGCCGTCGTCGGGCAGGGCCGCCTCGATGTCGTAGATCGCGTCGAAGCCCCCGGCCAGCACCAGCCGCTCGACGATCGGACGGGAGACCCCCGCGCGGTGCCAGAAGTCGGTGAGCGAGTGGTAGGGCCGGGCAGCGACGATCCGGTCGACCTCGCCCTCGTTGATCCCCTTGACCTCGCTCAACGAAAGCCTGATCCCGTAGCCCTGCGGGGCGGCATCGGCCCGCTCCACCACATAGGCCTTCTCGCTGGTGTTCACGTCGAGGCCGAGGATCGCGATGCCGAGCTGGCGGGCGTCGTCGAGGATCAGCCGCTTGGGGTACATGCCGGGGTCGTGGGTGAGCACCCCCGCGATGAAGTGGGCCGGCCAGTGCGCCTTGAGCCAGGCCGACTGGTAGGTCGGCAGCGCGAACGCCGCCGCATGGGCCTTGCAGAAGCCGAACGACGCGAACGCCTCGAGGATCTTCCAGATCCCCTCCACCACCGGGAGGGAGTAGCCGTGG
>DASTUX010000080.1:0-5920 GCA_035759395.1 Nocardioides sp.
ACGGGCACGCGCCGGAGGCGGCGGTGGCGGCGTCCGTGGATGGGACTGGCCCCCCTGGAGCGAGGAACGAGCGGAGGGGGTGGATGGGCGCCGCCGCCGCGGCCGCAGGCGAGGGACCGGCGGGAGGGCAGGCGACGGCCGCCCTCAAGACGGCAGAGAACAACCCACAGAACCTCACCGACGAGCAAGCCCTCACCCTGATCACCGCGGAGGGCGACCTCCTCGACCGGGTCTGCCAGCTCGCGGACCACCTCCGCGCAGCCACCGTCGGCGACGACGTCACCTACGTCGTCAACCGGAACATCAACTTCACCAACATCTGCTACGTCGGCTGCCGCTTCTGCGCCTTCGCCCAGCGCCGCACGGACGCCGACGCGTTCTCCCTCTCGCTGGAGCAGGTCGCCGACCGCGCCGAGGAGGCGTGGAACCTCGGCGCGACCGAGGTCTGCATGCAGGGCGGGATCGACCCCGAGCTGCCGGGCACGGCGTACTTCGACCTGGTCGCGGCGGTGAAGACGCGGGTACCCGGCATGCACGTGCACGCGTTCTCCCCGATGGAGATCGTCAACGGCGCCGCGCGAACCGGCCTCTCGGTCGAGGACTTCCTGATCAAGGCCCGCGAGTCCGGGCTCGACACGATCCCCGGGACGGCGGCCGAGATCCTCGACGACGAGGTCCGCTGGGTGCTCACCAAGGGCAAGCTGCCGACAAGCACCTGGATCGACGTGGTCAGCACGGCGCACCGGGTGGGCCTGCGCTCGAGCTCGACGATGATGTACGGCCACGTGGACAACCCGCGCCACTGGGTCCAGCACCTGCGGGTGCTGTCACGGATCCAGGACGAGACCGGCGGCTTCACGGAGTTCGTTCCGCTGCCGTTCGTGCACCACTCGGCGCCGATCTACCTCGCCGGCGTCGCCCGCCCCGGGCCGACCCACCGCGACAACCGTGCCGTCCACGCGGTCGCCCGGATCCTGCTGCACGGCCGGATCCCCAACATCCAGACGTCCTGGGTCAAGCTCGGCATCGACGGGACCCGCGACATGCTGCAGGCGGGTGCGAACGACCTCGGCGGCACGCTGATGGAGGAGACCATCTCCAGGATGGCCGGCTCGGAGCACGGCTCGGCCAAGACGGTCGAGGAGCTCCACGAGATCGGCGCCGGGATCGGCCGCCCGCTGCGCGAGCGCACCACGACGTACGGCGTGCCCGCCGCCCGCTGACCCGGACGGTGCTCTCGGGGCGGGTCAGTCCGCGAGGACGACCTCGACCTCGAACCCCTCCGAGGACTCGAGGAACAGCGCGGTGTGGCGCTCTCCGCCGGCATGCGGGTAGCGGTCGGCGAACAGCTCGTGCCAGCCGTGGGCCGACGACTCGGCGCGGAGCCGGTCCAGCGTGTGCCGGTCCTCGACCGTCAGGGCGAGGTGGTTGACGCCGGGCCGCAGCCGGTCGTGTTCCTCGTCGACCAGGTCGGGCGAGCGCTCGAGGAAGAAGTAGGTGCCGTCCGGGTGCGCCCAGGACGCGGTGCCGGTCGCGACGTCGTCGGCCGACTCCCAGCCCAGCTCGCCCAGCAGCCAGCCCCACTCGGCGGCCGCGATGCCCGGGTCGCTCACCCACAGGTCGAGGTGGTGCAGGGCCCGGATCACGCGATCACTCCCACTCGATCGTGCCCGGCGGCTTGGACGTGATGTCCACGGTGACCCGGTTGATCTCGGGCACCTCGTTGGTGATCCGGGTCGAGATCGTCTCCATGACGTCGTACGGGAGGCGGGCCCAGTCGGCGGTCATCGCGTCCTCGGAGGTGACCGGGCGCAGCACGACCGGGTGGCCGTAGGTGCGGCCGTCGCCCTGGACGCCGACCGAGCGGACGTCGGCCAGCAGGACCACCGGCATCTGCCAGATGTCGCGGTCGAGCCCGGCCCGGGTCAGCTCCTCGCGGGCGATCGCGTCGGCCTCCCGCAGGATGTCGAGCCGGTCGCGGGTGACCTCGCCGATGATCCGGATCCCCAGGCCGGGGCCGGGGAACGGCTGGCGGTGCACGATGTCGGCCGGCAGGCCGAGCTGCTCGCCGACCAGGCGGACCTCGTCCTTGAAGAGGGTACGCAGCGGCTCGACGAGCTCGAACTCGAGGTCGTCGGGCAGGCCGCCGACGTTGTGGTGCGACTTGATGTTGGAGGTGCCGGCTCCCCCGCCCGACTCGACGACGTCGGGGTAGAGCGTGCCCTGCACGAGGAAGGCGACCTTGTCACCCTCGTCGGCGGCCGCACCCAGCACCTCGGCCTCGGCGGCCTCGAAGACGCGGATGAACTCGCGGCCGATCACCTTGCGCTTCTCCTCGGGGTCGGTCACCCCGGCCAGCGCGTCGAGGAAGCGGTCGGAGCACTCGACGACGTGCAGCTTGACGCCGGTGGCGGCGACGAAGTCGCGCTCCACCTGCTCGGCCTCGCCCTTGCGGAGCAGGCCGTGGTCGACGAAGACGCAGTCGAGGCGGTCCCCGATCGCGCGCTGCACGACGGCCGCCGCGACGGCGGAGTCAACCCCGCCGGAGAGGCCGCAGATCGCGCGACCGGTGTCGCCGATCTGCTCGCGGATCCGCTCGATCTGCTCCTCGACGATGTTGACCATCGTCCAGGTCGGGCGGCAGCCGGCGATGTGGTGCAGGAAGTGCTCCAGGACCTTCTGTCCGTGCTCGGTGTGCATGACCTCGGGGTGCCACTGCACGCCGGCGAGCCCGCGCTGTACGTCCTCGAAGGCCGCCACCGGCGTGACGGTGGTCGAGGCCAGCACGGTGAACCCCTCGGGGGCGGCGGTCACGGAGTCGCCGTGGGACATCCACACGCTGTGCTCGGTGGGGATCTCGGCCAGCAGGGTCCCGGCCTCGCTCACCCGGACCGGGGTGCGGCCGTACTCACGCGCCCCGGTGTGGGACACCTCGCCACCCAGGCCACGGGCCATCAGCTGGAAGCCGTAGCACATGCCGAACACCGGGACACCCGCCGTGAACAGCGACGCGTCGATCGACGGCGCGCCCTCGGCGTACACCGACGACGGCCCGCCGGACAGCACGATCGCCTTCGGGTTGCGGGCCAGCATCTCGGCGACCGGCATGGTGTGCGGCACGATCTCGGAGTAGACCCGCGCCTCGCGCACGCGGCGCGCGATCAGCTGGGCGTACTGGGCTCCGAAGTCCACCACCAGGACCAGGTCGTGGTCGGTTGCCTGAGTCATTGCGGAGCGCCCTTCCGACGTCGTACGCGAGGCCCCAGCGTAGCGAGGCGAACGGCCGGGAAACGCATCAGGGCCCGGCCGGGGAGGGAGGGTGGCCGGGCCCTGATCGTCCACGCATCTGCTGGACAGAAGCCTGGACCGTGGGACCCGGCCTACTGGGAGGGAGCTTTACTGCCGGGTCCGCTGGCTCAACGAGTCGTGCAGGGGCGGGTTACGGCCCGGACTGGACCGGAAACACGAGTTTTCGCGTTCAGCTGACACCGACGATCGGCAGGCGTAGTGCGGCCGGCGCGTCGCCGGGGACCGCCGGTGCGACGGGAGGCACGGGCTCGATCCGGACGTACGGCGAGCCGAGGGCGGGCCGGGTGTCCGGCTCGTCCCGGTTGGGCCAGAACGACATCGCCCGCTCGGCCTGCGCGGTGATCGTCAGCGACGGGTTCACCCCGAGGTTCGCCGTGATCGCCGAACCGTCCGCGACGTGCAGCCCGGGGTGGCCGTAGACCCGCTGGTAGGGGTCGATCACGCCGGTCTCGACCGAGTCCCCGATCGCGCAGCCACCCAGGAAGTGGGCGGTCAGGGGACGGTTGAACGGCTCGCCGATCGACCCGCCGGCGGTGCCGCCGAGCAGGCGGGCCATCGCCCGGACCGCGGCGTTGCCGGCCGGGATCCAGGTCGGGTTGGGAACCCCGTGCCCCTGCTTCGACGTCATGTAGCGACGGCCGGTGAGCGGGTTCTTCTTGGTGAAGGTCGTGATCGAGTTGTCGAGGCTCTGCATGACCAGTGCGATCACGGTCCGCTCCGACCAGTGCTTCATGTCGTAGAGGTCCTTGACGCTGCGCCGCTCCCGCCACATCTCCTTGAGCCAGGTCCGCCAGCGCGGCTCCGGGCCGTCGCCGTCGGTCAGCACCGTCTGCATGAGCGACATCAGGTTGCTGCCCTTGCCGTAGCGCACCGGCTCGATGTGGGTGTCGGGGTCGGGGTGGAAGCTCGACGTGATCGCGATGCCCTGGCTGTAGTCGACCTTCGTGTCCGGCGCGATCGCCCCGAGGATCGACTCGGAGTTGGTGCGCGACAGGAAACCGAGCCGCTGCGAGAGCCCGGGCAGGTGCCCCTCGTCGCGCATCCGGTGCAGCAGCCGCTGGGTGCCCAGCGACGAGGCCGCCAGGACGACCTGCTCGGCGGTCAGCACGCGGGTCGCCGAGGGCCGCTTGGTCTTGGCCTTGGTGAACTTCACGTGGACGTCGTACCCACCCGCCGGCCGGGGCGCGAGCTGCGTGACCGTGGTGAGCGGCAGCACCTTCGCGCCGCCCTGCTCGGCGAGGTAGAGGTAGTTCTTGACCAGGGTGTTCTTGGCGTTGTGGCGACAGCCCGTCATGCAGGACCCGCAACCGATGCAGGTGGTGCGCTCGGGCCCGGCGCCGCCGAAGTACGGGTCGGCGACCTTGGTGCCCTGCTCCGTGCCGGGACCGCCGAAGAAGACGCCGACCGGGGTGGGGTGGAACGTCTCGGCCACCCCCATCTCGCCGGCGACCTTCTCCATGATCTCGTCGGCCGGCGTACGCAGCGGGTTCTCGACCACGCCCAGCATCCGCTTCGCCTGGTCGAAGTACGGCGCCAGCTCGGACCGCCAGTCAGTGATGTGGCTCCACTGGCGGTCGGTGTAGAACGCCGGCAGCGGCTCGTACAGCGTGTTGGCGTAGACCAGCGACCCGCCGCCGACGCCGGCGCCGGACACGATCAGGCAGTCCTTGAGCGCGTCGATCCGCTGGATGCCGTAGCAGCCGATCTCGGGCCGGAACAGGAAGCGCTTGGTGTCGAAGGACGTCTCGGCGAAGTCCTGGTCCTCGAACCGCGCGCCTGCCTCGAGGACCCCGACGCGGTAGCCCTTCTCGGTCAGCCGCAGTGCCGTGACCGAGCCGCCGAAGCCCGACCCGATGACGAGGACGTCGTAGTCGAACTCCGAGCCGGGTGCCGAGTCGGTCATGCCCTTCCCATCTTCTTCATGGCCTTGAGGTTGGCGGTCATCACCTTGGCGTAGGTCTTGTCCGACATGCCCAGCATCGGGGCGAAGCGGATCACCCGCTGGGTCCCGACGGACTGCGACTCGGTGTAGCGCAGGATCCCCTCACTGCCCTGGCGGCGACCCATGCCGGACTGGCGCATGCCGCCCATCGGCGAGTCGATGCTGGCGAACGTCGCTCCGAACGCCTCGTTGATGTTGACCGTGCCGCAGAGGATCCGGCGGGCGATGGCGCGGGCCCGCTTGCCGTCCTGGCTGTAGATCGAGGCGTTCAGGCCGTACTCGCCGTCGTTGGCGCGGGCGACGGCCTCGGCCTCGTCCTGGAAGCGGTAGAGCGCGATCACCGGACCGAACGTCTCGTTGCCGAAACAGGTCATCTCGGGCGTGACGCCCTCGAGGATCGTCGGCTCGTAGAAGAACGGCCCCAGGTCGGGTCGCGCCCGGCCGCCGGCGAGCACCCGGGCGCCCTTCGCGACGGCGTCGTCGACGTGGGCGACGACCGTGTCGAGCTGGTCCTGGGAGATCAGCGAACCCATGTCGTTGCCCCAGTCGAGGGTCGCGCCGAGGGTCATCGCCTCGGTGCGGGCGACGAAGCGCTCGACGAACCGGTCGTAGACCTCGTCGGCGACGAACATCCGCTCCATCGAGACGCAGAGCTGGCCGGCGTTGGAG
>DASTUX010000081.1:0-33007 GCA_035759395.1 Nocardioides sp.
ACTGGACGAACTCCAGGTCCCGGAGCACGGCGCCGGCGCGGAGTGCGACCGCCATGCCGTCGCCGGTGGAGACCGCCGGGTTCGTGGTCTGGGAGAAGACCTGGCCCAGGCCGCCACTGGCCAGGACGACCGCGCGGCAGCGGACCGCCCCGACGCCGTCGCGCTGACCCTCCCCCATCACGTGCAGCGTCACGCCGGCGATGCCGCCGCCTTCGGCGACCGGGCCGTCGAGGAGCAGGTCGACGGCGAGCGCGTGCTCGACGACCTCGATCTCGGGTGCCCGCTCGATGGCGGCGATCAGCGCCCGCTGGATCTCCGCACCGGTCGCGTCCCCGCCCGCGTGGGCGATCCGGTCGCGGTGGTGGCCGCCCTCGCGGGTCAGCGAGAGCACCCCGTCGGGGTCGTGGTCGAACTTCGTGCCCAGCGCGATCAGCTCGCGCACGGCCTCGGGTCCCTCGTTGACGAGCACCCGGACCGCCTCGACGTCGCACGCGCCGGCCCCCGCGATGAGGGTGTCCAGCTCGTGCTCCTCGGGGGTGTCCCCGGGTCCGAGCGCGGCGGCGATCCCGCCCTGGGCCCACTGCGTCGAGCCGGCAGCCAGGACGTCCTTGGTGACGACCAGGATCTTGTCGACCTGGCCGCGCAGGCGCAGCGCGGCGGTGAGCCCGGCGATGCCGGATCCGATGACCACGACGTCCGACGTCGTGGTCCATCCAGGAGGCGGCGCCGTCAGGCGGCCGGGGACCCGACGTACGGGGGCGTCAACCATTCGTGGAGGTTAGCGCCCGGCCCCGGAGGTCCGCACAGCGTCGCCCCGGACGAGACCGGGGCCGTCGAAGGTCTCGGCCGGGTCGAAGCCCGTGGCCAGGATCTTGTTGTCGGCGTCGACGAAGACGACGTGCGGCTTGAGCTCCCGCGCCTCGGCGGTCTCCATCTGGCCGTAGCCGATCAGGATGACGATGTCGCCCGGGTGCACGAGGCGGGCCGCGGCGCCGTTGATGCCGATCACGCCGGAGCCCCGCTCGCCTGCGATCGTGTAGGTCTCGATCCGGGCCCCGTTGGTGACGTCGACGATGTGGACCAGCTCGCCGGCCAGCAGGTCCGCGGCGTCGAGGAGGTCCTCGTCGACGGTGACGGAGCCGACGTAGTGGAGGTCCGCCTGGGTCACGGTGGCCCGGTGGATCTTGCTCTTCATCATGGTGCGCAGCATCAGCTGTCTCCGTCCCGGTGGTCGGGGGTGGTCGAGGTGGGTCGGCGGGCCTCGGGCGAGGTGCCGAAGATGATGGGCATGTTGTCGATCAGCCGGGTGGAGCCGATCCGGGCCGCGATGAGGATGCGTCCCTCGATCCCGTCGGTCGGCTCCTCGGGCAGCGGGCCGAGGTCGGGGTCGGTGATCTCGAGGTAGTCGAGGTCGACGCCCGTGGTCGCGCGGAGCTCGGCACGGGCGGCGTCGAGGGCGACGTCCACGCCGTACACCGAGGCCTCGCGGGCCGCCAGCAGCGTGCGGCTCAGCGCCACCGCCTGCTGGCGCTGCTCGTCGTCGAGGTAGCGGTTGCGGCTGGAGAGGGCGAGCCCGTCGACCTCGCGCTGGGTCTCGGCGCCGACGACCTCCACGGCGAGGTTGAGGTCGAGGACCATCCGGCGGATCAGCGCGAGCTGCTGGTAGTCCTTCTGGCCGAAGACGGCGACGTCGGGGCGCACCAGCCCGAGGAGCTTGGCGACGACCGTGAGCACGCCGCGGAAGTGGCCCGGCCGGGTCTTGCCCTCCAGGACGGTGGCGAGCGGACCGGGCTCGATGCTGACCTGCGGCTCACCGCCGGGGTAGACCTCGTCGACGCTCGGCGCGAAGACGATGTCCACGCCCTCGCGCTCGCAGAGCTTGAGGTCCTCGTCGAGCGTGCGCGGGTAGCGGTCGAGGTCCTCGCCCTCCCCGAACTGCATGGGGTTGACGAAGATCGAGACGACGACCGGTCCGTCGGCCACCCGATCGCGCGCGACCCGCATCAGGCTGGCGTGGCCCTCGTGCAGGGCTCCCATGGTCGGCACCAACCCGACCCGTCGACCCTCGTTGCGGGCGGCGGCCAGGAGCGCGGTCAGCTCCTCGCGGCTGTGCGCGAGGACAGGGGTGTGGTTCATCGCAGCCCTGCTCCGGGTCGGTCGGTCGTGCCCTGCCCGGTGCCGCTCTCCTGCACCGCCCGGTCGAGGACCCGGCGGATCGCGGCGGCCCGGATCGGCAGCAGTCGGCCGTCGGTGACGACCCGGTCGAGCGTGGCGCGGGCCATCGCGACGTACGACGGGAGCGTGTGCGGTGCAGCGGCCGCGATGTCGGCGAGGTGGGCCCGCACGGTCTTGACGTCGCCGCGGACGATCGGACCGGTGAGGGCCGCGTCGCCCTGGTCGAGGGCGTTGTCGACGGCCGCGGTGAGCAGCGGCCGCAGCGTGCCGGCAGGGTCGTCGGCACCCGCGGCGGCGAGCAGCTCCATGGCCTCGGTCACGAGCGTGACCAGGTGGTTGGCGCCGTGCGCCAGGCCCGCGTGGTAGAGCGTGCGCATCTCCTCGGCGACCCACATCGGCCGGCCACCCAGGTCGGCGACGAGCGCCTCGGCGACCTCGCGCTCGGCGGCACCGGCCGTGAGCCCGAAGACGCAGCCGGCCAGACGGCCCAGGTCCACCGAGGTGCCGGTGAAGGTCATGGCGGGGTGCAGGGCGACCGGGTGCGCGCCGACCGCCGACGCCGGGTCCAGGACGGCCAGCCCGTGGCGGCCGGAGGTGGGCACGACGTACTGGCCCTCGCGGATCGCGCCGCTGGCGCTCAGCATCGTGACCACGTTGGCGAGCATGTCGTCGGGAACCGTCAGCAGCAGGAGGTCGCACGAGCGGGCGACCAGCGAGGGCTTCTCATTGGCGGTGCCGGGCAACAGCTCGGCGATCCGGCGGTGCGAGGCGTCGGACTCACCGGCGGCGGCCACGACGTGGTGGCCCGCAGCGCCAAGGGCGGCGGCGAGGACAGCGCCGACGCGTCCGGCGCCGACGACGCCCACCCGGAAGGGGTGCGTCATGTGTTCGAACCTTTCGTTCCAGTCCCTCCGACCACCCTCGGGTGAGGGTCGGTGTGGGTACCGGACGGTGTGCTCGTTGAGTGCAACGCCGAGGTTACGCGCCGCAATCCCCGGTGAGAACAGGTTGGCCGGTGGGCTCCATCACAGGCGACCCGGGCGCGCGGACACGGCGCTCAGCCGGGATCGCCGGCCGCGGGGCGGCCCCGTCGCAGGCCGCGGAGCGGACCGCGTGCCCGACGACCCGCGGTCGGGGCGCCCAGCTCTCGCTCGAGCTCGGCGATGCGGGCCGCCTGCTCGCGGTTGCGCGCGCGGAGCGCGGCCCGCTCCTCGAGCTCCTCGTGGCGCACCTCCAGCACGTCGGCGAGGGCGGCCGACGCGACGTCGAGCAGGGTGCCCTCGTCGAGGTCGGGAGCCGCGGCGAAGGACTCGGGCGAGGGGCGGAGGTCGGACTCCTGGCCCACGAGGTCGAAGCCGGCTTCCCGGATCTGCTGGATCCACGCCTCCGCGACCGTGCCGCACCACTCGGCGTACTCGGTCGGCAGGCGGAGCGAACCGGCCTGCTGGCGCTGCAGGATGCGGCCCGCGAGATAGACCTTGCCCAGCCGTCCGTAGCCCTCGCGCGAGCTCGGGAAGCGGTCGCCGAGCGCCACGTTGACCCGTCGCAGCAGCTCGGCCTGGGGATAGCCCAGCGACCGGTTGCCCTTCCCTGCCTCGGTCTCCAGGGCTGCGGGGTCCACCCCGACCACGGAGCAGTACCGGTCGAGCAGGCTCCCCTCGCTGCCGATCTGGGGGGCGGTGACCACGTGGATCCGCTCCGGGGGGATGCGGCTCGACCAGTTGGCCAGCACCTGACCGAGGTCCTGGTTGATCCACAGGTCGTCCGCGAGCTCCTCGCGCGCGACGACCGCACGCAGGAACTCGTCGAAGGTGTAGGTGTGCCGGGCCTGGACCCGCTGCTGCCAGGCCGACGGAAGCTGCCGGGCGAGGTCACGGGCGGTGACGACGAGGTGCACCTCGAAGTCGGCGAGCAGCTCCAGCAGCGGCTCCGCCTCCTCGGGTGTGGTCGGCGCCAGCGCCTCCTGGCTGACGAGCACCCGAGGCGTGGTGACCTCGCCGATGTCGCGCGCCAGCCGGTCGAGCACCGAGCCGGCCCGCTCGTCGTCGTAGGGCCGGATCATGCCGCGCAGCTTGAGCGCGAGGAAGAAATGGTCCTCGCGGTGGGCAGGCAGCAGCCCGAGCCCCTGTCGCCCCAGCTCCTCCCGGTTCTTCCAGCAGATGCTCTGGACGTACGACGTGCCGGTCTTGGGCAGGCCGACGTGGAGGAAGCAGATCGGGCGTTGGCCCGCCGTCGTGGTCAGAGCAGGCCCTCGGAGGTCAGGAAGTCCGTCGCCACGTCCGTGGGGTCCTCACGGTCGACCGAGATGCGGCCGTTGAGCTCGGTGAGCTTCTCGGTCGTCAGCGCGGCCATCAGCGGGTTGAGGACGTCGGCGACGTCGGGGTGGTCGGCCAGGAACTCGGTACCGACGGCCGGCACGAGGTTCTGGGCGGGCTGGATCTGCTTGTCGTCCTCGAGGACCACGAGCCCCTGGGAGGCCAGGGTGCCGTCGGTCGTGCTCGTCTCGCCGAGCTGGGACTCGCCGTCCAGCACGGACTTGTAGGTCTGGGCCGTGGCGTAGCCCAGCGGGAGCAGCTTGCTGATCTTGATGCCGTAGTCATCGGTCAGCCCGGCCTCGCAGTCGAGGCGGTCCTGGCAGTCGTCGTGTGCCGCGAGGACCACCGACGTGCCACTCAGGTCGGACAGCTTGGTCACGCCCTCGGACTCGGAGTACTCCTGCGTCACGAAGAACGCGTTGGTGTCGGTGGCCGCGGAGACGTCCAGCAGGGTGATTCCGGCGTCGTCGAGCAGCTGCTTGCCGTCGGCCGCCAGCTCTTCGCCGTCTCCCGCCTCGAAGGGCTCGGCGGCGTCGCCGTTGGCGCGGGCGTTGAGCTCGTTGACGATGCCCCCGACGTACTCGGGAACCACGTCGACGCTCTGGGGGAAGATCCCGATGTAGCCGTCGCGGTTGCTGACCAGCTTGACGTCGACGTTGTAGCCGGCGTCGCTGAGGAGCTGCTTGTACATCTCGGCGACGAGCGCGGCCTCGCCGAAGTTCTGGCTGGCGATGGTCAGGTCGCCCTGGTCGGCGGCGGGGGTCGACGACGAGCTGCTCTTCGACGAGACGTCGTCGCTGGCGCAGGCGGTGGCGAGCAGGATCGAGCCGACGGAGAGAACGGCCGCGAGCGAGCGTCCCAGGGATCGGTGGAGGGTCATGGCTGTCTACCTTCTGTGTCCCGCGGGTCCGGCCCGCGCGTGTCCGGTGGTGCTCGGAGGCCGATGTCAGGCGCCGACGGAATCGGCTCCTGCCGCTCCAACAGTAGAGCCGGGTCCCCGCATTCCGCGCTCACGTCCCGATCCCGGTCCTCGAGGCAAGGGGTCCAGCGCCCGCTGCCCCGCTGCCGCGAGCAGCTCGAGCACCAGGGCGACAACCGCGACGACGACCGCCCCTGCGATCCCCTTGCCGAACTCGTTGCGGGCGAAGCCATCGGTGATCACGCGCCCGAGACCGGGTCCGGCCACCAGCGCGGCGATGGTGGCGGTGGCCCAGACCTGGACCACCGCCAACCGGATCCCGGACATGACCAGCGGGGTCGCGAGGGGCAGCTCGACCCGCCGGAACTTCTGCAGGCCGGTCATGCCCATGCCGTCGGCGGCCTGCTTGACGTCTCCCGGCACCTCACGCACGGCGACGTACGCGTTGGTGATGATGGGCGGCAGCGCGAACAGGGCCAACGCCAGCAGGGTCGCCAGCCCGGCCCGTCCGTAGGGTCCGAACTCCCGGGTGCCCGGGAAGTCCGCGGTCACGAAGAGCGCCAGCAGCGCGAACGTCGGGACGGCGCGGCCCACGTTGGAGATGTTGATGGCGAGGAAGCCGCCCCTGCCCAGGTGGCCCAGCCACAGCGCGACCGGCAGGCCGAGCACGAGCGCGATGACGAGAGCGCTGGCGGTCAGGAGCAGCTGCTGCGCCATCAGGTGCAGCAGGCCCTCGTCGCCGGTCCAGCTCGAGCCGGCGAGCAGGTAGGACCAGGTGTCCCGGAAGATCGTCACGCTCGCGCTCCCCTGGTCCACGGCGTCAGCAGCCACTGCGCCGCGACGATCGCGAGGTCGAGGACGACCGCGAGGACGACGCACAGGATGGCGGCGGTCATCAGCTCGGCCCGGAAGTTGGAGGTCACCCCGTCCGAGATGAGGTTCCCCAGGCCGCCGTAGGCCACCAGGGTCCCCACCGTGGTCAGCGCGACGGTCGACACCGTGGCGACGCGCAGCCCGGCCATGATCACCGGCAGCGCCAGCGGCAGCTCGACGCGCACCAGCATCCGGGACGCCCCGTAGCCGAGTCCGACGGCGGACTCGCGCACGTCGTCGGGGACAGCGCGGAGCCCCTCGAGCATGCTCCTGACCAGGATGGTGAGGGCGTAGAGCGCGAGACCGACCACGACGGTCTGCATCTCCAGCCCCGTGAAGGGGACCAGGAGCGGCAGCAGGGCGAGCGAGGGGATCGTGTAGAGCGCCGTGCTGGCACCCAGGATCGTGGCCTCCAGCCGCGGCAGGCGACGGGCGAGCAGCGCCAGCGGGAACGCGATCGCGACGCCCAGCGCCACGGCGTACACCGTGATCTGGAGGTGCTGCACCGTCGCGTCCACGATCTCGCTGCGGCGGTCGGAGAGGTACTGCCCGCAGAACCACTCGTTGGTCAGCCGGCTGTAGCAGCTCGGCTGGGCGGCCGTGGCCACCTGCGCGAGTAGGGTCACGCGCATGGACGTTACCGGCTCCGCGGGACCGCAGCCGATGATCCGGCTCTCGGGCGTCGGCAAGACGTACGGCGACGGCACGGTCGCCGTGCAGGAGCTCGACCTGGAGGTCCGCCGCGGCGAGCTGGCCTGCCTCGTGGGGCCGTCGGGGTGCGGCAAGTCCACGACCCTGAAGATGATCAACCGCCTGATCGAGCCGACCACCGGCCGCATCGAGATCGACGGCGAGGACGTCACCCGCAAGGACCCGATCAAGCTGCGGCGCGGGATCGGCTACGTCATCCAGCAGGTGGGGCTCTTCCCCCACCAGAAGGTCGTCACCAACGTGATGACCGTTCCCCTGCTGTACGGCGAGTCCCGGGCCACCGCGCGCGAGCGGGCCAACGAGCTGCTCGAGATGGTCGGCCTCGACCCCGCGACGTACGCCGACCGCTACCCCCACCAGCTCTCCGGCGGCCAGCGTCAGCGGGTCGGCGTCGCGCGCGCCCTCGCCGCGGATCCGCCGGTGCTGCTCATGGACGAGCCCTTCGGCGCGGTCGACCCCATCGTCCGGGTGCGACTCCAGGACGAGTTCAAGCGCCTCCAGCGCGAGCTCGGCAAGACCGTGGTGCTGGTGACCCACGACATCGACGAGGCCGTGCGGATGGGCGACCGCGTGGCCGTGTTCGCGGGCGGCGGCCGGCTCGCGCAGTACGCCACGCCCGCCGAGCTCCTGGGCCGGCCGGCCGACGACTTCGTGGCCGACTTCGTCGGCTCGACACGGGGCCTGCGCCGGCTCGCCGTGACCCCGATCGACCCCAGGCACCTCGAGCCCCTCGACGGGGTCAGCACCGGGGACCTCGCGGCCACCATCGACGTCGACTCCACCCTGGAGGAGGCGCTGGCCGTGCTGCTGCGCGAGGACAAGGCGATGGTCGGCGTGCGCCGCGGGGCACAGTTCGTGGGCGTGCTGACACCCAACGGCATCCACCGCGCGCTGCGGGAGTCCCTGCGCTGAGGCTCCCGAGTCAGGTTCGCCCTGACGTCACGGGGTTTCGACTCGCCGGCCCCGCCTTCGCAGGCTCAGCCGGGCGGCTCGCTCAACCTGGCCGGACCGCGACCCGGCGTTCGTTCCTCACGCCAGGTCGACCGGCACATCCCTGTGCCAGGACTCGGTGACGTACTTGGTCTTCCACCCCATCGACGTGTAGAGCCCGGAGGCTCCGGTCGGCGAGTCGGCGTCCACCTCGAGGCCGACGCGGTCCCGGCCGCGGGCCGCGGCGTCGGCGATGATCGTGCGGAGCAGGCCCTTCGCGACCCCGCGACCGCGGGCGGCCTCGAGCACGCCGAGGTACCCGACGTAGGACCCGTCGGGGCCGGAGCTGCTCTCCGACACGGTGCCGACCAGGGCACCGACCGGCTGCGGGGTGTCCCCGTCGGTCAGCTCCGCCAGCCACCAGTGGTCCCAGCGGTGTCCCGGGTCCTCGCGGAGCCGGTGCAGGAACTCCTCGAAGGTCTCTTCCCAGTGGTTGAAGTGGTCGACGAAGGCGCCCTCGATGACCTCGTGCAGCTCGCGCAGGTCCTCCTCGTCGGGCATGCCGGTGCCGGTGCGGCGCACGAGCCGGAACGTCACGCCCTCCAGCTCCCACAGGTCGGGCGACTCGACGAGGGAGATCTCGTCGGGAGTGACGGGACGGGTCATCTGCCACCACGTGCGGACCCGCTCGAACCCGGAGCCGGCCAGCCACGCGTGCTGACGCTCGTCGTCCTGGAAGGCGCCGGTGTCGATCTGCTGGACCTGGAGCCCGCGGGCGCGACCGACGGCCTGCGCCTGGCCGACGGCCCACTCGACGAGCACGTCGGAGCACCGGTCGGCGACGGGGGCCGGCAGGTCGCGCTCGACGATGTGGACGAACAGCATCCGGCCCTCGGCACGGTCGTGCACGCTGCCCCAGGCCCGGATGTCGCCGTCGGGGTCGCGGACGACGACGTTCTCGCGCATCCGCAGCCCGTGCTCGGAGACCTCGACGAGCACGTCGTCGACGCCGGAGCCCGCCCACCCCCGGCCGTGGCGCTCGTGGGCGCGCAGCAGGCGGGTGAGCCGGGCGACGTCGAAGCGGTCGGAGGGGTCGGGCGGGCCGACCTCCCAGCCGGTGGGCAAGCCGTGGTTGTCGCCGAGCACCTCAACGGGGTCGCTCTCGAACCTGGAGTCCTCGGGGATCACGATCGTTGATTGTGCCGTACGCCGGACATCACTGTGAGCCGCCCGAGGATTCGGGCGGCTCACAGTGATCTTGAACAGGTCGTGGCGTGACCTCAGGCGTGGCGACGCACCGAGGTCGACTCCCATGCGGCGAGCTCGGCACGGAGCACGTCGAGCTCCTGCTCGAGCTCGGCGACCCGGACGACGGCCTCGGCCGCGCGCTCCTCGGCGTCGTCGAGACGGACGATCGTGGAGCGGCCTTCCTTCTCGGCCACGTCGGCACGGCGTGCCTCGGCGTTCATCTTGCGGGTCGCCTCGGCGGCGCGCTTCTGGGCCGACGTCAGCGCGACCTCGAGCTCCTCGATCGCGGTCTCGTGGGCCGCCATCCTGGCCTCGAGCGCCGCCGTGAACTCTGCGTTCTCGGCGGTGCGGGCGGCGGTCAGCTCACGGTAGGCCTGGGCCTGCTCGGCGCGGTCACGCGCGGCGTCGCGGCGGGTGGCCATCAGCTCGGAGTGCGTGATGCGGGTGGCGGCTGCGCCCAGGACGACGCTGAGCCCGGCAGCGACCGTGACGGTGAGCCACGAGCCACTGAGAACGGCGCTGATGACGACGAGCGCCGAGATCATGATGAGTGCGACAGCGACGGTGAGCCTGGTGCTCCGCTGCCGACGTCGAGCCCGGGGGGCTCGGGTGATGGGGGAAGGCATACCCAGCAGGTTAAGTCTCGTCGGCCCCTGAACGGACGCGACACGCACGCTCGAGCAACATCGCCGTGATGGCGATCGCCACACCGCCTGCTGCCGCGAAGGCCGAGCGCCACGCGCGCTGCGAGGCGAGCTCGGCGTCGACGCCGAGCCAGCTCAGCGCGTAGCCCGCGTAGCCACCGGCCGCGAGCGCCCCGACCAGGGCGCAGGCCCGGGCCAGCACCAGCCGGTTCACGGCACGATCCGGCTCGAGGCGCTCCTGCCGGACGTGGACGGCACGCCAGGTCAGCCACGCCGTCGCGCCGAGGATGGCCGCGACCAGGAAGAGGGCCAGTGGCTGGGCCCAGGTGACGATCGGTGCGGTGCCGAGGACACGGTCCCCCACCGGGTGCAGCAGCCAGCCGCCGACCAGGCCGGCAAGGGCCCAGCCGATGAGTACGGCGACGGGGGTCGGGCGCAGGTGCCCGCCCGACGGTTGCTCGCCGGACGGGTCCTCGGTCACTGGATCTCGAGGCTCAGGTCGTCGCGGAGCTTGAGCCCCGACTGGTCGGCCTTCTCGAGGAGGCCCGCCACCGGACCGGCGTCGGGGAACTCGGCGTCCGGCTCGATGTCGAGCCAGGGGCGGAGCACGAACGCCCGCTCCGCGGCGCGCGGGTGCGGCAGTCGCAGCGACTCCACGTCGCTGCGGCGGTCGCCGACGACGATCAGGTCGACGTCGAGGGTCCGGGGGGAGTTGCGGACCTCGGTGCGCTCGCGGTCGAAGGCGTCCTCGATGGCGAGTGCGCGGTCCATCAGGCGGGTCGCGGCCAGGGTCGTGTCGATGAGGACCACCGCGTTGAGGTAGGGCCCGGCGCCCTCGGGCGAGTCGACCGGCTCGGTCTCGTAGACCGGGGAGACTTCGGTGACCCAGACGTCAGGGGTGTCCGCGAGGGCGTTGACGGCGCCCTGCAGGCTCGTCAGGCGCTCGCCGAGGTTGGACCCGAGAGCGAGCACCGCCCGCCGGATCGGCCGCATCTCACCGGTCAGCGTGTCGGCGTCGACGATGTGCGGGTTGGGGGTCTCAGTCACGGTCACGTCTCCGGGTGATCGTCAGCGCGACGTCAGCAAACGTCGCTTCGATGGGTGCATCCGGCTTGTGGATCGTGACCCGCGCCCAGTCAACGCGCTCGTCCGCCAGGCAGACGTCCGCGATGCGTTGGGCCAGGGTCTCGATCAGGTCCACCGGATCGTTCTCCACGGCCGATTTCGCCGAGGCCACGAGACTTCCGTAGTCCACGGTGTCGCGCAAGTCGTCAGATCCCGCCGCAGCACTGGTGTCCAGGCCCAGGACGAGGTCCAGCACGAACACCTGGCCCTCGCGGCGTTCGAACTCGAAAACCCCGTGGTGGCCGAAGCACTCGACGCCGAGAACGGCCAGCTCGTCAGTCATTCTTCTCCTCGAGACGGGCCGCGACGCGCAGGGCGTCACAGCTGGCGCGGACGTCGTGCACCCGGATCGCCCAGACGGGGCGGCGGGCCAGCAGGGCGGTCAGTGCCGTGTTGGCGTTCTCACGTTCGTCGACCGGGCGCGGCGTCCCGTCGGGCCCCCGGAGGAGCCCACCCAGGAACGACTTGCGGCTCGCGCCGACCAGGATCGGATGCCCCAGGCAGGCCAGCCGCTCGAGCCCCGCGAGCAGCTCCCAGTTGTGGTCGGCCTCCTTGGCGAAGCCGAGCCCGGGGTCCACCACGATCCGCTCGGGCGCGATGCCCGCGGCCAGCGCGGCGTCCACCCGTTGCGAGAGCTCCTCGACGACCGCCGCGACCACGCCGCCGGGCCCGTCGTACACGGCGAAGTCCCTCATGTGGTCGCTGTGGGCACGCCAGTGCATCGCGACGTACGTCGCCTCCGCGTCCGCCGCCACGGCCAGGATCCGGGGATCGGCCAGGCCACCCGAGACGTCGTTGACGATCGTGGCGCCGGCGCGCAGCGCCGCCTCCGCGACCTCGGCACGCATCGTGTCCACCGACACCACCGCCCCGACCTCGGCGAGCCCGGCGATCACGGGGACGACCCGCCCGAGCTCCTCCTCGACCAGCGGTCGGGTGGCGCCGGGACGGGTGGACTCCCCGCCGATGTCGAGCATGTCGGCACCGTCGGCGAGGAGGTCGCGTCCGTGCGCGATCGCGGCGTCCGGCTCGACCCAGCGACCACCGTCCGAGAAGGAGTCGGGGGTGACGTTGACGATCCCCATCAGCCGCGGTCGGCCGAGGGGCCGGAACAGGTCGGACGGGACCATCAGCGCCGGTTGTGGATCAGCGCCATCGCCTCGGCGCGCGTCGGTCCGTTGTGCATCATGCCGCGGACCGCCGAGGTGATCGTCCGGGCGCCGGCCTTGCGCACGCCGCGCATGGTCATGCACAGGTGCTCGGCCTCGATCACCACGATCACCCCGCGGGCGTCGAGGATCTCCATCAGGGCGTCGGCGACCTGCGTGGTCAGCCGCTCCTGCACCTGCGGCCGCTTGGCGTAGACGTCGACGAGGCGGGCCAGCTTGGACAGGCCGGTGATCTTCCCGCTGTCGGCCGGGATGTAGCCGACGTGGGCCACCCCCGTGAACGGGACGAGGTGGTGCTCGCACATCGACCACAGCTCGATGTCCCGGACCAGGATCATCTCGTCGTGCCCGATGTCGAACGTCGTGGTGAGCACGTCCTCCGGGGCCAGCCGCATGCCGGAGGTGAGCTCGGCGTACGCACGAGCCACCCGGGCGGGCGTCTCGCGCAGCCCCTCGCGGTCGGGGTCCTCCCCGATGGCCGCCAGGAGCTCGCGTACGGCGGCCTCGGCGCGGGGCTGGTCGAACGCCGGGACCTGGTCGGGCGTTCGTTCCGACGACACGGTGGTGTCGGTCATCGGCCCTCGGAGGGGGTCGGCGGAGTCGGCCCCGGGGTCCCCCCGCCAAGTCCGGTCTCGCCGTGGACGTCGCCACCGGAGCTGGGCGGGGTCAGGATGACGCCGCCCTGCTCATCAGCGGTCTTGCCGTTGGCCGTGACGCGGTCGCGGATCTCCTGCGGGATCTCGATCGGCGGGATCTCGGACGGGTTGCGCTCGGGCGAGCCGGTCCAGGCGGGACGGGCCTGGCGGCGCCTCAGGGGCACGAACACCTCGGCGACCTCGGCCTTGTCCAGGGTCTCCTTGTCGAGCAGCGCCAGCACGAGCGCGTCGAGCACGTCGCGGTTCTCCTCGAGGATGTCGAAGGCCTCCTGGTGGGCGGTCGCGAGGAACTTCTTGGTCTCCTCGTCGATGATCGCGGCGACGTCCTCGGAGTAGTTGCGCTGGTGCCCGAAGTCGCGGCCGAGGAACGGCTCGGAGTTGGACTCCCCGAGCTTGATGGCGCCGAGCCGCTCGGTCATGCCGTACTGCGTGACCATCGCCCGGGCCAGCGAGGTGGCCTTCTCGATGTCGTTGCCGGCGCCGGTCGTCGGGTCGTGGAAGACCATCTCCTCGGCGGCCCGGCCACCGAGCATGTAGGCCAGCTTGTCGAGCATCTCGGAACGGGTCTGGGAGTACTTGTCCTCGTCGGGCAGCACCATCGTGTAGCCGAGCGCACGGCCGCGCGGGAGGATCGTGATCTTGTGGACCGGGTCGGTGCCCGGGAGGGCCGCCGCGACCAGGGCGTGGCCGCCCTCGTGGTAGGCGGTGATGAGCTTCTCCTTCTCGCTCATCAGCCGCGAGCTGCGCTGCGGGCCCGCGATCACGCGGTCGATCGCCTCGTCCAGGGCGCCGTTGCCGATCTGCTTCTGGTTGTTGCGCGCGGTCAGCAGGGCCGCCTCGTTCAGCACGTTGGCCAGGTCGGCACCGGTGAAGCCGGGGGTACGCCGGGCGATGCCGAGCAGGTCGATGTCCTCGGCCATCGGCTTGCCGCGGGAGTGGACCTGCAGGATCAGGTGGCGACCGGTCAGGTCGGGGGCGTCGACACCGATCTGGCGGTCGAAGCGGCCCGGGCGCAGCAGCGCCGGGTCGAGGACGTCGGGACGGTTCGTCGCGGCGATCAGGATGACGCCGCCGCGCACATCGAAGCCGTCCATCTCGACGAGCAGCTGGTTGAGGGTCTGCTCGCGCTCGTCGTGTCCTCCGCCCATGCCGGCACCGCGGTGACGGCCGACGGCGTCGATCTCGTCGATGAAGACGATCGCCGGGGCGTTCTCCTTGGCCTGCTCGAACAGGTCGCGGACGCGGGAGGCACCGACACCGACGAACATCTCGACGAAGTCGGAGCCGGAGATGGAGTAGAAGGGCACGCCGGCCTCGCCGGCGACGGCACGCGCCAGCAGGGTCTTGCCGGTGCCGGGAGGGCCGTACAGCAGGACGCCCTTGGGGATCTTGGCCCCGACGGCCTGGAACTTCGCGGGCTCCTGGAGGAACTCCTTGATCTCGCCGAGCTCCTCGATGGCCTCGTCGCAGCCGGCCACGTCGGAGAACGTCGACTTCGGCATGTCCTTGGAGATCAGCTTGGCCTTGGACTTGCCGAACTGCATGACCCCGCGGCCACCGCCGCCCTGGACCTGGTTCATGAGGAACAGGAACAGCAGGATGATCAGCGCGAAGGGCAGCAGGGTCGCGAGGATGGAGCCGACCAGGCTGGGCTGGGGGTTCTCGGAGTTCGCCTTCTCGATGGTGCCCTCGTCGACCTGCTCGTCGACCGCGTCGATGATGCCGGTCTGCTGGCCGTCCACCCAGTACGCCGTGATCTTGTTGCCACCGGAGCGGTCCACGCCGTCGTCGAGGGTGGCCTTGATCTGCTGGTCACCGTCGATGAACGTGATCTCGTTGATCTCGCCCGACGAGATGTACTGGTTCATCTCCGAGGTGGTCACCTCGTCGTACCCGCCGTTGGGGGCGAGGTACTGCAGGGCGAGGAGCACGCCGACAACCGCGACGGCGATCCAGACCCAGGGACCCTTGAATATGCGCTTCACAGGCTTCTCTCGTACTCAGGCTCGGCCCGAACGGCAGGCGAAGCCACGCGGACGCTCATCTGAACTCACGACGGTACACGTCGTCGGCAATGTCCATTCTGTCAGGCAAAGGGCCGTGACAGGAGGGCGGACTGGTCAGGAGTACACGTGGGGCGCGAGGGTGCCGATGTCGCGCAGGTTGCGGTACTTCTCGCGGTAGTCCAGGCCGTAGCCGACCACGAACTCGTTGGGGATGTCCCAGCCGACGTACTTGACCTCGACCGGCATCTGCAGCGCCTCGGGCTTGCGCAGGAGGGTGCAGATCTCCACGCTCGCCGGGCTGCGCGAGCTGAGGTTCGAGGTGAGCCACGACAGGGTCAGGCCGGTGTCGATGATCTCGTCGACGATGACGACGTGGCGACCGGAGATGTCGGTGTCGAGGTCCTTGAGGATCCGCACGACGCCGCTCGACTTGGTGCCGGAGCCGTACGACGACACCGCCATCCAGTCCATCTCGAGGTGCCGGCCGAAGCTGCGGGCCAGGTCTGCCATCACCATCACCGCACCCCGGAGGATGCCGACGATGAGCAGGTCCTTGCCGTCGTAGTCGGCCTCGATCTCGGCCGCCAGCTCGGCCAGGCGGTCCTGGATCTGCTTCTCGGTGAAGAGGACGTTGACGAGGTCGTCTTCGACGTGGGAGGCATCCATGGTCGTCAGGATTCCACAGACGTGCGCCGGAACCTGAGGTGGTCCTCGTGGAGGTACGCCGTCACGTGGCCGGGCAGCTGCACCTCGCCGCGGACGACGCCGTGCACGAGGCCGCTCATCGCCTGCACGTGGACGCGAAAGAGCTCCGAGTCCACCGCCCCCGCCTCGAGCGCTGACAGGCGCAGCACGCGTCCCGCCAGCGCGGGTTCGAGCGCCATCAGCCGGACCCGGTCGATCCCGTCAGGTCCGCGGACCTCCTCGATTGCGCGGGCGGCGAGGAGGTCCAGTGCCTCCATGTCGGGGCGCAGGCTCTCGGCGGTGCGGGCCAGGGCGGCGGCCACCCCGGGGCCGAGCTCCGCCTCGAGCACGGGCATCACCCGGTGCCGGACCCGGGCGCGCGTGAACCGGGGGTCCTCGTTGTGCGGGTCGTCCCAGAACTCGATGTCCTCGGCGTCGCAGGCCGCCACGGTCTGCTCCCGCGTGATGCCGAGCAGGGGTCGCCGGAAGGGGCCGAAGCCGGGCCGCATGCCGGCGAGGGAGCGGCCACCTGACCCGCGGGTCAGGCCAAGCAGCACGGTCTCGGCCTGGTCGTCCAGCGTGTGGCCCAGCAGCACGACCCGTGAGTCCATCCGTGCGGCGACCTCTTCGAGCACGGCGTAGCGCGCCTCGCGGGCCGCTGCCTCGACCCCGCGCCCGCCCGGGTCCACGTGGACCCGGACGCCGACCGTCTCGCTCACGCCGAGCCGCACCATCTGCGCGACGACCCGCTCGGCATGCTCGGCCGAGCCGTCCTGGAGACCGTGGTCGACGGTCACCCCGATCACCCGGTGGCCGCTCCCCCGCGCCTCGAAGACCGAGGCGGCGAGCAGCGCGAGGGAGTCGGCCCCGCCGGAGCAGGCGACCAGGAGCGGACCCTCTCCGACGTCGGCGAGATCGCGGCGTACGGCGAGCCGGACCGCCGCGACGGCCGGGTGGAGCGTCACAGGACCCGGTTGACCCACGCCGACGAGTCGGCGATCTCGGCCTTCGACGGCAGGTTCTCCGGGCGCTCCCAGACCGCGTTGAAGTCGGCCATGCCGACCTTGTCGACGACGGACCGGACGAACTTCGCACCGTCGCGGTACTGCGCCATCTTCGCGTCGAGCCCCAGCAGGCGGCGCAGGATCCGGTCCAGGGTGCCCACGCCCTTGCGGCGCTGGTCGAACTTGCGGCGGATCTGGGCGACCGAGGGGATGACGGTCGGGCCGACGCCGTCCATCACGACGTCGGCGTGGCCCTCGAGCAGGGACATGACGCCGGTGACCCGGTCGACGATCTCCTTCTGCTCCGGGGTGCCGATGACGTCGATCAGGCTGCCCCCGCCGCCCTTGAACGCCTCGGTCACGCGCCTCAGTCCGTCGTCGAGGAGCCGGGTCGGCTCCAGGGTCTCGGCGATCGCCTGCATCTCCCCGAAGAGGTGCTCGCGCATCCAGGGGACGGCCGTGAACTGCACCCGGTGCGTCTCCTCGTGCAGGCACACCCAGAGCCGGAAGTCGCTCGGGTCGGCCGAGAGCTCGCGCTCCACGTGGACGATGTTGGGCGCGACCAGCAGCAGCCGGCCGGACGGGTCGAAGAACGGGTCGAACTGGCCCAGGACCTTGCTCGCCAGGAAGCCGAGCAGCGCACCGACCTCGGCGCCGGCGACCTTCGACCCGACGGCCAGCGCGAGGCCCGTGGGCGGCCCCTTGCGTGCGGCGAGCTTGTCGATCACGGGGCCGAGCAGGGTGGCGAAACCGTCCGCGTTGGCCTGCACCCAGCCAGACCGGTCGACGACGAGGACCGGTGCGGTGCGGTCGCCGGCGTCGAGGCCGGTGAACTCGTGGACCAGGCCGGTCGAGCGGTCGGCCCCGGCACGCAGCTCGGCCACCGCGGCCTCGGCGTCCTCCCGGCTGGTGCTCGGGCCCTCACCGGCGATCCGGGAGCCCAGCGTGACCGCCAGGTCCCAGTCGACCGGGCTGGCAGGGCGGCCCCCGGCCGGGCTTCCCGTCGGACTCGTCATGGACCGACCGTACCGGTGCGCGACAACGCCGGTCCGACGATCAGCCGCCGCAGCGACAGGCGGCCAGGGCGGCCGCGAGCTCGTCCAGGGCGTCGCGCGCCGCGAGGGTGTCCTCGAGTGCGACCCGGTCGGCCAGCAGCGCGAACACCATCGGGTTCCCGTCGCGGTCGGTGGCGATGCCGGCCAGGGCACTGACGCCGGTGAGCGTCCCGGTCTTGGCGCGGACCCGGCCGAGCCCGTCCCGGCCACCCTCGGCGAAGCGCAGCTCCAGGGAGCCGCTGAACCCGGCCACGGGCAGCCCGGTGACGACCGGGCGCAGCTCGGGGTGCTCGTCGGATGCCGCCACCTGCAGGACCGCGACCAGGGTCCGCGGGTCGAGGCGGTCGTCGCGCGAGAGCCCGCTGCCGTCGTACACCCGGGCACCGGCGACGGGGACGCCGAGCTCGCGAAGGATCCCGACGACGCCCTGGGCGCCGTCGGCGTAGGAGCCGCGGCCCGTCGCCGCCAGCCCGACGTGGTGGCCGAGGACCTCCGCGGCCTCGTTGTCGCTCAGGGCGAGCGTCTGCTCGACGATCCCCGCCAGGGGTGCGCTCTCGACGCTGGCCAGCCCGGTCGCACCCGGCTCGGCGCGACGAGGTGTCGGCGCACCCACGACCTCGACGCCCGCGCGGCGGAGCGCCGCCGAGAAGGCGTCGGCCGCGGCCCGTGACGGGTCCGTGACGCGGCCCAGGCCGCCGGGCGGACGCCCCTCGTCGACCCAGAGCGCCGTGATCGGGGACACGACGCCGTCGGGGACGTAGTCGTCGGGCCAGCGCGGGTTGACGTCCGGGCCGGTGAAGAGCGAGTCGTCGTAGCCGACGCGGACGCGGCGTACGCCCTGCTCGCGCAGCGCCGTCGCGGTGGCGCGCGCGAGGGTGACGACGTCGGCGCGGTGGGGGTACGTCGTGGCCGATGCGGGCCTGCTCGCGAGGAACGGGTCACCGCCGCCGACGAGGACGACGCGGCCGCGGCCCCCGCTCACGACGTCGGTGGTGAACGTGTGGTCGGGGCCGAGCGCGGAGAGCGCGGCGGTGGTCGTCAGCAGCTTCATCGTGGAGGCCGGGACGGCGACCCCGGACCCGCGCGAGAAGACCGGCGCCCCCTCGGCGAGGGACGTCACGGCCGCGAAGACGTCCGGCCCGAGGTCCGGATCGGCCAGGGTGCGCGCCATGGCCCGGCGCACCTGCCCGGGGGCGATGGAGGAGTCGCTCGCCGGGTCGGCGACCGACGACGGGACCTCCAGCGCCGGCAGCTCGAGGCCCTCGGGCGGGGCCACCAGGGCCGGGGCGGTGGCCGGGTCGGGGTGCTCGAACCCGAACCAGCGCGGGCCGAGCTCGAAGCGGTACGACACGGCCGCGGCGGCGAGCACGACGAGCACCACCACGACGGGTCCCCAGCGAAGAGGGCGGCCGGCGGCGTGGCGTGCGTCACGTCTCCCCACCTGGCACCCCTTCCCGACTGCGCGTTTGCGGTCATTGTGCGCGAGACTTGTCGCGGCCCCGACGAGGGGCCCACACCGACACCCGGCCCGAGGGGCCGATGACGCTCGCGGAGGATGACGTGCTGGAGTTCGACGTACTCGTGGAGATCCCCAAGGGCTCGCGCAACAAGTACGAGGTGGACCACGAGTCAGGTCGGATCTACCTCGACCGGATGCTGTTCACGTCGACGGCGTACCCCGAGGACTACGGCTACATCGAGAACACCCTCGGCCAGGACGGCGACCCCCTCGACGCGCTCGTCATCCTGCAGGCCCCCACGTTCCCCGGCTGCCTGATCCGCTGCCGCGCGATCGGCATGTTCCGGATGACCGACGAGGCCGGCGGCGACGACAAGGTCCTGTGCGTCCCGACGCACGACCCGCGCCTCGAGCACCTGCGCGACATCAACCACGTCTCGAAGTTCGACCGACTCGAGATCCAGCACTTCTTCGAGGTCTACAAGGACCTCGAGCCCGGCAAGTCCGTCGAGGGTGCCGAGTGGGTCGGCCGCACCGAGGCCGAGGCCGAGGTCCTCGCGTCGTTCGAGCGCGCGAAGACTCAGTCGCACTGACCTTCGGGCCAGGCCGGTCGGGTCAGGCCGGTCGGGTCAGCCCCGCTTGACGCCCCGGAAGTAGCCGAGCGCCCCGCTGACGTCGAGCGTCGCGTCAGGGACCCCGGACCCGGCCAGCCAGCTGGTCACCTGCTCGCCGGTGCAGCCGGGGCCGAGCAGCCCCGCGACCCGGCCGAGGCGGCGCATCGGCTCGTAGCGAACCCCTGTGTCGTTGAGCAGGGCGCTGCCGGTGAGCACGCCGCCCGGCTTGAGCACGCGGGCCATCTCGACGACCGCCCGGGCGGGGTCGGGGAAGCAGTGCAGGCCGGTGAACGAGACCACGAGGTCGAACGAGTCGTCCTCGAACGGCAGCGCCTCGACGTCGGCCAGCCGGGTCACCACCTGGTCGGCGACGCCGCGTTCCTGCGCGCCGTGGAGGGTCCGGTCGAGCATGGCCTGGGCGATGTCGGCGGCGACGTACTCCACGCCCTGGCCCGGCTCCAGACCGCGCAGGGCGACCCCACCCCCGCACGGCACGTCGAGGATCCGCGACCCGGCGGGCTGCCGGCCGATCTCGTCCGCCGCGGCGTAGAGGCGGCCCAGGTCGCTGCCGATGCCCACGCGCCACAGCGCGCCGCCCGCCTGCGGGTGCTCGACCGTCCAGTCGTAGAACGTCGCCCAGAGAGGGTCGTCGCCCCAGCCGCCGAGGACGCTGCCCAGGCCCGGGAGACGCATCAGCCGATCAGCTCCGGCGACCGCAGCATCTCGGTGGGTACGTCGAACGCGTCGACGAAGTCCTCGGCCAGCGGCCGGATCTTGCGGCACAGGCTGCCGATCTCGCGACTGATGGACTTGGAGCGCTGGACGGTCAGCCGCCCGTGCTCCATGAACCAGGCGCGGTCGGCCTCGATCGTGGTCAGCGCGTGCAGGTCGCAGAGCAGGTTGAGGGCGACCTTCAGGTCACCCGGCGGCAGCGCCTTGGCCTTCGCGACGAACGCCTCCAGCACCAGCCGCTCGACGTGCGCCCGCGCCGCCGCGATCACGTGGTCCTGGACGCGGGAGAACACCGCGCCCGGGTTCATCTTGTTGTCGATGCCCCGCTTGAGCCGGCGCGCCACCCCCGCGAGCATGTGCTCCTCGCGGAACCTCAGCATCGCCAGCTGGTAGTCGGGGTCGAGGAGGCCGGCCTCCTGGTCCCACTCGTCGCCGCCGGGCAGCAGGTCCTTGACCCGCTCGAGGAGCTTGTGCACGTTGGTCCGCTCGATGACGGTCTCCACGGCCATGCCCGCCACGAAGCGGACCATGCCGAACTGGTCCATCTCCTCGAACTCGCTGGAGTAGTCGGTGAGCAGTCCCTTGGCGACCAGCTGGAGCAGCACGTGGTTGTCGCCCTCGAACGTCGTGAAGACGTCGGTGTCGGCCTTGAGCGCGGTGAACCGGTTGATCGCGAGGTAGCCCGCGCCCCCGCAGGCCTCGCGGCACTCCTGGATGGTCCGGGTGCCGTGCCAGGTCCCGAGCGCCTTGGTGCCGGCCGCCCGCGACTCCAGCTCGCGCCGGGCGTGGTCCTCGTCGCCGTCCGAGGACGGGGTGCCGGAGAAGACGTCGTGCAGCTGCCCGGCGACGACCTCCTGCGCGAAGTGCAGCGCGTAGGTGCGGGCCAGCAGCGGCAGGAGCCGGCGTTGGTGCATCCCGTAGTCGAGGAGCAGCTCCTCCTGCTCGTCCGAGGTGGCCTCGAACTGGCGGCGGCGTACGGCGTACTTGGTGGCGATCGTGAGGGCGACCTTGGCGGCGTTGATCCCCGCGCCGCCGACGCACACGCGCCCCTGGACCAGGGTGCCCAGCATCGTGAAGAAGCGCCGGTTGGGGTTCTCGATCGCGCTCTCGTAGACGCCCGACGGCGTCACGTCGGCGAACCGGTTGAGCAGCGCCGTGCGCGGCACCCGCACGCCGTCGAACCACAGGCGGCCGTTGTCGACGCCGTTGAGTCCCATCTTGGCGCCGTCGTCCTCGATCCGGACGCCCGCGCAGGGCTTGCCCTGCTCGCGGATCGGCACCACGAACGCGTGCACGCCCTCGGAGACGCCGCCGACCTCGAGCTGGGCGAACACCACGGCGACCTCGGCGTGCTTCGCCGCGTTGCCGATGTAGTCCTTGCGGGCCTGCTCGCCGTGCGTCGTGATGACGAACTCCTGGGCGGCCACGTCGTACGTCGCCACCGTGCCGAGCGCCTGGACGTTGGAGCCGTGCCCGGTCTCGGTCATCGCGAAGCAGCCCATCAGCTTGCCGGTGATCAGGTCGGCCAGGTAGGCGTCGTGGTGGGCCTTGGTGCCGAGCTGGAGGATCGCGCCGCCGAAGAGCCCGAACTGCACGCCGACCTTGACCAGCACCGAGAGGTCACCGAACGCGAGGGTCTCGAAGGCCGCCACCGAGGCACCGATGTCGCCCCCACCGCCGTACTCCTCGGGGAAGCCCATGCCGGTCTGGCCGGTGGCGGCCATCTCGACGACGACCTCCTTGACCCGCTCACGAAACTCGTCGCGCGTCAGGGTCTCGGCCTGCTCGAGGATGTCGGAGTACTCCGCGAGGTTGCGGCGGACCAGCCCGCGGATCTCGGCGTACCTGCCGTCGAGGAGGGCGGTCAGCTCGGCGACGTCGATCTCGGGCTGGACGTAACGGGATGCCTCGGTGCCCTCCGAAGCCGGCGGGGAGGAGGTGTCGGTGGCCATGCGCGCACGCTACCGGTGCGCGGGCCCCTGCCGACAGGGTCGAGCCAACTCAGGGACGGGCGTAGAAGTTCGGCGGCGTCCAGTAGTACATGGAGTCCTGGGTGACCGGCCGGCCGGTGCGCGGTGCGTGGATGATCTGCCCGCCGCCGATGTAGAGCGCCACGTGGTAGATCGACGAGGGATCGCTCGACGAGCCCCAGAAGACGAGGTCACCGGGCTGGAGCTCCCCGGCCGAGACGGGGGTCGCCTGGTCGTACTGGGCGACGGAGTAGTGCGGCAGGTAGCGACCGCCAGCCCGCCAGGCACCCATCGTCAGGCCCGAGCAGTCCCAGGCGTCGGGGCCGGCGGCTCCCCAGCGGTAGGGCTCACCGAGCTGGGCGCGGGCGAAGTCGATCGCGCCCTGCGCGCCCGAGGCGGGTGCCGGCGGAGCGGGCTGGGGCGCCGGCTGGGGCTGAGGCTGCGGCGCCGGGTTCGACTGCGGCGCCGGCTGGTTGTCGTCGTTCTGGTGGTTCGCCTGCTGCTGGGCCTGCTGCTGGGCCTCCTGCTGGGCCTGCTGGGCCTCGCGCTGCTTCTGCTCCTGGGCCTGCTGGGCCTGGAGCTCCTGCTCGTGCTGGACTGCCGCGGCTGCAGCGGCAGCCGCCTGTGCCTCCAGCGCCGACTGGCGGCGCTCGGCCAGGTCCACGCTGATGTGCTCCAGGCTGGCGAGCTGCTCGATGAGGTCGGACTTCTGGGCCGCGATCGAGCGGGCTTCCGCGGCGGCGCTCGCCGACGCGGCCCGGGCCTCGTCGCGGGCCGCGCGGGCCTGCTCCTGGGCCTCGAGGGCCGTCGCCCGTGCCGCCTCGGCCTGCTGCGTGGCGACGTCGGCGAGGGTGGCCGAGGCGCGGAAGCTGTCGTACTGCCCGTCCAGCGCGTCCTCGGCGTTGTGCATGGTGGTCGCGCGGTCGATGACGCTCTCGATGCCGTCGGCCTGGGTGATCGCGGAGAGCGCGGTCAGTCCGGGCGCGAGCTGGTACGACGTCACGAGGGCGTCGCTGTAGAGGTCGCGCTGCCGGTCGACGTCGCCCTGGGCGATCTCGGAGCGGCGCTCGGCCGCTCGGGCCGCGAGCCGCGCCTCGTGGACGCGCCAGCGGGCGCCGTTGTACTCCTCGGCGGCCTGGGCGGCGGTGATCGCGGAGGACTGGAGCCGCTGGTTGGCCAGCACGAGCTGCGCGCGGACCGACGCGACGTCGTCGGCCTTCTCGCGGACCGCGACCCGGGCCTCGTGCACGTCCCGGCGTGAGGGAACGGTGTCCTCGTCGGCGACGGCCACCCCGGTGGCCCCACCGAGGGCGATCGTCAACGCGACCGCCGTGACGATCCGCAGTGCTCGCACGTCCTGTTTCCCCATTCATGACCGGCCCGAGAACCTCCGGCGGCACACCAACGGATGGGCGCCGCGCCCGAGGCACTCGAGCAACGCTAGTGCTCATCAGTCACAAAAGCCACAAATTCCCCAACTTTTTCTTCCGCCCCCGGCGTGTCGCCTTGACGAACTACATGAATGTAATTCATCCAATGCCGGGATAGTCCGTCACGAATTTGTCGCTCCGAGCGCCGAAACGCGACAAGAACGTGACGGACTATCCCGAAATGGGAGCCGGAGATGCCAGGGAAGGGCAGAGACCGCGAGGGTCAGGCGTCGTGCTCGACGGGGACGTGCGAGGTCGTGGTCGTCGGGTGCGAGGCCAGGCCGTGGTGGTCGAACTTCTGGCCGCTGGCGATGCCGCCGACGTAGAAGGAGATGAAGGCGATCATGATGCCGGCGACGTCGTCGGCGATGTAGTGCCAGCCGAAGTAGAGGGTCGCCACCACGGTGACCCCGAAGTTGACCCAGAAGACCCACTTGAGGACCTTCGAGTGCAGCGTGAACTGCACCATCAGGGCCACCAGCAGCGTGATCGCACAGTGCAGGCTGGCGAAGCCGGCCACCGACTGGACCACCCCCTCGACACCCCCGTGCATCACCTCTTGCCGCGAGTTGAACAGCGACTCCATCAGCGCGGAGGTCGGGGTGTCGGGCAGGCCGGCGTACGGCGAGACGTACTCGAAGCCGGGGCCTAGGGTCGGGAGCGCGTAGTAGGACAGCGTGCCGAGCGCCCAGGCGATGCACTGCGAGGTCGCGAACCAGTACCCGAAGGTGAGGTTGCGCGACCAGACCAGCCAGGCGGTGAGCGCCAGCGGCACCAGGGGCAGGAACCACAGGTAGACGTAGGACAGCACGTGTGCCGAGATCCCGGTGCCGAGCAGGTCATGCATGAGCACGCCCGGGTCGTGGCCGAACAGGATCATCCGGTCGAGCAGGTGCAGCTCGCGGTCGTACATCTTGTCGCTGAGCACGAACGGCAGGAACGACTTGAGGTTCCGGTAGCTCACGTAGGTGATGTAGAAGCAGACGACGCCCATCACGACCAGCGTCATTCGCTCGCGGGTCCAGTGGGTGCGCACCCGCTCGCGGAAGATGGGTGCCATCGCGCCCGGGTGCATCCGCGACTGCCACAGGGTCCGCGGCAGCAGGTCGGCCAGGAACGCTCCGCCGACCAGGAGCGGCAGCCGTGCCCAGGACGGGCCGAGGAACCCGTCCGGGTCGGCCAGCCGCTTGTCCAGCCCGATCGCCGTCACGATCGCCAAGGCACCCATGACGAAGGCGATCCCCACGAGGAGGGCATAGGCACGGCGATACACGCGGGCCAGTCTAGGGACGGCGTCGCGGACTCAGGCGCCGGGGATGACGGCGAGACGGGTCGGGTCGACCGCCAGCCGGATGCCCTCGCCCGGCCCAGGATGGACGTCCAGCGGACCGACCGCGTCGATCTCGCCCAGCCCGGCGACGTCCACGACGAGGCGCACCTGCTCGGGCGTCGCCCGGCTGGAGACCACGACACCGGCCAGCGCGCCGTCCGCCGACACGCTGAGCGCCGAACGGCGTACGGCGACTGCGGCCGCCCCGGGCAGCCCGGCCGCGGTCAGCACGGTGGTGGCCGCGTCACCCCGCAGCACCCGCGCATAACCCAGGAACAGCGCAGTGTCGGGGTCCGCGGGCGCACGCCACACCTCGGCGATCACGCCCTCCTGGACCACCCGGCCGTCCTGCATCACGGCGAGCCGGTCGGCGACCGTGAACGCCTCCTCGTGGTCGTGGGTGACCATCAGCGCGGTCGTGCCGGCCGCCCGCAGGATCTCGCGCAGCTCACCGGCGAGGCGCTCGCGCAGCCCCGCGTCGAGCGCCGACAGCGGCTCGTCGAGCAGCAGCAGGCGCGGCTCGACGGCCAGCGACCGGGCCAGCGCGACCCGCTGCCGCTCACCACCGGACAGGGTCCCGGGCAGGCGGTCGCCGTACCCCTCGAGGCCGACGAGCTCGAGCAGCTCCCCCACCCGCTTCGCGGCATCGGGCGTACGGCGCAGCCGCAGCGCGTAGCCGACGTTGCGGGCGACCGTGAGGTGCGTGAAGAGCTGCCCGTCCTGGAACATGAGCGCGAACCCACGCTTGTGCGTCGGGACCCCGGCGAGGTCGCTGCCGTCCCAGCTGATCCGCCCGGCGCCGGTCGGCTCGAGGCCCGCCACGGCGCGCAGCAGGGTCGACTTGCCGCACCCGGACGGGCCGAGCACGGCGAGCACCTCGCCATCGGGCAGGTCGAGGGAGACGTCGACGACGGCGGCCTTGCCGTCGTACGACACCGAGACGTTCTCGAGGGTCAGCATCGTCAGAAGGCTCCCACGGAGGGCACCCGGAGCCGCTCGACGGCGAACATCACGGCGGCTGTGGTCGCGGCGAGCACGACCGACGCGGCCAGCGCCATCCCGTAGTTCATCGCACCCGGGTGCCCGAGCAGCCGGAAGATGACCACCGGCACGGTCGGGTGCTCGTCGCGGACGAGGAACGAGGTCGCGCCGAACTCGCCGAGCGAGGCCGCGAAGGCGAAGCCGCTCGCGGCGAGCAGTGGCTTCCAGACGACCGGCAGGTCCACGGTCCACAGGGCCCGCAGCGGGCCGGCCCCCAGCGAGGCAGCCGCCTGCCGCTGCCGGTCGTCGATGCCGGCGAGCACCGGGACGATGGTGCGCACGACCAGCGGTAGCGCCACCAGCGCCTGGGCGATCGGCACCAGCAGCGGGGAGTCCCGCAGGTCGATCGGCGGGTGGTTGAGCGTGATCAGGAACCCGAACCCGAGGGTGACCGCCGAGACGCCGAGCGGCAGCATGAAGAACCCGTCCAGCGCGCCGCGGACCCGGCGCTCGGTCCGGGTCCTGGATCGCCGGGTGACCAGCACCGCGACCAGAAGGCCCATCGACAGCGACATCCAGGTGGCGTCGACCGCGGTGCGCAGCGACGTCACCAGCGCCTCGGTGACCGGCACGAGCAGCGCCTGGTGGGTGCCGTTCGTGGCGAGCGCCCGGTAGTTGGCCAGGCCCCAGCCGCCCTCGACCTGCAGCGAGCCGGTGACCAGCGTCGCGATCGGCGCGGCCACGAGGACCAGCAGGAGGGCAGTGGTGGCGAGCACCAGCCGGTCACCGCGTGCAGGTCGGCGCGGCCGGGCGACGGCCCGCGCGACGCTCGGGTCGGGCACGGCGCGCAGCCGGCCAGCGACGACCAGCAGCGAGACGACGGCGACAAGCTGGAGGATCGAGAGGGCCGCGGCGGCCGGAAGGTCGAGCAGGTTGGTGGTCAGGAGGTAGATCTCGGTCTCGACCGAGGAGTACTTCAGCCCGCCGAGGGTCAGCACCACGCCGAACGCGGTGGCGCAGAACAGGAAGACGACGCTGGCCGCGGACACGATGGCGGGGCGCAGCGCCGGGAGCGTGACCGTGCGCAGCACCTGCACCGGTCGCGCACCGAGCGCCGCGGCCGCCTCCCCGGGCCGCGGGTCGAGCGACTCCCAGGCCGCACCGACCGCCCGGATCACCACCGAGACGTTGAAGAAGACGAGCCCCGCGACGATCGCGACCGGCGACCCGTCGAGACCCAGGAACCCGAGCGGACCCCCCTCCCCGAGCAGCTCGCGGAACGCGACCCCGACGACCACGGTGGGCAGCACGAACGGGACGAGCAGCGCCGCCCGGACCGCGCCGCGCCCGCGGAAGTCCAGCCGGTGCAGGGCGTACGCCGCCGGCAGGCCGAGCAGCACCGAGACCAGCGTGCCCGCGCTCGCGGACCAGAGCGTGAACCACACGACGCGGTGGACGCGCGGACGACCGAGCACCTCGAGCACGCCACCGGGCTCGAAGCTCCCGTGCGGCCAGAGACCCCGCGCCAGCATCCCGCTGACCGGCAGCACGAAGAAGAGACCCAGCACCAGGACCGGCACGACGGCCAGCCCGGCGAGGGTGAGCGGTCTCGACCAGCGCATCACGTTCACCGGGTGGTGACGTCACTCCACTCGCGCAGCCAGTCGTCGCGGTGCGCGGCGATGTCGGCCGGGTCCACGGCGTACGGGTCGCTGGGCTGGACGGCGTACGACGCCCAGTCGGCGGGCAGGTCGATCCCGTCGGCGACCGGGAAGACGTACATGCTCTCCGGCAGCGCCGCCTGGACCTCGGGACTGCCCAGGAAGTCGATCAGCTGCTCGGCGCCGTCGACGTTCTCGGCCCCCTCGAGGACACCGGCGTACTCCACCTGCTCGAAGCAGGTGTCGAGCAGCGCGCTGGTGTTCGAGGTGTCCGACCCCTTCGGCACGGTGAACGCCGGCGAGGAGTCGTAGGACAGCACGATCGGGCGCTCCCCCTTGCCGCCGCCCTGGGTGAAGTCGACGTAGTAGGCGTCCTCCCAGCCCGCGGTGAGCTTCGCGCCGTTGCCCATCAGGTCGGCCCAGTAGTCCGGCCAGGCGTCGCCGTACGCCGCGACCGTGGCCAGCAGGAACGCCATGCCGGTGGAGCTGGTCGCGGCGCCGGGCAGGACGAAGAGGTCCTCGTACGCCGGGTCGGTGAGGTCGTCGAGCGACGTCGGGGGCGCGAGGTCGTGGTCGGCGAACCAGGTGTCGTCCACGTTGACGCAGACGTTGCCGTTGTCGACCGGGGTGAGCCGCTGGTCGTCGTCGCCGGGCAACGCGAAGTCGTCGGCGCCTGCCGGCAGGGAGTGGGCGTACGGCGCGAACACGTCGGCGTCGAGCGTGCGGGAGGCGAAGGTGTTGTCGACCCCGAACGCCACGTCACCCGTGGGGTTGCCCTGGGTCAGCACGAGCTTGTTGGCCAGCGTGCCGGCGTCGCCGGAGCGGTGCACGACCAGGGTGTAGCCGGACTCGGCCTCGAACTGCCTGACGAGCTTCTTCGGCAGCCCGAACGAGTCGTGCGTGACGAGGACGACCTCGTCGGAGGAGGGCGTCTGGTCGGCGGACTTCTCCCCGACGGCCGAGCACGAGGACGCGCCGACCGTGAGCAGCAGTGTGGCCGCCAGTTTCGCCGCGAGGGCGCGGAAGGAGGAGGACATGTGGACTCCCTTCGCCGGTGCTAACCGGAGCAGGTTCTTAGGGTCTGCGGCGGATCCGCACTCTCAGCACGCTCCCGAAGGTCTCGGGCGTGCTCCCCTGTCGTTGTCCCTCCAGCCTACGGCGTCACCGGGTCAGCGAGACGAGCGCGTCCAGGCGCGCGAGCTTGGCGGGGTTGCGGACGATGTAGAGGCCGGTCACCAGGCCGTCCTCGACGAGCATCGTGCCGATCGCGTCGACCACGCCGCCGACGAACAGCCGGAGCCCGGGGGCGCCGTTCACGACGACCAGGTCGGCCGAGCCGTCCTCGGGCATCACCGCCTCGAGGAAGCGGAGCACCTTCTCGCGGCCCAGGATCGGGCGCAGCGCGGCCTTCTTGAACCCGCCGCCGTCGGTCATCAGCACGACGTCGGGGGCGAGCACGTCCATCAGCCCCTGCAGGTCACCGGTGGCGGTGGCGCCGAGGAAGCGGGCGATCACCTCGTCCCGCTCGCTCGGCGTGACGTCGGCCCGCGGCCGCCGCTCCTCCACGTGCGCGCGGGCCCTGCTGGCGATCTGGCGGACCGCGGCCGGCGACTTGTCGACGGCGGCCGCGATCTCGTCGTAGCTCAGGTCGAAGACCTCACGCAGCACGAACACCGCCCGCTCGGTGGGGGCGAGTGTCTCGAGCACCAGCAGCATCGCCATCGAGACGCTGTCGGCCAGCTCGACATCCTCGGCCACGTCCGGGGTGGTGAGGAGCGGCTCGGGCAGCCAGGGTCCGACGTACTGCTCACGACGGCGGGCCTGGGTGCGCATCCGGTTGAGGGAGAGCCGTGTGGTGATCCGGACCAGGTAGGCGCGCGGGTCCCGCACCCCGGCCTGGTCGACCTCGTGCCAGCGCAGCCACGTCTCCTGGAGGACGTCCTCCGCGTCGGCCGCCGAGCCGAGCATCTCGTAGGCGACGGTGAAGAGCAGGTTGCGGTGCGCCACGAAGGCGTCGGTGGCGGGGTGCTTGGTCGTCATCGTTCCTCGCTGGTCGAGCTTGTCGAGACCATAGCCAGCGGGAGCTCGCAGACGTCGGAGTAACCCTGGCTCTGCAGGCCAGCCGCGGAGTTGAAGCGGGAGCGCATGTTCTCCAGCGCGATCATCTGGGTCAGCTCGACGACGGCCTCGGCCCCGAGCTCGCCGAGCAGCCGGTCGACCAGCTCGTCGGTGACGGTGAGGGGCGTGACGCTCATCGCCTCGGCGTACTCCAGGACGTCGCGCTCCAGCGGGGTGAAGACGTCGGACTCCCGCCAGCGCGGAACCTCGCGGACCTTGGCGAGGTCGAGGCCGTCGTTGTGGGCCATGAAGTAGCCGAAGTCCAGGCACCAGCTGCAGCCGATGACCCCGGCGCTGGCCAGCTGGGCGTAGGACTTCAGCGTGGGGTCGAGCCGGTCCCACTTCGCGACCTTGCCCTCGAACGAGAAGATCGCCTTGAGCACCGGGCGGTGGTGCCACAGGACGAAGGCGTTGTCGGGGACCTGCCCCCAGGTGCGGCGTGCGTACGCCGACATGACCCGGCCGTAGAGCCCGGTGATGGTGGCCTGGGGGATGCGGAAGGTGCTGGGCACGGTGTCCTCCTGGACTGGTCGGTGCGCGTGTGCCCATCAAGACACCGGACGCCTCCGGTTTGTGACAGCCTCGGGAGCATGTCCCCGAGCCGCCGCCACGAACTCCTCGCGTGGGCGATCCCGCGCCTGCGCAAGTCCCGTGACCTCGACACCGTCGAGGCCGAGCGGGAGCGCCTCGAGCGCTGGCACACGGGACTGGAGCGGACGCTGCCGACCCGGGCGGTGCCTCGCTTCAGCAAGCGGTTCTCTGTCGTCACCGAGCAGGTGGTCGGACCGAAGGGCACCTTCTCGTCGTACGTCATCACCCCGCGCGGGATCGACCCGAAGCGGACCGTCGTCTACCTGCACGGCGGCGGCTTCGTCGCCCCGATCGACCCCTTCCACCTGCGCTACGTGAGCCGGCTGGCCCGGCGGCTCGGGGCCCGCGTCGTGCTGCCCGACTACCCGCTCGCGCCCGAGCACTCCTGGCGGGACTCGCACGACGCGCTCGCCGACCTGACCGCCCGCTGGCTGGCGGACTCAGAGAACCTGGTGCTCGCCGGCGACTCCGCCGGCGGGGGAATCGCGCTCGCCCTCGCCCAGACGCTCCGCGACCGCGGCGGCCGCCAGCCCTCGCACCTGTTGCTGCACTCGCCCTGGGTCGACCTGACGACGAGCACGCCGGAGACCGTCGAGTTCTCGGCGCGCGACACCTGGCTCTTCCTCGGCAAGCTGCACGCCTACGCCGACTGGTGGGCAGGCACGCCCGAGGACCTCGGCCGTCGGGAGGTGAGCCCAGGGCTCGCGGAGCTCGACGGGCTGCCGTCCACGCTGATGTTCTGCGGCACCCGCGACACCCTCGCGCCGGGCTGTCAGCTCCTGGCCCGCCGCGCCGCGGACTCCTCGTGGGACCTGACCTACGTCGAGATCGCCGACCTGATCCACGTCTTCCCGATCCTGCCCGGGCTGCCCGAGGCCCGGGCGGCGTGGCGACAGACGCTGGACTTCCTCGAGTGACCATCCGCGTCCTGGCCTTCGACGAGCTCGACGCGCGCACGGCGTACGACGTGTGGCGGCTGCGCCAGGACGTGTTCGTGGTCGAGCAGGCCTGCCCCTACCCGGACCTCGACGGCCGTGACCCCGAGCCGGGGACCCGGCACGTCCTGCTGACCGAGGACGCGGCGCTGGTTGGCTACCTGCGGCTGCTCGACGACGGGGACCGCCTGCGGATCGGTCGCGTGGTCCTCGCACCCGAGGTCCGCGGCCGGGGACTGGCCGACGGGCTGATGACGGCGGCGCTGGAGGCGTGCGCCGACCGGGAGGTGGTGCTGGACGCCCAGTCCCCGCTTCGCGACTGGTACGCCGGCTTCGGCTTCGCGGTCAGCGGACCGGAGTTCCTCGAGGACGGGATCCCGCACCTGCCGATGCGCCGTCAGGCCAGCGAGTAGACGAGCTCCCCGTCGGCCTCGGTCGTGGTTGCCTCGCCGCGGGCGAGCAGCAGCTCGAGGTGGGCGCGCGTCTCCAGGGTGGCCAGCGCCGAATTGAAGACGTCGAGGTCGGCCAGCTTGTGCTCGTGACGGGTCCACGGCAGCTCGCCGGCCACGCCGTACGCCGTGAGCCCGCCACCGGCGAGCGCCTCGCGGCACAGCTCGAGCCGGACGTCGTGGTGGGCGAGCAGCTCGTCCACCCGGGCGTGCGACGACGTCGCGATCGGCCCGTGGGCGGGCAGCAGGGCGAGGTCCGGCATCGAGCGGACCTTGGTCAGCGAGCCGAGGAAGTCGCCCAGCGGCTGGGCGGCGAGCACCGGCTCGAATCCGATCGACGGAGTGATCGTCGGGAGCACGTGGTCCCCGGCGAAGAGCAGCCCGGCCGCGCGGTCGGCGAAGACGTAGTGGCCCTGGGTGTGGCCGGGCGTGTGCACGGCATCGAGGGTGCGGGTGCCGACCTCGATGGCGTGGTCGTCCTCCAGCCACGTGTCCGGGTAGCCCCACAGCGAGAGGTCCGGCGTGGACCGGGCCGTGAAGTCGCCCCAGGTCCGGGCGATGTCATGGGCGCCGGCCCGGTGCAGGATCGCGATGTGCGGGTCCTCGGCGCGTCCGCCATGGATCACGTCGAGGGTCGGCTTGTCGCCGATCCCGAGGCTGACGTGCGAGCCCACCTCGGAGCGGATCGTGACGGCCTGCGTGTCGTGGTCGCGGTGCACGTGGGTCACCAGGAAGCGGGTGATGTCCGACACCGAGAAGCCGAGGTTGCTCAGCGCCTTGTCGAGCAGGGTGCGGCTCTCCTCGATCGCCCAGCCGCCGTCGATGAGCGTGAGCCCCCGCTCGGTCTCGATCGCGTAGACGTTGACCGCCCGGAGGCCGTCCATCGGCAGCGGCAGCGGGATCCGGTGGATGCCGTCGGCGACCGGCCAGGCGCCCGGCTCCGTCCAGTGCTGGCCCGAGTCGGGCGACACGGCGTGCGCGGTGCTGGGCCGGGGACCGGAGTGGGAGCTCACGGCAAGGACCCTAGGCCCCCGGTCGGTGGGGGTCAGCCGCCGGTCGGAACCGTCGCCCGGAACGTGAACAGCTCGGTCCCGTTGACCTCTTCACCGTTGTCGGGTGCCGCCCACATCGTCAACTGGCTCCCGCTGGCCGCCAGCTTGAGCGGGTTGCGGGTCATCACGTGCCCCGCGGCGGACCACTTCTGGAACGGCACCTCGTGCAGG